>DASXKZ010000001.1:0-29715 GCA_036496525.1 Candidatus Angelobacter sp.
GCGTAGGTTTCATCCCAATGTCACAAACGGCCCCATCCCAGACCAGCGAGCTAGGAACCAAAATGCTTTTTTACTCTTTGATTAACAGGAGCCGATGCGAGAGTAGCCGATTTGATCTGCCATTTCAATTGCGAAGAAGGACATCTTGACAAAGCCGCGCCCCGGAAACATTTTATTTTTTGAGAGTACCTGGATGCGCAGCATGTCTGGCGCGACTCGGCTGAAACAATCCCCGATCCAGTCCCGCTTCAACGGGACGGCCTGATAGTAGCCCGGCATGTTTCCGAGGCGCGCTTGCGCGCTCAAGGAAGTGGGTAGGTCTGGGATTTATCCCAGACTGAGCGAAGCGAAAGGCCGGGTAAGCTAAGAAAATACATCCTTCCTCGCTGCCGCAAGGCCGTCGTGTAGCCCGAAGGGCACAACGACAATGTAAAGATTAGCTAAAGCGAAGTTTATTTATTTCCCGCAAAGCGCCAACGCTTTTCGCGTCTCCTCGATCCTTCCGTGCCCCAGCCGCTGCCGTAATTCCAGCGCTGCTGTCAGCCGCTGTCGGGCAAGCTCGCGTTCGCCCAACCGCAGGTGCGCGACTCCACAAAAGTGCAGCCCATCTGCTTTTCCCCATGCATATTGACAGTCATTCTCTTCTGAGCGGCTCAGCGCATGGCGAGCTTTTTGTAGAGCTTTAAGTGCATCATCAGTGCTGCTCTGAGCCGCAAGCAGCGCTTCAGCCAGTGCGATGCGGAGATCGATCGAGTATTTTCCAAAGCCGCAGGTATCTGCCAAGAATATCCCGCTTTCGGCCTCCGCAATCGCCTGTGGAAAATCTCCCACGTGCGACTCGAGTTCACAAGCTGCCTGAAAGCACCTTAGCTGGAGTTCTATGTCTCCAGAACGAGTTGCAAATACTCGAGCCGCGCGCAGGTACTCATCGGCTTCGACAGGAGAGCCCATGCGCAAGAAGAGCCGTGCAAGCAGCGCATTGAGCAGGAAAAGATCATTATTGATATTGTTTCTATGCGCATAGTCTCGGTTTGCCTCCGCTTGGCAAAGTGCTCCGGCGTAGTCTCCTCTTGTGAGTTTGCATTCGGCTTCTAATGCTCCCCAAAAGCTATACAAGGATTCGCCAATGATTTCTGTGGCACTTTGAAAGTCAACAGACGAGGCCTTGATGTTTCCAAGAGCAAAATGCGCCATTGCGCGATATGCATGGGAATACTTGCTCCTGCCTTCGAAGGATGCTTCCGTGGCAAGGAGCACTGCTCTTTGCGAATATGTAAGGGATTGGGGGAATCGCCCCGCGTCGAATTCGACCCATGCCAGATTTTGCGTAACGATAGCCCAAGTCTTATGAGCGAGAAGATTTGTATTCAGCCGTCTGCAATGAATGAATGCGGCTCGTGCCCTGTCCAGATCACCCAAATCTTGGGCAAATAGGCCAAGGCTGTTGATCAGTTGGTTTTGGTAAGCGGCAGGAAGGTGGTGTTTGATCCTGGAAAAGTCATCTCCTGGAATGAAGCGTTCTAGAATGCGAACGCCACGGACATGCTCTCCCAGAGCCCATCCGAGATTTTTGTAACCACCCAGGCCATCTAGGTACAAATCAAAAGCTTCCCGCATTCGACCAGCGAGTAGAGTCTGCTCAATTAGTAGCTCGTATTGATCTAGAATTAGTGGATCCTTGGGCTTTGTCTTCGGCCGGGCTTCCAGGCTCGGGGCGAGTCGGGCACGTACCGACTCATGCACAGACTCTGCGCTTGCACTTAGGAGATTTCGAAAGAACTCACGAACAAAAGGATGCGCTGAATAAACGGCTCGCTGATCGCTCAGATTACGAAATACTAAACCTAGCTCTTTGAGGCGTTCCAAGTACTTGGCCAACTCTCTTTCCACGAGGCCAATCAACGCTCCTGCTGCCTCGCCTCCGGCTTGAACGATTGATGCCAAAATTTCGACCTTGACACCGCGCGGGAACAGAGAAAGTCTGGCAAGTAGATCTCTCTCTGCCGGGGCTAGGACCCGGGCGTACTGTTCCAGAATTCGGCCCAGCTTGCGGGCTTTAGGGTCAAACTCCTGCGCATCTTCGAGCGAAAACTCCGGTGCCCGCTGGGGATCACCCCCAGCAAAATTTCCCAGATACGAACCCAATACCGCAACCGAAAGTGCATGATAGTAACCATTCACGTTCAATGGTTCGAGTAGTCGCTCTAGTGCGAAATCATCGCCATTCACCTTCCATGCCCTCAGCACTGAGAAAGCGATCGCTTGTTCCAAGTCGTCTAGCAGTAGAGCCCGGTGTCCAGCGCCGCTATAGGCCTGCAAATCCACGAGCGGGAAGCGAGATGTCACAAGCGCGCGAGCACTCCCTACACCGCCGGCTAACGCCCTCAATAGCCGCTTTAATTGGGGATCGTTGAGTTTGCCTCGGAGCTCCCCTCGTTGATGGTCACCTTCGCTTTGTACAAGTTCAAGTCCGTCAAGAACTAAGACGTGCGGGTTGTCTCCAGACAGTGCCAATTGGAGTCGTTCCAGCATCCCGCCTGCGGGAGCACCTGCCTCACCTGTGAAATAGTGATAGGCCTCGCGAAGAAAGGCCTCAGTGTAGGGGTCCTCGTAGAAAGACCAAACAAAGAGTCCAGCGCTGTTGCGGTGAGGCCCTTCTTGCATAGCCTCGCTAAGGGCTTGTTGAACCAGTGCCGTCTTACCAGTTCCACCAGCCGCAACAACTGAAACAACACGATCTGGAGTAACAGAAGTCTGAACCCATTCCCTGATCTCCTGCCGTGCCGCGTCTCGCCCCCGAAAATGTTGGGCCGGCTGTAAAGCATGACAAAAGAGAGGTTTCCAAACACGACTAGCGGAAATCGACAAGTTGTGTGACTGTAACACCAGATTGGCAATCGCCGCGGTAACTAGCCCAGCCAATTCGTCTTTGTTCTTGAAAGTTCGTCGTGAATATCTGCGCTCGATATATTCTTTGAAATTTTTGAGATACTGAACGGTTTGGGCAATTTCGAGCGCATTTTCCGGCGGTTCTGACGTAAGCCGATCCTGCTCTCTTACCTCGGTCCATGGCGCTTGGGGATCCACAAGGAAAGCAAAAACCGGTTTTCCGGCTTGCCTTGCAGCGTCCACTTCCAGCCATGTGATGGACCGTTTCCCGTCGCCACCTAACTCCGGTGGCGGGACGTAGCCATAACGGTGGGCCACAATGCAGACCACAGCGTCTGCTTCGGCTGCCATCCGCATGCACTCGCTCGCCGGCTGACCGCTAGCCGAAAATGTCTCCATTGCGATGGGCAGGCCTTCCAGCCGCAGCACCGCGTCGCGGACCTTCTCGCGGTAGTCGATAAGATCGACTGCGGTGGAAGAAATGAAGATGCGTAAAACAGGACGGGTTTCTTGCGCTTTCGCGTTCACCGGCACAGTGTAAGCCTAATTGTTCAACTCTGGTACTGGTTCGTGCGGTGATTCCCGCTCATATTGGCGCCACTCGTCAGCTCTTTGCCTCAGGAAAATGCTTGAAAAATGAGTTAAACCACTTTTGTGACTTCTGAGGATTATTGGTGATGCTCTCCGTCGGAGTCAGCACTGTACCGAAATAAAGAATGGCCCCGGTGCGCGCGTCAACCACCGCAATCTCATAGTTGGCAAAACTGCCGGTATACGTATGTGCCATGGCCGTAAGAAATGCCTTGCCGCCGGTAACGATCTGGCCGTGCCCGCGGACAAACACCAATGCGTCTGCTGTTCCGCCCGGATTCAGCTTGGCCACGTCATCCCCCAGGGTAAAACGCCCTTTGCGGATGTCTTTGGGCTTGCGCTCAAGCTGCGGCAACATTTCATCGAACTTCTTTTGCAGATCGGCCACGGCATATTTCAGGTCGGCGTCTTTATCCAGCGCCTCGCCGGAAAAAGCTTTGTCATTCACCTCACAATGCCGGCTATTGAGTCCGCCCACGATCAGCGGCGCCAGCGCCAATTCGAGCATTCGTGACTCCTGGGTCATCTCTTCCACCGCTTTCACGCCGTTTTTCACGATTCTCACGTTCGGCGGCAGAATCACCACGTTTTTTACCACGGCTTTTCCGCTCTTCAGGTCAGGATGTTCAAACTGCGCCCAGACAGATGTGCTCAGAAATGCCGTGCTCAGGAATACCAATAGCGCTGCTATCGAAATGCGTCGCATGGAATTGTTCTCCTCTTCTTGAAAACTAATTTTGAGTTGTTCCGGCAGTCGTTGTCACAGAAGCCTTTTCCAGGGCCTCAATCCGTTTTTTCACGCGATATGCATCCATGGCGGCGGGCGCAATCTCAAGATATTTCCGGTAGCCTTCCAGCGCCTGGGCTGTTCTTCCGTCTTCGTCATAGAGCGACGCTTCGCCACAGACGGCGCGCGCATACGTTGGATCAATCGCAAGCGCTCGGTTATAGGCTCCTTCCGCCAACGTAACGTTCTCTTGCCACGCTTTTTTCCCTTCCGGCGTCTCCCGCAGCTTGGTTTCGTATTCAAGAAGCGTAAGCTTGCCAAGCTGCTTGCGGGTCGCGCTCTTGGCGCTGTCGGTAAGCTCTTCCGGCAGGGGATGGAAGCTCCGGCCGCCCAGCGCTCTGTATCCTTCACCCAGCAAGTAAAAGTTTTCGGCGTTTTCAGCATCAAGTTCTGTCAGCCGCTTCGCTATTCCAACCGCGGTACGCGCCCTGCCGTTAAGAATTTCAAGCGACACATCGTGCCGCATCACGCGCTCCATTTGCCTGGAATATTCGCCAGTGCGGACAATACGTTCTCCCTGAATCGGGATCTTTTCCGCCATTTCGCTGACATACTTGATTCGTTCGTCAAGCCTGGGATGGTCGGTATAAAGCCCGCGCGCTTCTTTTTCGAGGTGCACTTCATACCCGGATTTCAAAAGCTCAAAGGTTGCTCCCATCTGGTCAGGAGAGTAACCATTTCGCGCCATAGCCTGAAGGCCATAAACATCAGCCTCGTGCTCCAATTCACGGCTGTATCCGTAAATCGTTGTAACAATCAGGCTCGGGATCAGGCCGCCAATCACCCCGGAAGCTGCACCGGCGATGCCGCCCGCTCCTCCGGCTGCGCCGCCAATCGCCCCAATAATATTAGCGGTCGCCATTTTCTTGCGGGCAGAACGGTTCTCCAGATAACTATGCCGATTGACGACGTGTGTAACCTCATGGCCCAGAATGCCTGCCAGCTGCGCCTCGTTCTGCAGCATCGCCAGCAGCCCGGTATGGACGTAGATGGTCCCGTTCGGCAGCGCAAACGCATTTGGCTGCGCATCCCTCAAGATCCTGAAGCGCCACTTGACGTTCTCCAGAGGGGCTTCTGGAGCCACATTCTTCCCGATCTCTTCTATATACGCCGCCGCGTCTGGATCATTGAAGACCAGCCCCTTGCGGTCGAACTCCTGGTCAACCTGGTTGGATCTTTCCAAAAGCTCAAAGTCGATCTTGGTGAACTTGAAATTGGCAGGTGTGGCAGGTGTGTCCTGGGCGCGCACCATACCCGGTGACAAGGCAAGAGAAACCATGGCCAAGGCACAAACCACTGCTGGCAGACGCATGGCCCCAATAGCATTCATTCGCATCGGCTACTCCTTGCGAAATTGTGGGGGTGTTTAAAAACTAAAAGGGGGTAGCAAATTTATATTTCTGAATGGCCAATTTTGCAAGAAAAATAATGCTTATATTCGATAATCTTTTTAATTCCGGAGCCTAAAGCAAGGCTCACGTAGCTAAACAGTCCTGCTGGGCGACGATAGGATGATAGCGTTTCTGCAATTCACCGACCTCCAACTAGCAGCGGTCAAGAATCTACGGAGCCAAGCCCTTTCGTTAAAAAATCCCGCTAGGGACGATTGGAAATAGCCCGGCACGGCCCCGCAGCGATCCCGCGCAGCGGGAGAGCGAGGGCAAGTGCCGGGTATGAAGAGAAGAGACCTATTCCTTGCCGCCGCAGGCCGACGCGTAGCGCCAGCGGAGCGTCTATGAAAAACAACAAACGTCAGTCATAATGCATTCCAGTCTTCCCATGCCCCTGCTCACCATCCGCGATCTCGTCAAGATCTACCTGACCGACGAAGGCATGTTCGGCAAGACCAAGCGTGAGGTTCGCGCCGTCAACGGCGTCTCGCTCGATATTACTCAAGGTGAAACGCTCGGCCTCGTCGGCGAATCCGGCTGCGGCAAGACCACTCTGGGACGCATGATTCTCCGCCTCATTGAGCCCACTTCCGGCGCTATCACCTTCAATGGCCAGGACGTGCTCGGTGCCGGCGGCAGTCAACTCCGCCGCCTCCGCCGAGATATGCAGATCATCTTTCAGGACCCCTTTGCCTCGCTGAACCCGCGCATGCGCGTGGAAGAGATTGTGACCGAGCCGCTGGTCATTCACGGAGCAACCGCCACGAATGGCGATCAATCACCCGCGCCCTCAACCTCGACCAACTTACATCAGGCCGCCATCGATATCCTCCGTGCTGTCGGCCTCGACGAATCCGCCCTCCGCCGCTATCCTCATGAATTTTCCGGAGGCCAGCGCCAGCGCATTGGCATTGCCCGCGCCCTGGTCCTGCGTCCCAAATTCATTGTCTGTGACGAACCCGTTTCCGCCCTTGATGTCAGCGTCGGCGCACAGATCGTGAATCTGCTCAAAAAACTTCAGCGCGACTTCGGCCTTACCTACCTCTTCATCTCGCACTCCATGCCGGTGGTACGCTATCTCTGTGACCGCATCGCCGTGATGCGTCGCGGAGAAATCGTTGAGATCGGCGCCGCCGAACAAATTACTTCGCGCCCTCAGCACGAATACACACGCACCTTGCTGGACGCAACGCCCGAGCCGGAATTCAAAATTGAACCGCTTTCAGGCGTGAGCGAGGCATCGCCGAGCGGGAGCCGACAGGCGAAATCCTGAGCGAAGCGCCGAAGGCGCGAAGTCGAAGGACTTGTAGCAGGAGCGCGTAAGAGAAGAAACGTCTGCGCTACACGTGACCGCCTTAATCTGTCATCCTGAGCAAGCGAATGCGACCGCAGGGAGCATGCGCGCGTCGAAGGACCCCGACAATATATCGAACATAAATGCAGCCTCAGGGAGTTCTACCCGAAACCTCGATTCGTTCTCGCTAAGACATTGCAGTACCATAGATCGGTTTCAGGATCGGTCCGGAAAAGTCATTCGAGCTTTTGTGGGGCACTCTTGCCTGTGCTTGGTGGATCGTGAAGGAGACTTTCCCAAAAACCTTATGAAGTCCACTTCTATCCAACTCGCCGCAATGCTCCTCCTCTGCGCATCGAGCGCACTGCCTCAGGACACAAAGACCCAACTCGTCATTCTCGGTACCGGTACGCCCATCATCAATCCTGATCGTTCCGGACCATCGGTCGCCGTGGTAGTGAACGGCTCAGCCTATCTCGTCGACTTTGGTCCCGGCGTGGTGCGCCGCGCCGCCGCTGCCGCCCGCGACAAGCACATCACCGCGCTCACGCCAAAGAACCTGAAAGTTGTCTTTGCCACGCACCTGCATTCTGACCACACTGCCGGCCTGTCTGATCTCTATCTAACTCCCGCCGTCGAAGGCCGTCCAGGAGCGCTGGAGCTCTATGGCCCGCCCGGCATCGCGGATATGGCGCGCCACATTCAGGCCGCCTATGTGAAAGACGTGGATATTCGTGTCCACGGCCTGGAGCACGGAAATGCCGATGCATATCACATCAACACCCATGAGATTCATCCCGGCGTTGTCTATAAGGACTCCAACGTCGAAGTGACTGCTTTTGCCGTCGCTCACGGCACCTGGGATTTTTCTTATGGATATCGTTTTGACACAGCAGACCGCAGCATCGTGATTTCCGGGGACACGGCCCCGACACCTGCAATCGCGCGCGCCTGCAACGGTTGCGATCTTCTTGTACATGAAGTCTATTCAACGGCATGGTTCCAGCAGCGCACGCCTGCCTGGCAGAAATACCATTCCACGTTCCATACATCCACCACCGCACTTGCCGAAATTGCAAATGCGGCAAAGCCCAAGAAACTTTTGCTCTATCACCAGCTATTTCGGCCGCAGGATGATGTAGATAAAGTGTTGATCGATGAATTGCGCAAGGCTGGCTACAGTGGACCGGTAACTTCAGCCCACGATCTGGATATTTTCTAGAGAGCCACCGGTCATCAGTGAAAAATCCGTGTAATCAGTGTTATCAGCGGTGAGGTTTTGATTTTGGTTATCAGCGGTGAAGTTTTAGTTCTCACTTTTTTCCCAAAAACCGTATCCGTCCATTCAGCGTGCGGTGATCAGTCCCAAAGAACGTCAGGAACGTCGGCGAATTTACGTCGTTATCAACCACTGTGGGATTTTCGCGGTTTAGGATGTTGTCCACGCCAATGCGCGCCGCCCATCGATAGCCGTGAAACGTGAACTTGCGTTCCACCGTGGCGTTCAGCGTGAAAAAGTCGGGGAAGCGGAATTGTCCCGGGCCGGAAACGATCTGGCCAAACTGGTCCATCGTCACAAAGCTGAACCCGGAACGCCATATGCTTGACCATGCCATATCGAATTTCTTGAACTTCCACGGCATTGGATAACTTCCCCAGGTCTGTAGCTGGTTCGGCGAATCCCACGGCAGCACTCCGCCCATCTGATTGCCTACAATCAGCGAGTCAATGGCAAAGTCCACTGTCTGGTTTGATGTGGCGCGCGATCGCGTGTAAGAAACCAGTGCCGGATAGCCGCGCTTCAGCTCTTTGCGTAGCGTGAATTGCGCGGCGTCATAGCTGTCTTTCTTGTCGCTCAGCAACAGAAAGTTATTTCTCGGCTGGCTGCCAAAGGCCCATCCATGCGCGCCCTGCCGGCTCAGGTATTCCACTCGCGCGTAGACTTTTCCCGGCAGCCGCCGTTCCAGTGCTACGCTCCAGTTGCTGAAACGTGGTAACGTCAACAATCTTGGGTCCACGGTGAAAGAAGGCGTGAACACCGCTGCCACCGGAGAAAAGAATTCATCCGTCCGCGTACCTTGAGCTCCGTTGCTCGCCAGCGCCAGGTTTGACCGGTCAAAATAAATGCCGATGCCCGCGCTGAGCTTGGTTTCACTGGCGGCGCTGATCAGCACCGTGCCTGCAACGCGAGGTGAAAAGAAATCGCGGCCAAGGTAGCTGTCGCGGTCCCAGCGCCCGCCAGTTTCAATAATCACACGCTGCATCGGCGTCCAGCGGTCCTGAATGTAGGCGCTCGACTCCAGCGTGCTCAGGCTGAATGGCGGCGCGTTTGAAAAGGTGCTTTGCCGCAGCACTGTGCTGTTTTCGTCCACAAATTGCACCGTCCCGCGATTGATATTCGCATGGTAGAGCACGCGGTCTGCGCGTCCACCCACTGTGAATTGGTGCGTTCCGGCCAACTTCAACGGGCGCAGATATAAGTTGGCAAAGCCCTGCGTACGCGTGGAAATATTCTCATTCGTTACCCAGAAATTTCCTGAGCGCCCGGTCGGCCCCAGCACGTACGGAAGATCGCCCTGCGGCAGTGACGATGCTTTGTTGCGATGGAACGCCCCACCAAACTCCAGCAACGTGTCCTTCGCAATTGTGATCTGGTCTTTGAGTCCCAGCAGATAAAGATAATTATGGTTGTGCAGCGATACGGAAACGGGATCGAATACTGAAATTCCTGAGTTCTGTGAATCCTGCAGATTCAACACTGCGCTTGCCGTCAGCACATTTCCCGGGCTCAGGTTCATGCGCAGCCGGCCCATGTCGGCAGTGCGCCACAGACGATTTGTATCGGCACCTTCCGGCAGCTCTTTAATGACGTTGTAGTCCACCTCGCCTTCATGTGAAATGTCAAACCACAACTTGTCTTTGATCAGCGGCCCGGAAAAATATCCTCGCGGCGTCCAGTTATTCAGCTGGAAGCCCTTCACATTCTGAAATGTCGGGAAAAAATCGGTGGCGCTGATGCGAAAGCGATTGTCTCCATCCTGCATCTGCAGGTCCACCAACCCGCCAGATCCTTTGCCGAACTGTGATGAGTAGCGGCTGCTG
Organism: Candidatus Angelobacter sp.; assembly: GCA_036496525.1. Taxonomy (GTDB): domain Bacteria; phylum Acidobacteriota; class Terriglobia; order Terriglobales; family Acidobacteriaceae; genus Angelobacter. The sequence goes on from DASXKZ010000001.1 coordinate 10,055, forward strand.
CGCACGTCAATCTTTTGCAGAGAATCCGGGTTCACCCTGACAGAAAGCGCTCCGCCCGCGGGCTGGCTCACTTCAAAACCATCCAGATAATCCTGTATCTCTTGTGTGCTCGACCCTGCTATGTGAATCTGCTTCCCACTGTCGGCTATAACGCCCGGGATATAAGCCAGCACGCCGCGATAGTCGCGTGTGGTGGGATAAGGAACCGCAGAAATGTCGCTCGCGGTAATTGCCTGCGCGCTGCTGGTTTCCTGCGGATCAATCGGTGAAGCCTGTGCCGTGACTTCTATTTCTTCCTTGTACTCGCGCACCGGCTGCAGCTTTACTTCCACCGGCGACTGTTGCCCCGCTGCAATCTCCAGCTTGGCCACCACCGTGGTATAGAAACCCTGCTTTTCAACCAGGATTTTGTACGCTCCAGGCGCCAGCCGCAGTACTGCGTTTCCTGAAGGCGTTGTGCGTTCTTGCGCCACGGCCTTGTCATTCTGCTGCGCGATCACAATCACCATACGCAGAGGCTGGCCATTCTGGTCTGTTACAGTGACCTGTAGTTGTCCCGTCCCTACGGACGCGCCTTGCCAGGGCGCCGCAGCCGATTGCCGCCAGCAGAGAATCGTAAAGCAGAGCAGCAAAGCCGATAAAGCACGCCGTTCGATCTTCCAGGACATTGCAGCAGCCACGGTAGGGGTCCGAGATGGGCCCTATTCCCTTCTCGAGTAGGTACAAGCTATCTCAATTGTATGTGAGCTGTCGCCCAATCACCAGATAGGATTAGGCCATGGACTCAAGGTCAGGCACGCGCATTCTCAATGCCTGAGCAGCATTTCGTTTTTTGCGTCGAATCACTCCGGCTGTGAGTGCGGCGTTGATTCCACAATAATGGGCTTGCGCACTTCCGGCTTTGCGCCTTCGGCTTTCGGTTCGATTCGTTCACCCACCCGCATGCGTTCATCGAACTTGCCAAAGATCATCTTGCCCGCGGTGGTTTGCAGCACTGACGTTACGGCAATATCCACGTTCTTTCCAATCAGCTTGCGCGCGTTATCCACCACCACCATTGTGCCGTCGTCCAGATAGGCCACGCCCTGGTTGTATTCCTTGCCTTCTTTCAGGATAAAGACGCGCATCGTCTCGCCCGGCAGCACAATCGGCTTCAGCGCATTGGCCAGCTCGTTGATATTCAGCACTTCAACGCCTTGGAGCTGGGCGACTTTATTGAGATTGAAATCATTGGTGATGATCTTCCCCTCGTACACTTTGGCCAGCTCAATCAATTTCAAATCAACTTCGCGCACCGTGGGAAAATCATCTTCCACAATCTGCACGCTCACCGTCACCATCTTCTGCACGCGCTGCAGGATGTCCAGCCCGCGGCGTCCCCGATTGCGCTTGAGTGAATCGGCTGAGTCGGCCACCAGTTGCAATTCGCGCAGAACAAACTGCGGAATCACCACCACGCCGTCCAGAAAGCCGGTATCGGCAATATCGGCAATGCGGCCGTCAATGATTACGCTGGTATCCAGGATTTTGAAGCTTTTGCGGCTCTGTTTTTCTGCGCCAAATATGCCGCCCAGCGCGGCCAGATTCAGCATGTCGCCCTTATTGGCTCCCACAATCAACCCAACGTATGACATCAACAGCATCACCATCAGCATCAGGAAACGCTGGGTTTCAGAATGCGTAATGCTGTTCTTGATTACAACGCTGAAGAGGTAAGCGCCCAGGATGCCCAGGATGCTGCCAATTACCGCGCCGATGAGCCGCTTGAGGCTCACCACGCGCAGGCGCGCTTCAAACCACACCACGGCCAGCCCAATTCCTACTCCGGCACAAGCCGAAATCCACGCGGAAAAATGGGCCAATCCGAACGGCTTTAAGTGATAACACGCAACTGCAACAACAGAAATGAAAACGAGACGAATAATAATTAGGTCCATACGGACCCTCCCGACCGGGGCTGCTGCTGGTCAAGGTAAAAAAGTTATTGTGTTCTTAGAACCCCCAATAAGTAGCCGCCCCCAGCAGCTTGCCACACGCGGGGACCAAATTAACTTATTAAGCCCCGCACTTTCAATTCGGCACAGTATACATCAGCCCGGCAAAATCAATGCCACCTTGTTTGTTATCGACTAAGTAAATACTGCGTCCGCCTTTCTCATTGACCCGCCTCCCGGCTGCAAGGCATCTTGGTGGTACAGAGCTTTTCATCCATTTGCATTTGCACACCTGTATTTGCTTTATGAACAAGTTGGCCGGAAGTAGATGAGCGGCCTGGTTCTCCCGGTTTCGGGAGACCCTTTAAGACCGGCGCTGAAAATCTCGGGGGAGAATAGGCGCCGGTTTTATATCTTGAGCCGTCTTGCGGGCGTCTGAGGCGTGCCTTTCTCTTACCGCTCCAGAATGTCCTTATATGCATTCAAGGCGACTTTTTTCGGCTGCATTGGTAAAGGCACGTCCACGCTACGGCTGGAATTCCCCTTAACCCCGAGCTGGCCTATCCGGACCATGCCCTTGCCAAAGTCGGCGAAAACCGGAACGAGCATAAGAAACTGGTCATTCACCTCGCTCTGGGTAATGGTGATGTGCAGATTCGCTTTCCCGCCATCGGCAGGAGTGATCTGATAATCCAGGTGGTACTTCGGTATCTGGGTCCCGTAAACCCACTCATTGAAAAACCAGTCCAGCCGGCCATTGCCCGCCAGATCCATGGTCTTGGACATGTGCTTCTCGACGATGGCTTTGAACGACTCAGTTGAGGCCGGCTTATCGCGATGGCTCTCAACGAAGTCATGCATCACGGCAATGAACGGCTTGTCCCCATCTTGCGGGCTGTACATGATCGAACGAAGCATTTGCAGAACGTACGCGCCTTTAGGATAGGTAACGTTCTGATAAGCGTTTGCCGTGCGCGGGGAGACCAGACGCAATCCCATCCAGAGAGGACCTGCATCATTGGGAGCGATCCCGAAATTGTTTTTTTCCACGATGCGTTTCTGCAGCCGCTCCCAGAATTCAATGTAGTCCTTGCGCCAGTCGCCGGCCACTGCCTGTTGCAGAAATAGCCCTGCGGAAAATTCGGCAAAACCCTCTGAAAGCCACAGATCGTGATAAGAAGCCCAGCCCACGGCGTGGCCCCACCATTGGTGCGCCACTTCGTGCGGCGTTACCTCCTGCACGAATCCAGTAAATTTATTATCGACGTTGCCGAAGAGCATCCACCGTTGCGTTGAGTCCGTGTAGGCTGAAATCGGGAGATAGACCAGGTTAGGCCAGGACTGGCCAAAGTTAAAATCCGGCTGTTCGGTAACAGAGATTTCATCGTAAGGAATCTTGCCGAAGAAAAAGCTGCAAAGCTGCAATTGGGCGCGTGTCTGCTCCAGCGCGTATTTGGTCATGCTCTTTGGCGCCATGGTCTGAAGAATACTGAAGCGGCGCAGGTTGTCGGGCAACTCCGTTAAGTAATAGCCGGAAAGCTTGAAGCCTGTCTTTTCATCAGCCAGCTCCAATTTCTGATAGTTGCCAATGTTGAATCCCGCTACGGCCACAGGCCCAGGAGTGACCCAATGGGTTACCGCATAATCCTGCTCTATCGATTCACCCTTCAGCGTGCCGATGCTGATGACCTTATACTTTTTCGGGACTTTGAACGTGAGATCGTACAGTGCGTGTTCGCCAAAACCATTCAGGTTCGGATACCAGGATGTCCGCGCCTTTACGTAATAGCTGCCGTCTCCGGCTGAGTCCAGGACTTTGTCACCCTCATACTGCACCGTGATCGAATACTGCTTTCCAGCTTCCGGGGCCTGCGGCAAAATCACATAAAACGAACCGTCTTCTTTCCGGCTCTCCTGAACGTAATAGATGTCCTGCGCATGGTCATCCACCACGCGCGAGACGCGCAGGTTGGGCAACAGCCCGAATTTGAGGACCCTCTCGCCGGCAAGCAGCGGCTGGAACGAGATGGTGGCAGTACTGAAAAGGTGGTCGTTCTTGGCAATGATCGTCTCGATCTTGTAAGCGCTTGTCGCAAAAAGGCGGCGGTCTTCGGCGGAACTGGCCTGGTGGTTTGCATATTCCGATTGCAAATGGGCCAGGTACCAGACGCCATCGTCCATTGCCTCCTGATCGTAATTCAGCAGCGCTATTTCCTCCGGCGAATCAAGCTGGGGAAGCGCGCCAACTCGCGTCCGAATGAAGAAACGCATATCCTTGTGTTTTCTGCCGTGGATATAGGCGTTCACAAACGGCGGATGGCCCGGATTGTAAACGGCCGCCAGAACGTCGGCGTCAACATTGTCCATGGTTTCGCCATGCAACAGGCCCTCGGTAAAACCCTGTGGCACTTCGCGCGTTTTCCGCACCTTCTCCTTCCAGTGATCGAAAATGCTAACGGCATCGCCCGGAGTTTCAACCTTCTCCTTGACTCCACGAAGAAACTCCTGGCGTTCTTCTCCTGTGAAACGAAAAACTACATCGGTAAAGTCCTCGTCAACTTCCGGGCTCCCCGAGCGCCGCTTGAGTTCGGCGCCATCGAGCACAGTGACTGCTTTGAGATTGAAATGGCCTTCCCCAGTGAAGATCGCCCCAGTAATAATCCCGTTCACTGGATTCAATAGCGTCAGCGTACCTTTCTGAAAATGGAATGTTCCAGTATCCAGATGTAGCGTGAAATCGTCGAAGCGGAAAGTTTCGCCCAGGCCAATATTCCGTAGTTGCCGGTAAATGGGATCGCTATTGGCGTAAGCTCTGCCTTTGCCCGAAACGGTAACTTCTTCACGTTGTTTGGCGATGGCGAGCTTGAGTTCAAATTCTGCTGTTTCGCGCAAATCTACCGTCTTTGCCAGAGGTTCAAAACCTTGCTGTGTTACCCGCAACGAATAGCTGCCCGGCTTAAGGTCAGGCGAGACGAACCTGCCTCGCGCATCCGAGGAAAGCACGATCGGCTGCGTAAGCTCTCCGCCGGTGATCTCGATGCGTGCGCCGACAATGACAGCGCCCGAAGGGTCAAGAACGGTGCCAGAGATGGTTTCGGCATGCAAAAGCGCGGGGCTCGTTAAGCAAAGCAGGAGCAACGCAAACTTCGCCAGTAAAGAGAGTGGCTGTGCCATGGAACTTCCCATAAGAATCGGCGGCATGCAGAAGCGAACCAGAAGGGCTTTCATTCTTTTTTGAAACTCCGTGTAGCAGAGCGCTCGGGCTAGCGCACGTAAGTATTCATCGCATGCTGCCTAAGATCAACTTAAATTGATATTGGTATAAATCAAATAAGTAACATTACTGAGCTCTGAACCAGAATGAATTGCTGAAGCTGCCGCCGGATCGTTGCAATCCTCCATGTGACCGGGTAACCATCGCCGCCGCGACAGCTTGCAATTGCTTGAAGGCAAACGGCCCCCGCAGGGCGGGGGTAACCCTTTGCACAACAGTAATGTTGCTGGAACGGCTCCGCATGTGCGACATTATCCGTTCCCTGCTTTCCAGGGCAACATCGCAATAGGGTTTAGAATCGAATCGGCGGTCAGGTGGTTTATGGCGACAACGATAGAGAAACGCACGTATGAAGATGCCGTGAATTGGCTCCGTGATCATGGCTTTGACATTCTGGAAGCTCCCGGCACAAAGAACCGTGTCTTCGTAAAGAAGTCGGGCGTTTCCGCAGCCATTGAGCGTAGCGATGACGGCTCTGCGCGTCTCTTTGCCAAGCCCGGCATCCAGATTGGCGGCGAAATCTCCCGCCTTGTGGACAAGGGATATCAGAAATTTCTGAAGACCACCAAAGCTGAAGTGCCGGCTACAGCCGATCATCTCCAGGCTATTCACCAGATTTCAGAAGAACTCAAAGAGGCCACCGGGGCCACCAGCCTCTACAACGAGTCTCTTGGTACAGTGAGTGACCGCTATACCTATGATCGAGTAGAGAACCGCGATCTGCCTGAATCTCAGCGTCCTCAGCGCGCGTGGGAAGGAAAGAAAAAGACCGGCCGCAAGCCCGCCTGATTCCTTTCCTGGTTTTCGAAGGCGATCCTATCCATATGGCTGCCCACTGGCCGGGCTTTTGACAATCTCCTGCTAAACACCTAGACTTCTGTCTCGTAAAGGGAGCGGTACCCTATCTCTCTAGCTAACAAGGAGACTCCACAGCATGTTTCAGAAAAATATCCGCTTTTTTGGTTTTGTGCTTGCCTTCACCATGCTGGCCAATATGGGCTATGCGCAAGGCACAGCAGCCGGTTCCGGCAAAGATGCAGCTGCCACCAAGAAGACAAAATCAGACAGCACCGCAACCAAGACCAAGAAAGCTGACCTGGTTGATATCAACGCTGCCAGCAAGGAAGAGCTCACCGCCCTCCCGGGAATCGGCGATGCCTATAGCCAGAAAATCATCGATGGCCGCCCGTACAACACCAAGCGCGATCTGGTGACCAAAAAGATCATTCCCCAAGCCACCTATGATCAGGTCAAAGACAAGATCATTGCTCACCATGTTGCGGGAGCGACAGACAAGAAGGGCAGCAAGAAGGGCGCTGCTCCCACGGCCACACCTAAGTAGAAACTTTGCGTGACCTTGAAGCGCTCCTTGCGGGGCGCTTTTTTTTGCATTGTAATGCCGTTATCAAGGTTGGCTTTTCTGGGTTACGAGGGGACACATTTTCTATCGCGGCCCACAGAAATTAATAGTATTGTTGTCGGCATGAAAGCCGTAATTGCTGTGGTTGTACTCCTTGCTGGATCTTCATACGGGTTTGCATATCAGGATCAAGCTGCTTCGCCATCCCCAACTCCGACTCCACCTCCAACCGCCACTCCATCGCCATCGCGGAAAGGGTTTGTTCCGGGGACTAATAGGATCCGTATCAGTTCAGGCGTAGCTGACAATCTAATTCGCCACAAAGTGGACCCGGTCTATCCCCAGGAGGCTCGGGAGAATCACATTACCGGTGATGTGGTTCTCAAGGCCATAATCGATCGGCAAGGAAATATTACAAATGTCGAAGTTGTTCGGGGCGATCCGATTTTGGTTGAATCCGCTGTCAAGGCCGTGAAGAAATGGAAATACCGGCCTTACATCTTGAATGGGGAGGCCATCGAGGCAGAAACCACCGTGAAGATTCAATATCACATGTGAGCAGCAGAGTTGCTTTAACCATGGCAAGATTGAGCAGGCATTTTAAGCTCTCGGTTTCAGCGACCCACAAATCATGACTTCTCTCTTGCCGCGAGGTTGCGTGATTTCGCGGTACCCCTTGGGGAGCGCTTCTTCTTCGGCAGCACTACTGTTTCTGCCGACTCTTCCACCCAATTCACCCTGAAAACAGGAACAGCTTCGCTGCGGCCTTTCACTTTCAGTTCCGGTAGCCGCTCCAGATCAATAGTCTTGCCTGTCTTGCCCAGCTTTTTTGCCGTCGATTCAGAAATCAGGATCTGCCCGCCCGCCGCGTTCGTCATCAACCTCTGCGCGGTATTTACTGCGTCGCCCACCACTGTATAGTCAAGTCTCCGTGGCGATCCAATGTTGCCCGCGATTGCGTTCCCCGTATTGATTCCGATTCCTACGCGCAGTTCCGGCCAATTCCGCGCTGCGGCGTCACGGTTCAGTTCCACCAGCAACCGCTGGATCTGCATTGCCGAATTCACAGCCGCTGCCGCGTCATTGCCCTTGGAGATCGGCGCTCCAAAGACTGCCATTACCGCGTCGCCAATGTATTTATCGAGCGTTCCGCCGTTGTCAAAGATCACATCTGTTACTCGGGTGAAATATTCGTTCAGTATCTCCACCACGCGGCCCGGCTCCATGGTTTCACTCATGGTGGTAAAGCCGCGGATGTCTGCGAACATTACCGTAACTTCCTGATTCACCCCGCCCAGCCTGATGTCTGGGTTGGCAACAACCATCTCCACCACCTCAGGCGATAGAAAGCGCTCCAGCGCCGACCGCTGCAAAGACTGCTGGGCAATCTTTGCATGCGCCATCACATTGTCCACGGCCGCGCCCGCCTGGGCTGCGATCAGCGCAAAAACGTTCAGCTCGTCTTGTGTGAACGCCGATGCCTTTTCCAGATTGTCTACATACAACACTCCGAACAATTGCTCTTTGCCTACCAACGGAGCGCACATGGCAGATCGCAACCCGGAAATCTTGAGGCTTTCACTGCCGCTGAATCGTTCGTCCGAACTCACGTCATCAATCAGGATCGGCTGCCGCTCTTTACGGATCAGTTCCAGCACGCGCGAACTTAGAATGATTTGCGGTCGGCTTTCGGCGCTTGCAGGGTCGCGATAACGTACTTCGGTTTGCTTCGCTACTTCGCCGCGCTCGTCGAACAGCATGACGAAACCGCGCTCCACGCCTTCAATCAGGCAGGCCAGCGAGATCACTTGCTCGCAGATATGTTCCAGCGCCAGCTTGGAGTTCAGGGCCTTTCCTGCTTCATACAAAACCGTGAGCAGGTAGTTTTCTCGCTCCAGTTTTTTTACCCGGCCCGCCAGGTCAGTAAGCTCATTGCTGTGTGTATCGCTGCTGCGCGGCAACGCGGCCTGCTGGGGCCGGTCACGCATAATATTATTGAGCGTGGAAGGCCACTCGCCACGCCGAACCTGAAGCCCTTTATCGTCCACATTTTCCAGGCGCAGCCGGTAGAGGCCTACCAGGGCAACGTCGCCGTTTTTAAGTTCGGTTTCTTTGCTGATTTTTTGGTCGTTCAGGACAATGCCGTTGGTGCTGCCCCGATCCGCAACATAAATGGAATTGTCTCTGAGCTTGATGACCGCATGAAAGCGGCTGACGCTGCCGTCATTCAGGACGAGATCATTGGCATTCCCGCGGCCCACCGTAATGAGCGGTTTGTTGAGTTCCAGAATGCCGTTTTTTCCATCGGGCGAGGAAATAATTAGGCGGGCCATAGATTACATGGTTATTGTTTTTCCAGAAGCTCGTCAATGTTCACGACTTTGCCTTTTTGCACCTTGATGTTTCTGTGCACCGGCTTGTAGCCGCTCATCTGCAACACAATGCTGTAAACGCCAGGATCGGCGGGCCAACGCGCATTCGTCTTCTTGGGAGCGGCTTTGCCGTCCACCAGAATGGTTGCGCCTTCAGGATTCGTCCGGATATGCACCAGTCCTTTGCCTTCCGGAATGGTATCGGTGCCAAAGAACCTCCGCAGCGGATTCGGGCTTTTGCCGTCCTCTGGTTGAACGTTCACGCTCAACAGCACAGGTGAGAAGCTCATCGTCTGGCCCTCAGCCACCGTATCTTCCATGGACATTTCTTTAAAACCGGCCTTACGCACCGTGACTTTGTGGAATCCTTTTTCCACCGTGAGCTGCGTTGGCGTTGTCAGGCCGCTGTCTTTGCCGTCCACCCACACGTTTGCGCCCTGCGGATTGCTGGTAACCACAATCGTGGAAACCGCCGGCGCAAGTTGTGCGGATACATCTATGCTCTTGCCGGCCACTGACTCCACTGACTTTGTCTGCTGCAGATAGCCTGACTTGCTGAACACAATCGTATGCGTCCCCGCCGCCAGGTGTGACGCGGTAAACGGCGTCACCCAGTTCGGTTCGCTCCATCCGTCGATTTCCACTTTGGCGCTGTCCGGCTGCGAAAGCAGCTTCAGCTCGCTTTGCGCGACGAAAACTTTATTCGGCGAACTGGTGGCCTTCAACGGCGTAGGTACTGCCTTTTGCGCTGCTGCTGATTTTTTTGCCGGGAAGAATTTTACAGTTGTATCCGGAGCTATCTCTTCTTTCGGCGCCGGTACTGGCGTGGGCGCGGGGATTGCGATGGCAATGGGCTCGCGTGCCGCCTCTTGCGCTTCTTTTATCTTTGCCTCTTCCGCAAGCTGGCGCATCTTTACCTGTGTCCGATGATAGGCATAGCCTCCCATCGCGCAGCCCAACACAACAATCGTCACAATGGTAGCCATCAATACGCTGCGCTTGCTGGAAAGAATGGCCGTGGTGGGGCGTTTTACCGGAATAGGCTTTTTCGCCAACGCCGGTGCGGCCGCTGCGGCTCTGGCAGTGTTTCCCGCAACCACCCGCAACGGCAATACCAGGGTTTTTTCGGGCGATGGTGTAGGACTAATGGCAGCGGTCGATCCGGTGCGCACCGGCCCTGCCAGCTTGTAGTTTTCAAGATCGCGGACAAGGTCCGCGCCGGTCTGGTAACGATCGTCAGGCGCTTTGGCCAGTGCCTTGGTGACAATCGCGCTCAAACCGGGATGGACAGTTACATCCAGATCGCGTGGCGTGATCGGGTTTTCGTTGACGATTTTGTAAATGATCGTCGTAACATTCTGGCCGACGAATGGTTTTTCGCCGGTCAGCATTTCATAAAGAATTACACCCAGGCTGAAGAGGTCAGACCGTCCATCCAACTGGCGGCCTTTGACTTGCTCGGGAGCCATGTAATTCGGTGTGCCCAGCACCTGCCCGGTGTTGGTGACCTGCCCGCCTGATTTGGCGATGCCGAAGTCCATGATCTTCACCGTGCCGTTGCCGGTAATCATGATGTTGGCCGGCTTTATGTCGCGATGGACGATTCCATTGGAGTGCGCGTAATCCAGGCCGCGGCAGATTTGCCGCGTTAGCTGCAATACTTCATCCGTCGCCAGGACGCGTTTTTCCGCCAGAAGTTCATGCAGTGTGGTGCCCTCAATGAACTCCATGGCGATGTAGAAGATACCGTCCTGCTCGCCGGCGTCATAAATAGTAACGATGTTGGGATGATTGAGGACGCCCGCCGCGCGGGCTTCATTCTGGAAACGGCGCACCATTTCCTGCGCGTCAAGACCGTGGACATCGAGCCGCATGGTCTTTAGCGCAACCGTGCGTCCAATCGTAGGGTCCAGCGCCTTGTACACAACGCCCATGGCGCCGCGACCAAGCTCACCGGTAATCTCGTATCTGCCAACCGTCTGAATAGACATCATGAAGGCTTTATTTGTTGACTCAGTGGCGCCCTTGCCTGTCTTGGGGGAGTAGACGTTAAATTTAAGCGAAACTATTGCTGGAGGACACACACTCCGAGTGACCCGAAAATATCTCATTCCATTACTCCGGGTCAATGCTCTCCCACTCCCGGCATGTGACTTTAGTTTGCCGATACTATTAGGGAGAAATACCTTAATTTAGCCTCTCCTATCGCCTTACAATTCACCTATGCGCCTACAACTGATCGCCGTGCTTCTGCTGCCATTTGTCCTTTCCGCCCAAACCATAACGCCTAACAAATCGTCGCCGCGCCCACAACAGCCCAAAGACAATTCTCAGTGGGAGGAAACCTCTACCGAACAGCGCGCCGACCTTGAAGAAGGCATTAAGCACGTCCTGCTTTCGCAGGTTGAAGCCTGGAACCACGGCAAGCTTGAAGGGTTTATGCAGGGTTACTGGCATTCCCCTGATCTCACGTTCTTTTCCGGCGCCAGTGAAACCCGTGGATGGGAGCCCACTTTAGCTCGCTACCGCCAGCGCTACCAGGCGGAAGACAAGGAGATGGGCAAACTTGAATTTCAGAAGTTGAATATCGACCTGCTCAGCCGCAGGTCAGCCGTAGTGACTGGCGAATGGCATCTCACCATGTCCGACGGCAAACAGCCTCATGGCCTCTTCACTTTGATCTTCAAACGGCTTCCGGCAGGATGGAAAATCGTGCACGACCACACTTCAGTAGCGGAATAGTATCTTCCATGCGGGGTGGAGCATGCCTTTACCCACAACAGTTATGGACCGCAGCCGCCCCCGGCTGCGATAAAGAATTTTGATAACGCAAGCGAGGGCGCCTGCGCTCCACATTCTTACTTCTTCCGCCTCACCCGCTGCAACTCCCTATACGCCTCGCTCTTGGAAATCCCCTGCTCCTTCGCCAGCGCTTTCAGCGCGGCATTCTCATCGAGCGCTTGCTCCTGCATGATCTCCCGCAATCGCGACGCCACATCTTTCTTCGCCGCTCCCGCGCCCACGACCTTGCCAATCAGCAGCGTCATTTCGCCCTTCAGTTCATGCTTCTGGGCCCTTTTCAGGATTTCCGCAGCGCTGCCGCGAATAAACTCCTCATGCACTTTTGTCAGCTCTCGCGCCAGCACCACAGGCCGCTCCGTTCCCAATAGCTCGACGATATCTTTCATGGTCTCAACAATGCGATGCGGCGCTTCATACACCACAGTCGTCTGCTGCGCATCCCGCACTGACTCTAGCAGCGTGCGTCGCTCGCCGGATCGCGCGGGCAGAAAACCCAGAAACTGAAAGCTGTCCGTGGGCAAGCCGCTGGCCGCCAACGCCGCCACCAGCGCCGACGCGCCCGGAATCGGCACCACCGGCACGCCGCGCTCTATCGCCAGCTTGATCACCCGATAGCCCGGATCGGAAATCCCCGGCATCCCTGCATCTGAAACCTGCGCAACGTTCAGCCCCGCGGCAAGCTTCGTCACCAGTTCTTCCGCTCGTGCTGCCTCATTGTGCTCGTGGTAGCTGACCGTGGGCTTGTCGATTCCATAGTGATGCAGCAGCTTGGCCGTGTGGCGCGTGTCCTCGCAGGCAATCAGGTCGGCTTCTTTCAATATGCGCACAGCGCGAAAAGAAATGTCTTCCAAATTGCCTATCGGAGTGGCCACCACGTACAGCGTGCCCGGTTTTGTCTGCTCGCTCATCCGTTTGATTTCCGGCGCTAGAATAGCATCTGCCCGGCCGCTCTCTGCTAAAATCACATCGCAAACACTTACAAGTTTTTTTGAGGATGTCTTCGAGTGCCTCTTTACGAATATCAGTGCCAGAAGTGCAAACACAAATTCGAAAAAATACAAAAGTTCTCTGACCGGCCCATCAAAAAATGCCCCGAGTGCGGCGGCCCTGTGGAAAAGGTCATGCACGCCCCTGCCGTGCAGTTCAAAGGCACAGGCTGGTATGTGACCGATTACGGCGGCAAGGACAAGTCCGAAAAAGCCAAGACTGAGGGTAGTTCCGATAAAGGCGGCTCAGAGAAGAAAGAACCGTCCTCCAAAGAAGACGGCGGCAAGTCCAAAGACAAGGACGGCAGCTCGAAGAAATCGGAATCCAAAAAGTCTGAAAGCAAAAAATCTAAAGACTGAAATTCCTGACGGCTGCGAACCCTTTAAACAAAAAAACCGCAAACAAGCGCATTCTTCAGCGCCTGCTTGCGGCCTGGTTCTCATATTCTCAGCTCGCGCGCTTTGCCGCCGTCGGCTTTGCCTCCACTCGCCCGCTCACTGTAAACACCATCTGCCGTTTGGGTACGTCCGCGTCCACCACCACGTGGTCGCCGTGCAGAACTTCGCCTTCCAGGATCTTCAATGCCAGCGGGTCCTGGATCAGCCTCTGGATCGCCCTCTTTAGCGGACGCGCGCCGTAAGCCCGGTCGTAGCCTTCCAGGAACAGCAGTTCCTTGGCCGGCTGCGTAAGCTCGATGGTGATCTTGCGGTCGGCCAGAAGCTTGCGCAAATCGTCCAGCCGCAGCTCAATGATGTGCGTTAACTGCTCCTCGCCCAGCGGCTTGAACACAATCACATCATCTACGCGATTCAGGAACTCCGGGCGGAAATGCTGCCGAAGCGCTTCCATCACATGGTCGGTGGCTTCAGCAAATGCCTCCGGCGAGCTCACGCCTTCAGCCTGCAGATAACTGGCGCCAATATTCGACGTCATGATGATCACCGTGTTCTTAAAGTCCACAGTGCGGCCGCGCGAATCCGTCAGGCGGCCATCATCAAGAATTTGCAGTAGGATATTGAACACATCCGGATGCGCCTTCTCGATCTCGTCGAACAGAATCGTGCTGTAAGGCCGGCGCCGCACGGCCTCAGTAAGCTGTCCGCCTTCGTCATAGCCAATGTAACCCGGAGGCGCGCCAATCAGCCGCGATACAGCATGCTTTTCCATGTATTCCGACATATCGATCCGCACCATGGCGTGCTCGTCGTCAAACAGGAACTCCGCCAGCGCGCGAGCAAGTTCCGTTTTTCCCACGCCCGTCGGCCCCAGGAAAATGAATGATCCAATCGGCTTCTTGGGATCGCTCAGGCCAGCGCGCGAACGCCTTACCGCATTCGATACGCGCTGCAGCGCCTCATCCTGTCCGACCACGCGCTGACGCAGGCGGTCTTCCATGTTCACCAGTTTGCGGACCTCGCCTTCCAGCATCTTTGAGACCGGTATGCCGGTCCATTTGGAAACAATCCGCGCCACGTCTTCCTCATCCACTTCTTCTTTCAGCATGCGGCGCTGCTTGTCGTCTGCCTGTGCGCTCAGCTTTCTCAGTTCTGATTCCGCCTGCCGCAGATCGCCGTATCGGATTGCCGCCACTCGCTCCAGGTCTCCAGTGCGCTCGGCCTGCTGCTCTTCAATCTTCAACTGCTCAATCCGCTCCTTGAGCTGGCGTATGCGCGTGATACCTTCCTTCTCTTCTTTCCAGCGGACTTTCAGCGCATTTGCCTGCTCGCGGATCTGCGCCAGCTCGCGATCCACCACTGCCAGCCGCTCTTTGGAGTTCGGATCGTCCTCTTTCTTCAGTGCCTGCTTTTCGATTTCAAGCTGCGTCGCCCGGCGCTCCAACTGGTCGATTTCCGTTGGCATGGAGTCAATCTGTATGCGCAGCGAAGACGCCGCCTCATCAATCAGATCGATGGCCTTGTCCGGCAGAAAACGGTCGGTAATGTAGCGGTTGGATAAAGTCGCTGCCGAAACAATAGCCGAGTCCTTGATCCGCACGCCGTGATGCACTTCATATTTTTCTTTCAAGCCGCGCAGAATCGAGATGGTGTCTTCCACGTTCGGCTCGCCCACAAACACAGGCTGGAAGCGCCTTTCCAGCGCTGCATCCTTTTCGATGTATTTGCGGTATTCATTCAGAGTAGTCGCGCCAATCGCGCGCAACTCTCCCCGGGCCAGCGCCGGCTTCAACATATTGCTGGCGTCAATTGCGCCTTCAGAAGCGCCCGCGCCAACCAGCGTATGCAACTCGTCAATAAAGAGAATGATCTGGCCGTTGGAGTCTTCAATTTCCTTTAGTACCGCTTTCAGCCGGTCTTCAAACTCGCCGCGATACTTTGCCCCGGCCAGCATCGATCCCAGATCGAGCCCAACTACACGCTTGTTCTTCAGGATCTCTGGTACGTCACCGGAAATAATGCGTTGCGCCAGTCCTTCCACAATTGCTGTCTTGCCCACACCGGGCTCGCCAATCAGCACCGGATTGTTTTTTGTTCGGCGGGAAAGCACCTGGACCACGCGGCGGATTTCTTCATCACGGCCAATCACCGGGTCGAGCTTGCCTTTGCGCGCCAATTCAGTCAGGTCCTTGGCATAGCGGGAGAGCGCCTGATATTTGCCTTCAGGGTTCTGGTCGGTCACGCGCTGCGAACCGCGCACTGAAGTCAATGCCTTCAAAATCGCATCGTGGTCCGCGCCTGCGCCGCTCAGGAGCTGGCGTGCTTCGTTGGACTTGTCCTTGTCAGCGGTCATCGCCAGAAGCAGATGCTCGGTGGAGACATACTCATCCTTGAACGTGTCTGCTTCTTTGAAAGCCTGGTCCAGCAATTTCGACATCGCGGCAGAAAGGTGCGGCTGCGCGGACGCGCCGGAAACCTTCGGCAACCGGTCGATCCTCTCCATCACCTGCGATTGCAGCGTCGCTGGATTCACGCCCAGCTTGGCCAGGACAGGCGCAACGATGCCTTCGCTATCCTGCAACAGCCCAGCCAGCAAATGCAGTGGCAGCATTTCCGGATTTCCGTGCTGACCCGCCAGCTCATTTGCCTGCTGGATCGCTTCCTGCGCCTTGATTGTGAATTTGTCCCAACGAATTGCCATAATGTGCTCCTAAAATTTCTTGATGAACGAAACTATTCGCTCAGGATTTCCTTGGCGGCCCAACTTATTAGATCATTCGCTTTATTAGATCATTCGCTCGCACCAAGTGTTTCTGCTTCTTCTTGTCTTCTTTTGTGCTCTGCTGCTTGCGGCAGTCGCCACTAAAAGAAAACGGGAGATGAACATTCATCTCCCGTACGGCCGTTCATAAGCAGCGTTGCCCTTCTCCTTGGCCGCTTACCCCTGGAGGGTCTTCTGGCCGATTCCAACCTTGATCTGCCGCGGCTTGGCTTCTGCCCGCTTTGCCAGTGTGATCTTCAAAATGCCCTTGTCATAGCCGGCTTCCACCTTTTCCGCATCCACGGTGTTCGGGAGCTTAAAGGTGCGGACGAAAGAGCCGTACCGGCGCTCAATGCGATGGAAATTCTCTTCCTTCTCTTCTTTTTCAAACTTGCGCTCGCCCTGGACGGTCAGGGTGTTGTTCTCCACGCTGACGTTGATGTCTTCATCGTTCAGGCCGGGAATTTCCAGCTTGAGTACCAGGTTCTGTTCGTCCTCATACACGTCAACGGGAGGAACAAAGCTGCCCGCGCTCAACTGGTCTTTGCCGGTTGGCTCCGTAAAGGTTTCAAAAAAGCTCGCCAGTTCGCGGAAGGGGTCGATTCTAGTGATGGTCATGGTTCTTGTCTCCTTCAAAATAAGTTGTGTTTCTTATGATTGCCACTTACAAATCATTTGATGCTATATGACATAAAAAGATAATAAAATATGAGTGCTTTATTGTCAAGTATTGGATAAAAAAATATTCAGGAGCATATCTTTGACGCAGATACATGATAATAAAGGACTTAAATGATTGTGCCCAAAAATGGTAAAATATCGTGGTGGGTAAATTGCTCAGGGTCGGCCACAATCAAGGCCGGAAAGCGCGAACAAAAAGCCACCAGAGCCGCAGAACGGGTCAAGGATGTGCGTGTTGCCGTCAAGGTATCGTGTGCATTATGCTCACAAATGAGATGTAATAGAACTAACGGGAAATGAGTGTCAAGTTTCGCGGCGGGAAACCGCTTCGATATGGGCAGCCCCGGCCAGACTCGAACTGGCATCTCCGAGCTTAGTAGGCAGGCGCTCTGTCCGTTTGAGCTACGGGGCCGCTCTTAATTTTACCCCTGTTTTGGAAGGTCGCAAATGGCCGCTAAACCCGATGAGAAGCCGCCCCTAGTAGTGGATGCTGATAGGTTCGATTCAGTCCTGAAACGCCTCATAGAGCACAAGCCAGTGCCAAAGAAAAGCGTCAAGGCAAGCCTCCGGACTAAACGCGGCAAGGTACTCAGCAAAGAAGCAAGGTAAACAACAAATGGCAATTGCACGGTGTGAGCAGCACGGCAAACCCCGTAACAACGTAAAGCCGCCCGGATACTCAAACGTCGCTCATTTACCCGTTGGACATCCTAACAGCGGTGTCATTTGTGGCAAGAAGGAATGCGAAAATCCCGCGCAAGTCTGGCTCAAAGAGGACGAAGAGGCAGAATACAAACAGGGACAGCGCATCTTTGAAATACACACCAGAACTGCCAAGGTTAAGGTGCAATAGAAGTTTCGCTTTACGTGCGAAACGATCTACTGTGAACACGTCGCCATCGTTTGAGCGGTTTGTATTCGCCGCTTTTCCAGTCTACGAATTCAGGCACGATCACAGCACACGCCTCGACATCAAAACTGAGCGCGGTTCTGTCCTTAAAGCTAATGTCTATTACACACTCATCAGGAGAGACAACGAGCTCTATTGTTTGAATTACCTTGCCCTTAGCTTGAGGGAATTTGATCTTTTCCATGATTGGTCACTTCGATAACCTGTCGGAAGTAACCGATAGGTAGGAGGAATCCTACAGGCGAAAATCTAAGGGTGTCAAGGGAAAACATAACTGTTAGGATTGGCAAGCGACTCCGCTATCTGCGAGAGCAAGCGGGACTGAGCCAAGGTGAGATGGCGCACGAGTTTGGAATTGATAGGGGCAACATATCAGAGTGGGAAAATGCCAAGGTATGTCCGTCTCTTCCAATGCTTGAAACACTGGCCGACGGATTCAAGATAACAATATCGAAGCTACTGCAAGGTGTTTAAATATGAAAGAAGCACTACTCAGGAAAAGCGACAAGCGCACAATTACGGCAGATCAGGCGGCTGTGAAAAATGAGAAAAGTGCCTTCTGTCCAGTTTGCCATGAGCCAGTTCGACTTCACGTTAAACGAAAACCCAACGGACAGCCTACTCATTTTGAACATCGCACGCATACAGGAAATTGCAGATTGGAGACTCGTTACAGAAGTGATTAATCGCAGCGCGTCAGCGTCTCTCCCATGACAGTTTTGTATGTGTTTTTGTCTATGCAATTCAATGGCTCTCCGTTGCTTAGGCGACAACTTTGCAGGGTGTCTAGAGAGCTGCGTCCTTCAGTAGAAGAAGTATCAACACTTTCTTGATATATCAGAACCGTATATTTCCTACCGTTTTCTCCTCGTACCAAAAATTTATCTATGAGGCGCTCTTTCACTATGGACGACCTTTCTTTCCAGCACGACATCACCGATTTCAAACTTGGTAACGCACTAAACAGCATAGGACGCTATGCGATTAAAAACAATATCAGCCCGGAGCAAGTTAAGGCTTTTTTCGATGTAGGAATTGTTGCTCACAGGATAATCTCGGAACTGCCTACCACGCGGGAACGCCGGCGGTAAGTTTCTTGTATGGCAGTTCTTTTTTCTTGGCAAGGTTTCTCATAACCATGTCATGCATTGCGGACTGCTCTTTTCTACGATTGAAACGCCATTCAAACTCATGCAAATACCGCTGCATGTGCTTGGGGCTTAGCTGGTGATACGTTCCAATGATTCCACGCTTGAGCAGTGAAAACGCGCTCTCGACAGTGTTTGTGTGAATGGTGCCGGACTTCGTATATCGCGCATACTCGCCCTTGCTATGGGTGACTGTGCGGTGTTTGAGTCCGGTTCCTTTCATCGCAAACGGATAGATCACGCTGTCATCCGTCATAATGACTCGCGCATCTTTGCTGACATGCTCTGTCATTAAATCTTTAACCACTTCGGAAGTTGCGTAGGGAACTTTTCTCAGTTTCAGATCGCCGCCACGTTCCCGCAAACCGATTACCGGAGTCTTAGCCTTTTTGCCAGCGTAAACGCCTTTGCGCTTGCCGCCAACATAGGTTTCATCAATTTCTATGATGCCACTCAGCATGTTTCCCTTGCCGTCTGTCATCGCTTCACGGATGCGGTGCGCCAGATACCACGCTGTTTTGTATGTGACCCCAAGCGAACGTGCGAGTTGATTCGCGCTCATGCCCTTTTTGGACTCGCACATCAAAGCAATCGCCATGAACCATTTTTGTAAGGGAAGGTGGGAATCGTGAAAGAGGGTATTGGACTGTGCTGTGAATTGCTTGCCGCAATCTCCGCACTGGTAAACCCGCCGGAACTTGCCAGTCTTGCCGTGTGAGTCATACCGCTGTACCCAGTCTGAGTTACAGGCGATGCAGCGCACCCCATGAGGCCAGCGCATGTTAACCAAGTGCTCGATGCATTGCAGTTCCGAAGTAAACCGCTGGTGAACGTCTATCAATCTCATTGGGTCGCCTCTCTTGTACTGAGGCAATCCTAACCCGTTAATAATTCTGCGTCAAGTATATAATACTGAAAATATTGTGTTTATTTTCAATGTTTTACATGGATTCTAAGGAAGGTCTAGCTTGCGGAAAGCACAAAGCACTTCAAGTAAAACGTCTCCGGCACCCCCAGAAGGATGGGATGGTCCTTGG
>DASXKZ010000002.1:0-3979 GCA_036496525.1 Candidatus Angelobacter sp.
AGCAAAAAGCTCAGCGTCAGTAATAGCTGCACGCACCGCCAGAGCAACTTCATCCGGATAGCGTTGTTCGATGAACGGAGCAGTCGCTTCCAGCTCATCCACAATCACCGCACCTTCTTCCGGGGTGGTCAAACTCTGAGACGCGCTAGGTGGACCCAGCTTGGCAGCCACCTGCTGATAGTTATCAGCATGCAGCTGGTTCTGCGGTTCCAATTGCGTCAACTTCAAATAGAAGTCGCGTGCCTTCTCGAACTCTCCTGATTGTGTATAAGCATGTGCTAGCAATTCGTAAATTTCCGTCAGATGGGTCTGCTCGCCGGCCTTTTGCAACAAATCCAGCAATATTTCCAGCGAAGCCGTGCTCTCCCGCACATGCCCAATCAGCTGGTGCAGGGTATCCAGAATCTTGCTCGAATCCCCCGCCAGCATCCGATCCGAATTCGCCGCAAAAATCTGCAAGGCATTGTCGTACTGCCCAGCGCCGATCAATGCATCAGCGTATGCCGTAATCCCAGCAATATCGTTATGGACCGTAGCCAGCTTGTTGGCGATACCGCTAGCTTCCGTCAGGCGTCCCGTCTGCAAATAAGCCTGCAACAGAACATTGAGCCCATCAGGCTGATTGTCGAGATCGGCCACATTCTCCAGGCTCTTAATCGCAGTAGGCAAATCGCCGGCATCAAATGCCAACCGGCCGCGCAACAACAACGCATGACTATTGTTCGGATCCAGCGCCAGCATGCGCTGCAAAATCTCTTCCGCGGCAGTTAAAGCTCCGCGTCCACGCAGACTCTCAACCGCTGTAGCAAAAATGTCCCAGGCCTCAGCCTTCTTCCCTAGCCGGATATAAACTTCAGCCAACCGGGTCCGCATGTTGACGTTGTCCGGATCCATTTCCAGGGTCTTCTGGAAAATCCGCACCGCCTGCTCAAGTTCTCCGCCGCGCAAAAATTCTTCCGCAACTTGCAGATACTGGGCACGCGCGTCATTAAACAGTCCCTGTTGTGTATAGAGCTCAGCCAGCCGCAACGAGCCTTCCAGCGTAGGACGCAGCTTGGAAAGCTTCTTGTACATCGCGATCGCTTTTACAGTGAACCCTTGTTGAGCGTACGCATCGCCAACGCGCTTGAAACATTCAATGGCCCGATCGCTTTCGCCCAGGCGTGAATAAAGATCGCCCACGGTGTTCAGCACCGTGAGGTCTTTAGCGTCAGCCTTGATGATCTTTTCGTATTCCGTGATGGCGTTCTGCAGCTTGCCCTGCTGGACAAACTTCTCCGCAGCGCTGAGTACCTTCTGTTTGTTGAACCCGAAGCCAAACGCCATGAGGTGCGAACTCCGTTAGTGTTGTTAATTCGCCTGAATGAAACCTGGACACTCAGTACGAATTCACATCCGGGCAGTGCTGGGGGCCATACCCGAAAGATGGTCCTACGGACAAGGCCAATTGTACGACCGGACACGCAGAATCGTATGGTTACTAAGGGTTACCAGAAGGGAGTGTACGACCGAGTTACTGAAGGAATTAGGCTACACCACCATATTAAGAGGTATTCTAGCGGCCAATTTGATCTATGAAGACTCTGGAACGGCTACGTCGCTCAAACAAATTGATCTCCGAGATCAATGTCGTGGGCTTTCTGAGCGTCATGGTTGTTCTACTCTATATTTTTATGGCGCCCTCTATATATGTGATTGACGGGCGCACTCACGATGCAAATCTTCCCTATGCCAACCATCCTGTACCTATGCCCGGAGCAAATCGAGAGGACGCCATCATTATTGTTGTTAGCCGGGATGGGATGATTTACCTCAACAACGAAAAAACTGAACTTGCAGAACTACCGGCGTCCATCCATGCATTAGTGAAAAGTGGATCGCCAAAAGTCGCTTATTTTAGGGCAGACGCACGCGCTAGGTACAGATTCGTGCGCGATGCGCTTGAAGCCTTGCAGGCTGTTGGGATTGAAAAAGTCGCTTTTCTGGTATGGGATCGAGAAGACAAAGGTAAGTTATAAGGCAATAGTAAACAGTAATAACACTGGTACTTTTTTCCGCTTCCCGAACAAAATACGGTTTCCACTGTATTCATTTAAATGTAAAGTTAGCGTAGGGCTTTCGTAGTCTCTTCTTTCGTTGCAGAGTCTGATCGCCCGCAGTTCCCCCACCCTTGGTGAATTGAATGGCAAGATGGCTCAAGTGGGTAGAAACCGCCACCTCTCAGGGATGGGCCTGTTCACAATGCAGCTGGGTCGTGAACACTCCAGATCTCCTCAGTGACCCAGATGCCAAAGCCGCCTACGACCGCCTCGCCAACGCAAAATTCCAATCCCATAAATGTCAGGACTACGGTCTCCGTGCCGAGCTGGTCGAAGAAGAGGACTTCATGACCCGCGCCCATAACCTTGTGAAACGCGGCTTCAAACCCAGAGATGCCGCCGATATAGTCATGCAGGAAATTCTCCTGGAATATGGAGAAGACGGCCCGCGTGCCGCCCGTACCCGTCTGGCAGCAGAAGAATTCCTCCGCAGGGTGAAGTCCGGAGCTATCTAATACGTCTCCCCAGGATTGTCATCCTGAGCCGCCCGCATTTGGCGGCCAAGGATCTAAGCGCGCCGTGCGATGCCTCGCGTTTTTGCGAGGCAATAACTCGCACGCCTGGCGCGCATCCTTATTGGAATCTTGCCCAGCAGACAAACTCTAAGCCCGAGCCACAGCTCCGAGCAGGAAGAACATCAGGATAAACAGAATCGGCTTGGGCAGCAGCCGCAGGATTTTCCACAGCACAAAACTCACGACTGATCCTCCGCGCGGAGAGACCGCGAATGACCCCGGTCAACGAGCAAATACAAGTGCTGAAAATGAACGCGGAGATTTTACCCCAAAAACGCCGCGCCGCAAGGGTCTGCGGCGCGTTATTCCATAAAGCTTTCTAACTATTTAAAATTCAAACACTTACCATTCATGCGGAATTCCGCGGACTCGCCATAAACCCCATCACCGGCTGTGATCGCACCAGGAAATTCCCATCCTTGCGCTCCCGCTCCGCCACCCACTGCCACACCCGCCCTCCATCTTCAGTTAAGAAGGACCGGGCTTCGTCATATTCCACCAACCGGCTGAGCACGGTCGTAACGGAGGCAAATGGTTTCTTGTGCCGCTCCAGCACGCCAGGAAATTTCTTCTGCAACAAATCACAAACCTGTCGTGCTGATAACTGTGTTGGGGATTCCATCAGCACTGCCCGGCAGGCCTGAGTAAACCCGAACCGCCGTGCAGTACCCCGATCCAGCAACTCAAGCAATTGTTCGTTGAGCACGGCATCTCCAAACATATTGGCCAGACCAACCAGTGTCTGTTTGATCGAACCAATACGCTTCATAAGTTCCGCGCGTTTCTGTAGCAAAGCCAGCAACTCAAGTTCGGCCGAGCGAATTACTTCCTGCACGTGTAAATCTCTCGCCCGTATATCGCGATCGCCAATCTCGCTGTTCATGGTGTCCTCGCTACTTTCCGGTGGAACTCAAGGTGGATGCTTGCACCTCGGCTCCAGTTGAATGATTTTGTGCAAGAGCGTCCTGCTGTTTCGGCAAAGACAACCGGTAACCGGAAGTCGAACCTTCAGCCCAGACTTCACTAAGCGCATACCGTCCATCTTTTAGCTCGAACTTCAGCTTGGAAGCAGGTCGTGGCGTGAGCGACAACGCCGGCGCAGTCATGACCGTGGTCAGGAATTTATCGTTACTGTCACGCAGAGCTAAAGTGTGTGGCGCAACCTGCACTACCACATATTCTCCGGCTGGAAATGCTTTCTTCCCAACGCTGAATTCAAAGGGAACGTCCACTTTGAGCGTCAAGTGCTGCTGCGCATAACTCGCAGCGGTCAATAACAAAACAACTATCATTAGTGAAGTTATATTCGCGGTGATTCTCTTCATATTTCCTCCCCATGTCTCGTCTCGCATCAAGCGGCTCTCA
>DASXKZ010000003.1:0-4124 GCA_036496525.1 Candidatus Angelobacter sp.
TGTCACATCGGTAAAGGTTTGATCGCCGTTGTTTCGCCACATGCGACTGGCTGGCTTGGTGGTTCCACCCATTGCTTGGTGCTCTGACCAGACTGGCGCAGTCGTATCAACCGTTATATAGAGATCGAGATCGCCATCGTGATCGTAATCGACGAACGCTAACCCAGGTTCAGTTGGAGGACTCTCCAAATCGGCAACTTTAAATTCATTCTTAATGCCAGAGGCTGCCGTGACATCCTTAAATGTTCCGTTCTTTTCGTTGTGAAACAAAGCGACCGGAAGTGTACTGAAACCAACCGCCAAATCAGTAGCTCCATCATTGTCATAATCGCCAGCTGTACAGCTTACTGCCCGCAATTCCGGATCTAATCCAGCAGCATTCGTAACATTCCTAAATTTTCCCTTACCGAGGTTGTGGTACAGCGCCATTCCAGTACCTCCATCGGGGAGAAACAGGTCGGGAAGGCCGTCCCCATCGTAATCGAGAAAACATGCCCCTGGTCCAAGCCCTTGGTTGGGGACTTCTACCTTTGGCCGCACGTTGGAGAGCCCAGACTGCTCGGTGACATCCACGAACTTCACCGGAATTGCTTCCGGCGCTTTCTCCACAACATTCGGCGACTCCTCCACTCTTGAGTACTGCCCTTGCTCTCCGTACGCGAGCGTAATGGCCGAGCCCAGCTTGTTCTGAGTGATGTACTGAAAACGCTTCAGGTGCTCTCGCGCGCTCGTAACATCTCCGGATTGCTGGTAGGCACGGGAGAGCCCGAATTCCGCTGAGGCATGAAACTGGTTGAGCTTAATCGCGCGCTGTAGAGCATCAATCGCCTGCGGAAACTGTTTTAGCTGAGAGTAAGCAGTACCGAGGAAATACCAGGTGTCGGCATCGCTGGGATCAATGTCAGCTACTTTGCGGAAAGCGTCCACCGCTGCCTGGGAGTCGCTGTTGTTTTTGTAGAGCAGGCCCAGGTTGTACCAAACGTGCGGATCTTTAGGATTGGTTTTGGCTGCTTCTTCGAGAATTTTTTTGGCTTCGTCTACCTTGCCGGTGTTTACCAGAGCTATGCCTTTGTTGATGTTTGCAATCGTCAGTTGTGGATCAAGTTCGCCGGCCTCGGTAAACGACTTAAGTCCCTTCTCAAAAAGCTGCTGATTCATATAGGCGGCCCCGACGTTATTGAGGCGGGCGGCTTCAGCGCTTTTGTTGTCTGGTTTTGGAGCGACCGCAAAGATGCTTACTACGAGGATGATGGCAGTGCAAATCAGTAGAAGTCGGCGAAGCATATAGAAGAAGTAAAACACAGAGCAGCACAGAGAATTGAGCTTTTTTAATCTAACTGATTGGAGGTCGCCGCCATCCACCGCATTCTTTTTCGAGAATCTCAGCAACGGATAGAACCAGTTCCTCTTCCCAAGGCCGCGCGGAAATCTGCACTCCAATGGGGAGCCCTTCTTTAGAACTGCCTATGGGAACTGCAACTGCTGGTGTGCCCAGCAAGTTGAACCATTCCGTGTAGCTCCAGGCATCTAGATACTCGACATTTTGTCCATCAATCTGCCAACTACGTTCCGCATGACGGAATGCAGGGATAGCTGCAACTGGGCAAAGCAAGATTGGATATTCACGCATCTGATCGAAAATTTTGTTGCGGAGGATGTCACGTTGAATCCAGGCATCGAGTAATGACTCTCCTGTATGCGAAGGTTCGGTGGCGACTTTCGTCAGGAACTGTTCCAGTATCGGGCTCAATTCTGCCTCGCGGCCTTGAGTCATCGGGCCGAGCAACATGCCCCCGACAATGCCAAAGAACTTCCACCAAGTCTGACGAGCTTGTTCGAGGCCTTCAGGACGGAAAGGTTCGACCGTGAATCCGGCTTTCGCCAAGGCCTCTGCTGCGGTGTGTACAGCAGCGCGCGTTTCCGGCGTCACTGGCGTTCTGCCATCGTCCTCAAAATAACCAATACGCATTTTTTTTAGATCGTGTATTGCGGGCCAGCGAACCGGAACCGGTGCCGAAGATGTATCCCCGATATCCGGGCCTTGCATGACCTCAAACAAAATTTTCAAATCTTCAACTGTGCGAGCCATGGGACCTACTACACCAATCAAAGCGAACGGGCCGACAGAACTCGGGAAATGACCGGATGCTGGAATGCGCCCCGGAGTGGGTTTAAGTCCACAGATTCCGCTGAAGTGGGCAGGCACGCGAATGGAGCCGCCGCCATCGCTGCCAACACCTCCCGCAGAGCAACCTGAAGCAATCGCGGCGGCTTCTCCGCCACTTGAACCACCTGAAGTTCGCAAGAGATCCCAGGGATTATTTGTGCGGCCATAAAGAAGGTTGTCCGTTTCCCATGCCATCAAAAATTCGGGAGTGTTTGTAGTGCCGAGCACGATGGCTCCTGCATTCCGCAGACGGGCAACTAAAGGCGCGTCCTGAGTTGCTACAACACCTGAATGGAGCTTGCTGCCGGCTTCGCAGCGCATTCCTGCAACTTCAATCGAACTCTTGATGCTGACGGGGACTCCATGCAAGGGGCCCAGCGGCTTTCCCTGCTTCAATGCCGATTCGGCCTCTTTTGCCTGACGGCGTGCGCTTTCAGCATCCACCTGCACGAAAGCATTCAATTTCGGATTAAGTCGCTCGATTTGCGATAAATGTGCTTCGACCAGTTCGACTGGGGACAGTTGCAGGCTGCGAATTTGTTCCGCCATTCGCGTTGCCGACAGAAAATTGATTTCAGACATGAGTGTGATTGCTGTTGAGTAGAATAACGAAAAGGAGTCTTCCATGGCACCGAATCATGCTCCGCGCTTTCTAAAGATTGTTGAGGACGCCAAGACACGCGTCCGCGAAGTCACAGTTGATGACGTCAAATCCAAGCTCGATCGGGGAGAAAAATTCCAGTTGGTAGATGTCCGCGAAGAGAGCGAGTACGCCAAAGACCACTTGCCGGGAGCGATCCATTTAGGAAAAGGTGTGATCGAGCGAGACGTCGAGACGCAGGTGCCGGATTTGAATACTCCTTTGGTTTTGTATTGCGGCGGCGGATTCCGATCGGCCCTCGCCGCCGACAATTTACAAAAAATGGGTTACACCAATGTGCTTTCGATGGACGGAGGCGTTCGCGATTGGCGTAACAAAGGGTTCCCGCTAACCAAAGATTAAAAAATCATTAGAAATCTCTTCTCTCACGCCAGCCTTGTTCCACCTTCGTAACATGCTGTTGCTGATTCAATCGAGGTAGCATGCCGTTAAAGGATTTGTGCCAACTGCAGTGAAACAATCCATATTGCTGGTTGACGATAGTAAATTTTTGCGCAGAGCAAATGAACTGGCTCTGCTCAAAGCTGGCTATAGTGTGTGTAGCGCGGGCGACGGCGAAGAAGGTCTGCGTATGGCTCGTGAGAAGCTGCCCAACCTGATTGTGTTGGACATGATGTTGCCTAAACTTTCCGGGCCGCAACTACTGGATGCTTTAAAGAAGGATGCTGCAACACAACATATTCCGGTCATCGTACTGAGCAGCCTCCCGCAAAAAAATGCGGAGAAACTAAAGCAGAACGGCGCCGCTGCTTACTTTGAAAAGGCAACTCTCGGGGTAGAAAATGGCTCTACTGGGCTGATCCGTGCGATTGAAAGCGTACTGAGTTCAGCACAGGTGGTCGGCGCTGCGGCTTCGCGTTAGATCCACACCACGACGTATCTATTCTTGCGTCGCTCGATCGAGTGTTTGCTTTTCTTCTGGCGTCAATTTGCGGGTGTGGCCCTTGGCGAGGGTTCCCAATGGCAGCGGCCCAATCGCAACACGGATTAATCGCAACACTTCGATCTCATGCGTCTCGAACATGCGGCGGATGTGGCGGTTCTTTCCTTCATCAAGCACAATTTCCAGCCAGGAATTTTTCTGGCCGCTACGGATCACCCCGACATCGCGTACACGCAAGAAATCACCATTGGCCGCTTTCACTCCCTTCTGCAAAGAACTGAGCAGGGGCTGATCTGCGATCTTTCCTATCTGTACGTGGTAGGTCTTGCTCAGGTGCGTTTCGGGGGCGATGAGTCTGGCGGCCCATTCGGAATCGTTGGTAAAGAGGAGCAACCCTTCACTGGCTTTGTCCA
>DASXKZ010000004.1:0-3694 GCA_036496525.1 Candidatus Angelobacter sp.
ACCACGGTTCTGCTATGGATGAAAGCTATCCGCTGGCGCGCTGACCTATCCTGGTTGTTTGTGGTCTGCCTTTTGAGTCTTACGAATTTCCCTATGTTGGAAAGCATTTACTTGCAGCAGCCTGGAATGCTCGCGGCGGCACTCTTAGCTGCGACGTGCGCGGCGATCGTCTCCGGTAGGATGGTTTTGTCAGGTGTCTTGTTGGGCTGCAGTACGATTAAGCCGCAACTCAGCTTGCTTTTAGCGGCATGGATGTTGTTCTGGGCACTAACAGACTGGCCGCACCGCAAGAGAGTTGTACTAAGCTTTGCGGCTACACTTTTTATTCTCATATTCGCATCCGAATTGGTCTTGCCTGGCTGGTTATCCGAGTTCATCTGGGGATTGATTGCTTATCAACGGTACAACGCAGTTTCTTCAATACTGGACATGGTTTTCGGGAGATTTATAGGAGTAGCAGTCGCTCTTATCCTCTTGGGTTTCCTTAGCCACGTAGCCTGGCGTACGCGTTCCGCAGTGCCGCATTCCGAGCTATTCGGGCTTACTTTCGCCGCAGTTCTTGCTTGCACGGTGGTCATAATGCCTACTGTGTACCCGACAGCTCAAATAGTTGTGGTACCTGGCATTTTCATAATCATCAAACTTTCACGGTTGATCTGGTCCAAGAGTCGACTTATCCGACTTCAGTTTCTTGCAACCATGATCTTATTGTTCTGGCCATATTTCGGCGCGGCACTGTTGTTTTTTAGACATTTGACTGTCCCTGTCGAGCGTGTTGGAGACGCATGGATCATCGTGCTCGCGCCAATCTTGTTGGTTCCGACCATGTCACTAATACTGTTGCTGCTTTTATTGAAATCAGCCGTCAATTCGCAAAATGCTCCGTATTCAAAAACCGAGTTGCTGCAAGCCATATTTGAGACGTACTAGTCTGAGACCATTAGCTCACCTGCTCTAGGTGTCACCACGGTTTCCCGAAGTCAGGCTTCTGGTAATCGTGTTGAGCGATCAGAACTTCAGCCCAGTGAACGACATCGCGAATCGGCTGGAAACGATCGCAATCGGTGGAAAGTAGCTCAGGTCAGCTCGTTTACGCCTCGGCGGAGATCAGCTTAAAGGCCGAATTATCTGGGATCGTGTGCAGGTGCCTTCGGGGGCGTAAGACCTCGTCACATAATGTGATCGCGCTAGTGAACGAGGCATGGGGGGACGACAGACGTAGAAACACTGCAACAGACCGCTTCGCCAACGAAGTATCGCAAGTTATAACGATTTAGCTCGTGTATTGCGGCTTCTGCGCGTACAATAGAAACAGTCCCAACCAACCGTGCAAAATACAAAATTCATTGTAAAACTGAACCGTGGCGGAGTTTCCGGGCCTCAATACGTTTTACGGCTTGATCGGACTCCCATCGTTACGACAACCAACCGAAAGCAAGCGCTCATGATGGGCAGGCTCACGGCTGAGGAAACTGTCAAGACTATGCAGACCTCTCGCTGCATACCAGAGCTTTTGCCTGTACAGGTTCGAGTCTTTCCAGCACTCAAGTAAGAAAGGTTGGAATCCTCCGCTGCTGCGCCTGCATGAGGATTTGTTCGCTGATGGGTTCTTTGCGCTGCCCGAGCATTCCTACAGCAGCGACGCCAGCAGTTGACGTTCATCAAGCAAGTCGAACAACTGGTCGAGAAGAGTCTTGATCCGATCAGGATTCGTCTCTTCCGCCACTGCTTTGCACAAACGACGTACGTCATTATTGAGGGACGGTTCCATTAAATCTCCTGCGTGGCGCGACGGTTCTGGACGTTCTAATCCTTGGAACCCTGCTACAGCTCACAGAGTTGCTCTCTCCTTGAGATTCAAATGTGCAGAAAAAATTGCAAAGCGGTGGGTAATTTCTTGACCTGAATGTCATACGGAGACTCAGGTATGCCGACTCGAATACCTCGTTCGTTTTCGGGGTTGAGGCTACGCCTCCGTAGCCCAGTCCAACGCGGGTAAGATAGTACTCAGCTGGATGGATGATTCAACTTTAACCCCGGGCCAGGACACGACTGCGGACGCCATAACAACGCAGGTCTCGCTCGAGGGGATTCACGGGACCATCGAAGTCCCCCACTCCAACGCTCGCTTCTGGGTGCAGTGGCGGGCTTTCATCGGCCCGGCCATTTTGGTCAGCGTCGGGTACATGGACCCGGGAAACTGGGGCACAGACCTGGCAGCCGGTGCGCAATACAAATATCGACTGCTCTGGGTTGTCGGTCTCGCCAGCCTGATGGCAATTTTCATGCAAGTGATCTCAGCCCGCTTGGGCGTGGTCACGGGAAAAGACCTGGCCCAATGTTGCCGCGACTGGTATCCGCGCTGGACGAGATGGCCGAACTGGCTGCTCTGCGAAGTAGCGATCGGCGCCTGCGATTTGGCGGAAGTGCTCGGCAGCGCAGTAGCTCTGAATTTGATGTTTCACATTCCTTTGCTTTGGGCAGTGATCATCACTGGGCTTGATGTGCTGCTGCTTTTGGCCTTGCAGCGCTTTGGCATGCGCACCATTGAGGCAATAGTCCTGCTGCTGATCGTGACCATCGCCGCCTGCTATTGGCTGGAAATTTTTGTCCTGCCGCAGACCCATCCGAATTTCCTGGAGCTGGGAAAATCGTTGGTGACTCCGAATCTTCGTCACGCGGGAATGATCTATGTGGCCATCGGGATCATTGGCGCAACCGTGATGCCGCACAATTTGTATTTGCACTCTGCCCTGGTGCAAAGCCGCAAACTTCAGAAAGACGAAGCATCTATTCGCAGCGCGGTCCGCTTCAACACCATAGACTCAACTACCGCTTTGGCGGTGGCATTCCTGGTGAACGCAGCCATTCTCGTGCTCGCCGCCATGGTGTTTTATGGCAAGACAAGCGTACTTGTGCCTGGCGGCAAGTTGGTCACATTCGGAGCGAACAGCGACTGGATTCGCATTGCATATCTCACATTGGCGCCCTTGCTTGGAACCTCGCTGGCGAGCACGCTATTTGTAATCGCATTGCTGGCGAGCGGCCAAAGCAGCACCATTACCGGTACGCTCGCCGGGCAGGTGGTGATGGAAGGATTCATGCACTGGCGAATCCAACCCTGGGTGCGGCGGCTGATTACTCGCGCACTGGCGATCATTCCTGCGATTCTAGTCATCGGCGTTCGCGGCGATGCCAGCATTAACGACCTGCTTACGCTGAGCCAGGTCGTGCTCGCTTTGCAGCTTCCGTTCGCGATGTTTCCGCTGCTGCATTTCACCAGCTCGCGCGGCAAAATGGGGATATGGAAGAATGGCTGGTTTTTGATGACTGCTGGATGGGGAAGTGCATCATTGATTGCGGCGTTGGATGTTTGGGGACTGCCCGATTCAGTACGATCGGCGTGGCACGTGATTGTGGGCAGCTAATTAATTCAAGGTATGGGACACGGGCGCCCTCGCCCGTGCGAGCGAGGAAACGGAAGCATGTACAAGACAATTCTCGTCACGCTGGACGGCACGTCCACCGACCGCGCCATCATTGAGCACGTCAAGCCACTGGCGAAACTCGCCCAGAGCAGAGTGGTTGTTTTGCACGTTGCCGATGGCTGGGCCGCCAGGACGTATGGCCAGGACGCGGTCAGCCGCGAAATTTTAGAAGATACAGCTTATCTTGCAAAGGTCCGCGCCGAATT
>DASXKZ010000005.1:0-89468 GCA_036496525.1 Candidatus Angelobacter sp.
GATTTGGTAATTGAGAACCGGCTGCGCCTCATCTCTTCTAATTTACGAACTTACCAAATTACTCAATTACCAAATTCATCTAAACCAATTCATCCCCACCTGAAACTGCACAGTGTTTATTCCCGGGTTCGGGACCGTCAAACCGGCGTTGGAAATGTGTTCATAGCGAACTCCAGCTGTAAACGCCCGACGGTTGTTGTTGAAGAACTGGAAGCCCAAAGTCGCATGTGTCACAAAGTTCACGTGCGATGTATTCACCGGCACGGCGTGATTGCTGAAGAGCACTCCGCCGCCGAGTTCGAGATACGGGACAGTGCGCGCAGAGTTGGTAAAGTTCCACTTTAAGTTCACCGGGTTAAACGCAGCCGAATAAGCATTCTGGGCTGGCGTGGGCTGCCACAGGTAATAGATCGGAATGAGATCAGCGGACCATTCAAAGTTGCCGCGCAGGAAGCTGCCCAGATGATCGTCCGTAAGCACCTTGCCCAGCCGAACGCCAGCGTTGAAAGCGTGAGTATCTTTTGTTCCGCCGGGAACGCTAAATCCCCCGCCGGCCCATACGCCGACGTCCCACGGCTGGCCATCGAGCGGCTTGGAGGATTGCGCGCTGGCTAGGAGTGAACTGGCAATGAGCATGAAAACCAAAAATCCACCACGGAGACACAGAGGCACGGAGAACAGCAATCGCCAGATGACGGTTGAAGGCATAGAAATCTCCCGGGAATACGAGAGACTAACAGGTCAGTCAGGAAAACCAAAGGCGGTTCATCGACCAGAAGTCTTGCAAGTAGGGCTACAATCTTGGGACGATTATGTCTTTGAAGACTCTTACTCGGACGATTCTGGGCAGCTTCATGGTGCTGGCAGGTGTGGCGCTTGTGGGCACGGTACTGCTCAGATATTGGATCAGCGCCCAGCCGCAGCAGGAACCACAAAAAGCGGCGCCCGCCGGCCTGGTGGATAGCCAGCCTTTGTTGACGGCGCAACGGCTGGCGGCAATGGCGACCACACCAAAAGAGCAGGAGTTCGCCAAAGATGCTCTGCGCCTGTCTGACCATGAAGTGGATATGGCTTTTGCAGCGGCCCTGCACAAGGCAACCGAGCATGCGCCTCCAATACCAGCAGCGGCGCGTCCTATTCTGGCGAAAGTTCAAAGCTCGCAGCAGCGGGTGAAGGCGGATGAAAACGAGGTCGCTCGTCTCAAACTCCTTATATCCAAGGCGGCGGAAAGCACTAAGCAGCAACTTGAAGACAAGCTTGAGCTGACGCAGGCAACGCTGGAAGTTGATCAGGAAGATCTGGACGCTTTGCAGCAGGAATTAATTCGGGCAGGCGGCGATCCGCGCAGCAAGATCCAGCAATTGAAAGAGCAGCATGAAGCTTTGGACCATGAACAAACTGGAGTCGCTGCGGGCAATAAAGATTCCAAGTCCGCGCCCGCTGCGCAGGAAGGTCAGTCACGAATCTTGCTGGTGCAGTTCCGGGCATGGCGGGAACTATCACTCAAAGAAAAGGAACTTGCCAATGCACGCGAGGAGCTAAAGGTACGCCTGGCACAACTTGCCAAAGACCACCAGGCTTTAGAACAAGAAACCAAAGATGAAGAAACAGGAGAGAAGCACCAGGATGCGCAGGCCAGAGATACAGACGCCCATGCGGAAGGAGACGCGCATTCTTCCGCTGCTCCGGTGACCGGCGCAAGCCCTGAAAAATATTCCGCACTGAAACATGCAGCCGGAGAACGGAAGCATCTGGCTGAGCTGGATAAACGGTCCGCTGATTTTCAGCAGCTTGATGCCGTTTACAGCGACTGGGCCGCACTGGTGAAGGAACGTGAGCACTCATACTGGCTGGGAGTGGTTGAGGGCTGTTGCTGGATCGTTGCCCTGCTTCTGCCGGTTATCTTCGCTAATCGGCTGGTGCACGGCATTGTTGCCCGTATCGCCCCTGACAGTCGACGTCGCCATGCAGTGCGCATCGCGGTTCGATTTGCCGTGCAGGTCGTTGGAGCTGCCCTGATACTGCTGGTCATCTTTGGGCCGCCGAGCCAGGTGGCTACCGTAGTGGCGCTTGCCGGCGCGGGCCTCACGGTAGCGTTGAAAGATTTCATCGTCGGCTTTTTTGGCTGGTTCATTCTGATGGGGCCCAATGGCATTCGGCCAGGGGATTGGGTTGAGATCAACGGAATCGCAGGAGAAGTGGTGGAGGTGGGGCTTCTGCATACGGTCATCCTGGAAACCGGGAACTGGTCAGATGCAGGCCATCCCACAGGCAGAAAAGTCACTGTGGTAAACAGCTTTGCCATTGAAGGCCACTACTTCAATTTTTCCACCAGCGGCCAGTGGCTTTGGGATGAAATCGAGGTGCCCATTCCCGCAGGCGTTGATCCTTATCCCATTGCCGAAGCGGTGCACAAAGCCGTGGTGGCGGAGACCCAGTCCAACATGCAGTTGGCGCAGCAGGAGTGGCAACGGGCCATTCCTATGCATGTGGGAAAGACATTTGCCCCGGCCCCAGCCATCATGGTGCGGCCCACAACTCTGGGTGTGAACGTGATTGTGCGCTATATCACTCGCGCTAATGAACGCCATGAGTTGCGCTCAAGGCTTTTCCACCAGATCGTGGAGGTTCTACGCAGCAAACATATTGCTTCAGGGCCGTTGGAGAGCCAGGCGGCACAGTCTGCCGGTGATTGATCGATACAAGACTTGTTCCAAGTTCCCGTTCACCCATTTGTAAGCCATTAGCAAAACAGAGCCGGGATCCTACAGTTTCGATATTTTTTCGTTGACTTGAGGATAGGATTATGCTAATTTAAGTCGTTTGTTTACAACTTTTTAACGTCTTCTAGGGCGCGCACCATGATCCGGTAGATGAAAGAGCGTTTTGCGCAGGATTACAGACAAAAAGGGCCGATTAGCCGGGAAATCCGGGGCTGAAAAACAGGTATCCCCGGGGTTGATTCGTGTAAGTCTTTTAGAATCCTAGTTGGACGTCAGGGGGAGGGGTAGGCATGACAGATCGCCGAAATCGCCGAAATCGCCGTAATCGGGTGATCGCCGTGATCGGCGCAAGGGTGGCCTGCATGTTTATCGCACTGCTCCTTGCGGGACAGTCCTCAGCCCAGCAGACAAAAACTGCGCCTGCCGGGAACCCCGCTCCGGAAGGTATTCCGCGCGATCTGACACGGGTTCGGGCGCAGCGGATCACGGATGTCCGCTATCAACTCAGATACACCATTGTCCCGAAAGCGGATGCGGTCCAAGGATGGGAGTTGTTGAGCTTCGTCTGGACACCTGACGAGAGCAGCCAACCGGAGTGGCTGGATTTTCGCGAAGGCAGGATTAGCGCTCTGGCCATCAATGGCCAGTCCGCGCCGGAAACCATCCAGAACGGCCACGTCGAATTGCCGGCGGCACTGCTCAAGCCCGGCAAGAACTTGGTGAGGGTCGACTTCACCGCGCCCATCGCGCCAGCGGGCAAGGCCATCACCCGCTTTGAAGATAAAGACGACGGCAACGAGTACATCTACACGCTTTTTGTGCCGATGGACGCCGATATGGCGTTTCCGTGCTTCGACCAGCCAGACCTGAAGGCGATATTCAGCCTTAATTTGACCGTGCCGGACGACTGGACCGTAATTTCAAACAGCGTTGCATACGGGCCGGTCGAGCACACGGCCCTTCATGTTGGTTCGACAGAGATCGGTATGCAACGGTTCTCGTTTGCTGAAACCAAGCCAATCAGCACATATCTGTTCGCATTCGCCGCAGGCCCATTTCAGAAAGTTCATGACACACCGGGGCTGCCGGGCCTTTACGTGCGCAAGTCGAAATTACAAAAAGCTGAAGCTGAGGCCGCCGCTGTTCAGCAGATCACAGCGGACGGAATCAAATATCTCTCTGACTATTTTGCCCAGCCATTTCCCTTCCCCAAGTACGACATGGTGATGATTCCCGGCTTTGCCTACGGCGGCATGGAGCATGCAGGTGCGACGTTTCTGCGCGAAGAATCGATCCTCTTCCGCACCGCGCCAACTCACAGCGACCGCCTGAACCGCGACATACTGCTGCTGCACGAGCTCACGCACCAGTGGTTTGGCGACCTGGTGACCATGCGCTGGTTTGACGACCTGTGGCTCAAAGAAGGCTTTGCGCAATACATGGCGTACTACGCGCTAAATTCACTCAAGCCAGATGAAAACGTATGGAAACGCTTTTATCAAGCGATCAAGCCCGCGGCATACGCTATCGATTCAACGCAAGGTACCACGCCGATATACCAGGACATTCCCAACCTGAAAGATGCCAAGTCGGCCTATGGAGCAATCGTCTATTCCAAAGCGCCAGGAGTCATTAAGCAGTTGGCATTTGTAACAGGCGAAGACCATTTCCGCGATGGCCTAAGGCTATATCTGAAAGAACATGCTTACTCGAACGCGGAGTGGAGCGATCTTGTCAAAGCGCTGGAACGAGTCTCAAAGAAGCCGCTCGGCGCGTGGGCGGATGCATGGATCAAGCGCAGAGGCATGCCGCAAGTGGATGTGTCGTGGTCATGCGGAGCAAAGAGCGATTTGACCGCCACGCGCATCGCTGTCGAGCAAAAAGACGTGCTGGATGAAGGCGGCTTGTGGCCCATTGCAACCAAGGTCCTGGTGAATTATGGCAAAACCGAGACGCAAACGCGGATTGAATGGAATACGGCAAAGACAGAGTTTATTACCGGAAAAGGCGGAGAGTGTCCGCGTTACGTATTTGCCAACTATCAGGATGAGGCTTACGGACGATTCCTGCTCGATCCTGTCAGCCGCAAAGCAGTGGTGGCTGAGTTGGGAAGCATGACTGACGTTTTCCAGCGCACTCTGCTGTGGGGATCGCTATGGGATTCCGTTCGCGAAGCTGAGATGGACCCGCGAGAATACATCGATCTGGCTCTGCGGAATCTTCCAACGGAAAAAGATGAATCGCTGGCGCAGAGCATCATCGGGCGAACAATCGCCGCGCTACATCGTTATGTTCCGGCAGAGACGCGCGAGCAGTTGGCGCCGAAGATGGAGACTTTGGCCGCCGACCAGATGCTGCATTCGCCGTCGCAAGACATGCGGATCACCTGGTTTCGCGCGTTGCGCGGCGTGGCTGAGACTGAGAAAGCCCGCAGCGAGCTTAAAGACATGCTAAACGGCAAACTCACCGTCCCCGGAGTAGAGCTGCGTCCGCTCGACCGCTGGAACATTGTTGAGTCTCTGGTCGCACAGAATGATCCTGATGCCCCGGCGGTGCTGGCAGCGGAAGAAAAACGCGATCCTTCAGGCGACGGCAAAAAATACGCCTATATGGCAGCGGCCGCGCGTCCGGATGCGGAAACCAAGAAGCGCTATTTCGACGAATACCTGCACGATGCGTCACGTCCAGAGGACTGGATCGAAATAAGCCTTGGCAGTTTCAACTGGTGGAACCAGTCTGACCTTACGCTTCCCTACCTTGGTCCAGCGCTGGATGCTCTGCCCCAGGTAAAGCGCGAGCGAAAGATCTTTTTTATGCTGGCGTGGTTGAATGCTTTCATCGGCGGACAGCAGTCAGCTGCGGCGCAGAAGCAGGTACACGATTTCCTGAATACGGCTGCCCTGGATAAGGACTTAAGGCTCAAAATTCTTGAGGTTGTGGATGAACTGGACCGAACCGTAAAAATCCGGGGCAAATATAGATAATGGGACAGTAAACATAAAAGGAACCTCCGTGCTTTTCCGTTTTTTCAGGTACGCAAGGCGCAAACAACAGATGTATAATTTTGAGAGATATGCGGAAGTATTCGATCGTTGTCCCATTCCATAACGAGCAGGAGAGCGTGACCGCGCTCTATGATCGCCTAAAAGCGGTCATGGAAGGCACCGGAGACACGTTTGAATTGGTATTTGTCGACGATGGCAGCCTGGATCGCACTTATAAGCTGCTGCGGGAGATTGTAACCATTGATAGCCGGGTGGTAGTGGTCAAGTTGCGCCGCAACTTTGGCCAAACGTCAGCGCTGGCAGCGGGATTCGCACACGCGCAGGGCGAATTTGTGATCGCCATGGATGGCGACCTGCAGCACGATCCTGAAGACATCCCAAAATTTTTGGAAATGCTGGAACAGGGCTATGACCTGGTAAGCGGCTGGCGCAAAGAGCGTGTGGACAACTTTGTAATGCGCCGCATTCCGTCGCGCATTGCCAACTGGGCCATGTCAAAGCTGAGCGGCGTGCAGATTCACGATTTTGGCACTACGTACAAGGCCTATCGCCGCGAGATCATCCAACAGCTGCCGTTGTACGGCGAACTGCACCGTTTTATTCCCGCGCTGGCCTCTTGGTATGGCGCGTCGATTTGCGAAATTCCCATCAAAAATATTGTGCGGCCCAAAGGCAATTCGCATTACGGCATTTCGCGCACCTTCCGAGTTTTCTTTGATCTGATTACCATCCGCTTCCTGTTGAAATACATGTATCGTCCGCTGCACCTGTTTGGCACGGTAGGCATGGTTTCACTACTGGGTGGCTTGGGGATTGCCTTCTGGATGATGCTCTCAAAACTGATGTGGCATATCAGCGTGATGGGAGAGCACGGCCCTCTTCTGATTTCCGCCGCGGTATTGATCGTGTTCGGCGGACAGATGCTGGCGCTGGGCCTGCTTGGCGATCTACAGGTACGCAACTTCCAGGAACCTCAACGTCGAGTGCCTTATACCGTTGCGCACGTGTTGCGATCGCAGAGCCAGGAACAAGCGGTCAACGAATAATCTGACTTTTTAAAAAGAGAAAAAAATGACCCCAGTTACAACGCCAACAGAACTGCGGCTGGCCAAACGTATGGCCCGCCTAGGAACGGAAACCGCATTTGAAACCCTGGCCAAAGCCCGCGCGCTTGAGGCCCAGGGCAGAAGCATCATCCATCTGGAAATCGGCGAGCCGGATTTTGATACGCCGAGCAATGTAATTGATGCTGGCATTGATGCCATCCATAAAGGTTATACGCATTACACGCCTTCCGCTGGATTACCGGCGTTGCGGGAAACCGTAGCCGCTGAAGTTACGCGAACGCACGGAGTGCCGGTAAACGCTGACGAAGTCGTGATCGTGCCAGGCGGCAAGCCCACCATCTACTTCACTTTTACCGCTCTGGTGGAAGAAGGCGATGAAGTTATTTATCCGAACCCCGGCTTTCCTATCTATGAGTCGCTGATTAACTTCACCGGAGCCAAGCCCGTGCCGCTGCAGATGCGGGAAGAAAAGGATTTTCGACTCGATCCTAACGAGCTGGCTGAGCTGATCACCGACCGCACGAAGTTGATCGTGTTGAATTCGCCACACAATCCTACCGGAAGCGTGGTCACGGAGCAGGACGTAAAAGATATCGCGGCGGCCATTGGCGATCGCGACATCATGGTGCTCTCCGACGAGATCTACAGCCGCCTGATTTTTGAAGGCCGCCATCATTCCCTCATGTCGCTGCCGGGCTGGAGAGACCGCGTGATCATGCTGGATGGCTGGTCTAAGACGTATGCCATGACCGGATGGCGTTTGGGCTATGGCGTGATGCGCAAAGAACTGGCCGCGCAGTTTGGCCGCCTGATGACCAACGTAAACTCATGCAGCGCCGGATTCACTCAGGTGGCAGGCATGGAAGCGCTCAAGGGCGATCAGGCTTCAGTGGACCATATGCGTGAGCAGTTCCATGCACGGCGCGATAAGTTCATTGCCGGCCTGAACAACATCAAAGGCTTTAGCTGTCGCTTGCCGCATGGCGCGTTCTATGCCTTCCCCAATGTGAAGAAGACTGGCTGGCAATCGAAAAAACTGGCGGAAGCACTGCTGAATGAGGCAGGCGTGGCATGCCTTTCAGGTACGGCATTCGGCCAGTTCGGCGAAGGCTACCTCCGCTTTAGCATTGCCAACTCCATGGAGAATCTTGATGAAGCGCTGAAGCGCGTTAGCGACTGGGCCAACAAAAACCTGTAGCCGCAGAATATCAGCCGCGAATTTCCGCGAATGAACACGAATCAAATTCCTGATTCGTAAGATTCGCGTGGTTCGCGGCTAATTTTTTGCGTTATCGCCCGGCACCTGTAAAAATCAATAGTTATCCCATCCTTACTATGTCAAACAAAAAAAATCGGATTTATGCCACATGTCACATTGGCGACGCAGCGGAAAACCAGTTGCGCCAACGCGGTTATGATCTTGAGATTTTTCCCGGTCCTGAAGCTCCGCCCAAAAGCTTGATCATTGAAAAAGCCAGCTCTGGAATTGATGGGCTTATCACCACCTTGCGCGATCGCATCGACGCTGAAGTCTTTGAAGCGGGCAAAG
Source organism: Candidatus Angelobacter sp. (assembly GCA_036496525.1). Classification (GTDB taxonomy): domain Bacteria; phylum Acidobacteriota; class Terriglobia; order Terriglobales; family Acidobacteriaceae; genus Angelobacter. The sequence goes on from DASXKZ010000005.1 coordinate 8,345, forward strand.
ATACATTGAAAGTTGTGTCTCAGGTAGCGGTCGGCTTTGACAATATCAATCGCGCCGACGCTAACTGCTACAAAGTTCCTTTCACCAATACGGCGGAAGTCCTGAATGATGCGACAGCCGAATTCACCTTCCTGATGATGGGCACGCTCTCACGCCGCATGTGGGACAGTGAGAAGATAGTACGAGAACAGAAGTGGGGCGCATGGCATCCGTTTCTTCCCTTTCTGGGCGATGAAATTTCCGGCAAGACCATTGCCGTGATCGGAACCGGACGCATTGGCCTGGCACTGATCAGGAAGTGCATTGGCTTTGACATGAACGTGCTTTGCTACGATCCGGTTTACCAAAACCATCTGTTTGCGGCGCATGTGCAGCAGGTGATGGACCTGCGGATGAAACTCGGCATGGTGAAGGAAAAGAACTGGATCAAATATGTGGGCTTGGAAGAAGCTTTGTCTGAAGCTGATTACGTGAGCCTGCACGTGCCCCTTGTCCGCGACGGAAAATCGCCAACTTACCATCTGATCAATGAGCGCACGCTGAAACTCATGCGCAAGGACGCTTACCTGATCAATGCCGCTCGTGGTCCGGTTGTCGATGAGAACGCCTTGGCCAAGGCACTCAAAGAACGCTGGATCGCCGGGGCCGCTCTGGATGTCTTTGAAAAAGAGCCGCTGCCGGCGGATTCACCGTTGCTCGATCCAGAGATTGAAGACCGTTGTCGGCTCTTTCATCACTTTGCCAGCGCAGGACGCATTACGCGGCTTTCTACTGATCCAGAAAAAGGCATGGCCGGACGCTGCGTGCAGGGGCTGATGGATGTTCTGGAAAAGAATTATGGCGGCGACATTACGCAAATGCCGTATGTTGTAAACAAGGAAGCATGGATGGGATCAGGATCTGATGGCGAAGGGATTTGACGCGCCGGCAATTTTGATATCGCAAAAATAAGTAAAGGACGGCATTTCTGCCGTCCTCATCCAAATAGCTTAACGCAAATTTAGGAAGATCTGCGCTTGGCGCCTTTGACATCCAGCTCATTCACCACCTGCTGAACGTTAGGAACGCTGGCGGCAAGCTTTTCAACCTGCTGGCGCTGTCCTGCGGTATCAACATCGCCTTTCAGCGTAAGAACGCCGTTCTTGGCGTCAAAGCGGATGTGTTGTTTTTCCAGTCGGTTCGCGATGATCACGGCCTTAAAATCTTTCTCGATAGCATCATCCACGTTGGAATCTATTTTCTTGGCGTCGTGCTCAACGCCTTCCGGACGAACGCCGATTTCATTCGAGACCACATAGCCGGAGGCTGCGCTCTTGGCCAGTTCCTCGGCCTTATCTTTATCTTCCTGGGTCTTTACGTCGCCGGTGAGCGTGACCAGTTGTTTGTCATTGTTGGTGGCCACTTTTAGGTCTTTGTACCCGGCATTTGCCAGGGCTTTTGAGACCTGATCTTTCACGTCAGGTGTGTTGGCCTTATTGGTCGTGCAGCCAATGGCCAAACAGAGCAGAAATGCGGCCAGAGTTGCCATTAAGTTCTTCATGCGCATAAGCAGAGAGCCTCCAAGTCAGTGAATCGTCGGTAAGAACCCAGGGGAGGTTCTTATAGGTTGGATGCTTGCACTTAGAGGAGGGCTGCTCTTCAGCGTGTAACCACTGGCGCAGTGATCATGGAACGAAAAATTTTTGCGCCGTCGGCGGAACCCAACAGAGACTCACTGCAGCGGTCAGGATGCGGCATCATGCCCAGGACGTTGCTTCCTTCATTGCAAATGCCGGCAATGTTGTCCAGTGATCCGTTGGGATTGGATTGCGCAGTGATCTCACCTTCAGGCGTAGCGTAGCGGAAAATGATTCGGTTTTGCCGCTTCAGAGTTTCGAGCGTCTGCGCATCGCAATAATAATTCCCTTCCATGTGGCCGATGGGAATCCTGAGCACCTCGCCTTTTTTGCACGCGTTGGTGAAGGGCGTCTCGGAATTTTCCACGCGGAGATCAATGAACTTGCAGACATATTTCAGCCCTGCGTTGCGCATGAGCGCGCCGGGCAACAGACCGGCTTCGCACAGAATCTGAAAACCATTGCAGATGCCGATGACCAGACCACCGGAGGAAGCGAACTTGCGCACCTGGTCCATGATAGGCGCAAATTTGGCTATAGCACCGGTGCGCAGGTAATCGCCATATGCAAAGCCGCCGGGCACGATAATGGCGTCACAGTTTTCCAGGTCGTGCGAATCGTGCCAGAGCATGGTTGCCTGCTGGCCAGTAGCGGCAATGGCCGCGTTGTAGCTGTCTTGATCGCAATTGGAGCCGGGAAAAATGATGATGCCAAATTTCATGTTTTTATTTTAACCACAAAGGACACGAAGGAACACGAAGAATAAATTCAAGGTTGCTCCTCATTCAGACTCGATTGGCTGGCAGCAATGCATCCAACCATCAATTGCAAGATCCGGTTTTCTTTTAATCTTCGTTGGTGTTCCTTCTTGTCCTTTGTGGTGAACTGAAGTTTTTGTGTGGTTAACTGAAGTTATGGACTGGCGCACCCACGCACGCACTACCGGCACGGCGCTCAAGAACTGGTTTATCGCCCAGTGCTATGACTCTCTGGCAGTAGCGGCTCTGTGGCTGGTGGGATTGCTCATCATCGGCATTCCCTGGGCCCCCCTTTGGGCGATTTTGGGCGGCGTGCTTCAGTTCATCCCGAACTTCGGCGTGATGATCTCTTTGATCGGGCCGGCGCTGCTGGGCGCTTTCAGCCATGATCACATGCGGTTTTTCTATGTGCTGATCCTGTTCGCGGTGATCATGGTTACCGACGGCCTTTTCCTCCAGCCATATCTGATGAAGCGCACGGCCAAAGTGCCTTTCTGGGCCGCGCTAATTGCACCGATCATTCTGGGGATCATTATTCCGTTCTGGGGAGTGCTGCTGGCGCCGCCGTTGCTGGCTGTGATTTATGCGTTTAGGAAAGAAAGGCCGGAAATCCTACCGCCTGAAAGTTCGCGCCGCTGAGCTGGCCAGCGATCCCTTCACGCTTTCCCTGTTCGCCGATATCCTCTCCGTCGCTTGCGGACCGGACTCGCGGGAAGCAGTCCCTTGACTCCTAGAAATATCCAGAAAAAGAGAATCGCCAGCAGATCGAAGCAACCCAAAAGCCTTGTCGCTATGCCTGGAAGGTCGCGCTGAGCCATGGTCGCAGCAATAGCTTCCGCCAAGCCGAAAGACGACATGATCGTCACAAAAAGCACGATGATCAAAAGACAGATCTTCTGTCCCCGGCTAAATACCGCTTTGCCCGACGCAATATTCCTGTAGAACCTGCCTTCGTTCAGGTTTGTGTCAGGAAACACGATGTTGCGCTGACGATTGATTACGTCGCGCTCCCAATCCTTGAGCGGCATACTCGAAAATAATACAGCTACTCACATTGTGGTCAATCAGATTTTTCAGGCGCTTGCTGGACCGCTGGGCCTGCAATCTGAGTTGGCTGTTGCGGTGCTTGTTCTCTCCTTGACAATCTAGGAAAGCATTGCTACCCTCCTAGGCAATCTAGGAGGATTGATGGGTAAGCATCTTGAGCTATTGCAGGGCACGCTGGATATGCTGATCCTGAAGGCCGTTTCACTTGGGCCGCTGCATGGCTATGGCGTGCTGCTGCGCATACAGCAGATTTCCGGCGACCAGCTGGAAATCCAGCAGGGCTCGCTTTATCCAGCGCTCTACCGCCTGGAGCATCAGGGGCTGATCGCCAGCGATTGGGGTGAGTCGGAAAACAATCGCAAAGCCAGGTTTTATCGCCTCACCACGGCGGGGCGGAAAAAGCTGCAAAAGGAAACGGAGAACTGGAACCGCATGGCTGACGTCATCGGCGGCATACTGAGCCGGGAGCCGGAGGAAGCATGAGGTTGACCGCCCCATTTCGTTCCTGGTGGAAGGCGCTGGCACATCGCCGCGACATGGAAGCCGAAGTCGAAGCCGAGCTGCAATTCCACGTTGAACGCTACGCGGAAGATCTGATGCGAAACGGCATGGGGCGGGAAGATGCGCTTCGTCGCGCGCGCATTGAGTTAGGTTCGATCAGCGTTCAGCAGGAGAACAACCGTTCTTCGCGGGGCCTGCGGCCCTGGGACGACTTTTGCGCGGATGTGCGCTACGCTTTTCGCCAGCTTCGGCGCGCGCCTGCTTTCACCATCACAGTGCTTCTGGTGTTGGCGCTGGGAATCGGCGCCAACGCCGCCATGTTTTCCATCATTGACGCCACGCTGCTTCACTGGCTGCCATACCGGCAGCCATCGCAGCTGGTAAGTCTGTATTTGCTCGACGATCACGGCGACATCTCATGGGCCTATTACCAGGATTTAAAAGAGTGGCAGAGCCGGTCGCAGCGATTGCAAGAGATCGCCTATTACGGGGCATTTGAGGGCTTCCTGGAAACCAAATCCGGACAGGAACAGGTTTCTGCGCAAGGCGTCAGTTCAAATATCTTTAGCGTGCTCGGTGTGCAACCGGAACGCGGGCGCACTTTTCTCGGCAGCGAGCAGACGCCTGGTAACAATAGAGTCATCATCCTGAGTGAGCCAGTGTGGCGCATCATGCTGCATGCGGACCCTGACGTTGTGGGCAAAACGGTCAGACTCAATGACCAGCCCTATACGGTGGTAGCTATCATGCCGCTGGGTTTTGCGTTTCCGGCAAACGATCACGATCCCCAGGTCTGGGTCCCGGCCGAGCTTACGCCGGCCCATCAGAAAGCAATACTGGATTGGAGTGCGCCCAAGTATCAGGCAATCGGGAGGCTGCGCAGCGGCGCCACTCCCACTGCTGTCGACGCGGAGCTGAGCGGAATCGAAGGCCAGCTGGTTTCCCAATATCCGGAGAAAATGAAAGCTGAACTTCCCCCCGCCCGCGCAGGCGCGATGCCCTACCGGGAAACGCTGGTGAAAGACTCGCGTACCGCGCTGTTTGCTCTGATTGCTGCAGTAAGCATCATGTGGCTGATTGCGTGCGCCAATGTCGCCAATTTGATGCTGGCGCGCGGCATGGCGCGGCAACGGGAAATTGCGGTGCGCGGAGCACTTGGCGCGAGCCGTTGGCGGGTTGTTCGCCAGCTGTTTACAGAGAGCCTGATTTTGAGCGCGCTCGGCTCGGCCGCCGGCCTGGCACTCTCCCAGTTCGCTCTCGGAATCTTTGACCGCACTCTCAGAACACAGCTGAATTTGCCTGGTCGTCTCGTGCCGAACCCCGCTGTTCTGGGCGCGCTGCTGGCTCTGAGCATTCTAAGCGCGGTTCTCTTCGGCTTGTTTCCTGCATGGCTCGCTGCGCGTGCGCCGCTTGAGCATTCACTGCGCCAGAGTACGATGCAGGCCGGTGTCGGCCGCACTCGCCAGCGTTTGCAGCAGGCCATGGTAATTTCAGAGATTGGACTCTCATTGGTGTTGCTGATTGCGTGTGGCCTGTTGCTGCGGACGGTTTTTGCGCTGCGTAAAGTTCCCCTTGGTTTCCGCACGGACCACGTACTCATGCTGCAACCCAAACTCCCGCGGTACAAATACCGGAACATCGATACCAACCGCACTGTGTACCAGCCTTTGCTGCAGCGAGTCCAGGCATTGCCCGGAGTAAGCTCAGCCACCATCACAACTCTTCTTCCTCTGCACAAAGGTTTCGCAGCTATCCTCACTTTGAATGTTCAAACGGACAAAAAATCCACTGCGCCACCTTTGCTTATTAATGCCCAGCTAAAAGCTGCGGGGCCCGAACTCCAAGACATTCTGGGCTTGCGCATGGTCCGTGGACGCTTTTTCAGCCAGCAGGATACGCCGGATTCGCAACTTGTGGCCGTGGTGAACCGGACATTTGCAAAACTGTATATGCCGGTAGGCGACGTCATGAACTTCAACATTGGTTTGGGCAAAGGGCGCCAGGCAAAAATTGTGGGAGTGATAGACGATTTCCATCAAACTTCAATCGATCGGCCAGCATTTCCGGAAATCGACTTCTGCGCACCGCAACTTCGCGCGACCGACGGATTCTACCAGCCGACGTTGCTGGCCCACGTGGAGATAGCCATGCGGACCATGCGGACGCAGACGGGCCCGGAACAATTGGTTCCCGCGCTGCGGCGCACTATGCTCGAAGTGAATCCTGACCTGCAAGCCGGCGCGATTCAAACCCTGGAGCAAGTGGTTGAAGATTCCATGGGTAACCAGCTGCTGGCGGCACACCTTCTGGAAGTTTTTGCCGGCTCGGCGCTGCTGGTGGCCTTGGCCGGGCTCTATGGTCTGCTGGCGTATCTGGTAGCGCAGCGAACGCGCGAGATGGGTGTGCGCATTGCTTTGGGTGCTCAACGCCACAAGATCATAGAAATGTTATTGGGGCAGGCAGGCCGCTTGCTGCTGGCGGGAGCGGCTGTAGGCATTGTGCTGTCTTACGCTGCCGCCAAGCTGATCGCCAGCTTTCTCTACGGAGTAAAGCCTCATGACGTCGGCACCATGCTGGCTGTGACAGCTCTCCTGCTGGCTTGTGGTCTGACTGCCGCATACGTGCCGGCGCGGCGAGCTTCAAGAGTGGATCCAATGGAGGCACTGCGAACCGAGTGAGCACAGCCGGTGCTGGCAGTCATCTTGAGTAGTGTCAATCGTGCTATAATTTACCTTGTTTTTCTGCGCTTATGGCGCGTGCCGCCTCTCCTTATTGGCTGCGTAAATCTTTGATTCTCTGAGGTTATCCACATGTCCGGCCACTCAAAATGGGCCACAATCAAGCATAAAAAGGGCGCGCTGGACGCAAAGCGCGGCAAGATCTTTACCCGTCTGATCAAGGAAATCACCATGGCCGCCAAGAGTGGCGGTGGCGACGCAGAAGGCAATCCGCGTCTGCGCACGGCCGTGGCTGCCGCCAAGGCTGAGAACATGCCTGCTGACAACATCAAGCGGGCCATCCAGCGCGGCACCGGCGAACTTGAAGGCGTGAGCTATGAAGAAATCACCTTTGAAGGCTATGGACCCGGCGGCGTAGCTCTGCTAGTGGAAGTCACCACGGACAATCGCAACCGTACGGTAAGCGAAATCCGCCATGCCTTTACCAAAGGCGGCGGCAACATGGGTGAAGCCGGCTCAGTCTCATGGATGTTCCAGAAGAAAGGTTCGATCGTGGTTTCCAAGGCCAAGTCCAAGGAAGACGATCTGATGAACATTGTTCTCGAACAGGGCGGCGACGACCTGAGCGACGACGGCGAGAATTGGGAAATCACCACTGCTCCTAATGCCTTTGAAACCGTCCTGGAAGCGGTAAAGAAATCCGGCGCTGAAGTGGTCCATTCGGAAATCGGTATGATTCCCCAGAACTATATGAAGCTGGAAGGCGCGGCAGCCAATTCGATGATCCGCCTGCTGGAGACGCTGGAAGATACAGACGACGTCCAGAACGTCTACTCCAATTTTGATGTTGATCAGAAGACGCTGGAGGAAGTCAGCTAATTTACGCAGCTCCGATTACACAAGGCGGCCTTGGCCGCCTTTTCTTATTTTCCCGATGATGATTTGAAGTCGTCCCGACTCGCACCGATTTCGCTGTCAATTTTAATTTCGATTGAAAAGGTTCATGAACGTTTTTCAAAACGCTATATAATCCGCTCACCAGCACATTGATTCGCCCATGACCGAGCCCTCCACTCCGCTGATGCGGCAATATGCCGCAATCAAGAAACAGCATCCTAATGCGCTGCTCTTCTTCCGCCTGGGGGACTTCTACGAACTCTTCTTTGAAGACGCAGTGGTGGCCGCGCGCGAGCTGCAGATCACGCTGACCTCACGCAACAAAGAAAAAGACCATGCTATCCCCATGTGTGGAGTGCCGTATCACGCGGCGGAAAATTATCTTTCCAAGCTGCTGCGCAAGGGCTTTAGGGTTGCCATCTGCGAGCAGATGGAGGTTCCCAGCGCGGCCACAAAGCTGGTCCGCCGCGAGGTCACAAGAGTGCTTACGCCAGGGACGGCGATTGATTCTAGCGTTGGGTCGGAAGAAAATAACTTTCTGGCGGCATTGGCGCGAGCGTCCGGAGCGGTAGGACTGGCGGCGCTTGATCTTTCTACCGGAGAATTTCGCGCCACCCAGTTTCGCGGTCCTGACGCGGAGCGTCGCATTGTGGAAGAACTACAGCAGCTGCGTCCGCGGGAAGTTCTCTACCCTTCCGGTCTGCCGCTTTTCGACCAGCCGCCCCTGAAAAGCGGGGAAACGAACAGCGCGGAAACGCAGGCTGAGAGTAAAAATCAAGCGGCCCGCGCGCAGAACAATCAGTCCAGCACGGGAGCGACATTGCAACAGAACGGCGGGGCCATGAGATTTACAGAAACTCCGCTGGAAGACTGGGTCTTCAGCCCCGACTACGCTGTGCCTCTGCTGGAAAACAAGCTGGGCGTGCTGTCGCTTGAGGGCTTTGGTTTGCAGGGGCGTCCGGCGGCGGCCACTGCGGCCGGGGCGATTCTGCATTACGTCCGCTCTACCCAGCGCGGCACGCTGGAGCATGTTGACCGGATCGGCTTTTATGATCGGCAGGAATACCTGGTGCTTGATGCGGTAACCGTCCGCAATCTGGAGCTGGTTGAGCCGCTTTTTGCCAACACCAGCAGCGAGGTCACGCTCTTCCGCGCGCTGGATGCCACGCTCACGCCCATGGGCAAACGCCTGCTGCGCTCGTGGATGCTGCGGCCCTCGATCGATATCCACGAGATCAACCGTCGGCTGGACGCGGTGGAAGCGGGCGTGAAAGAGTTTGTCGCCCGCGAGGAACTGCGTCGGGCGCTGGAAGGCGTCCTGGATATCGAACGCCTGCTGAGCCGCGTAACACTGGAAACAGCTAACCCGCGCGATGTGCTTGCTCTTTGCGCCAGCCTGAACCGCATCCCACGGATCAAGGTCGCGCTGGGACGCTTAGCTGCCACCCGGCTGACAGAATTGAACGGTCTGTTAGACGAACTGGCCGACCTGCGCGACCGCATTGAGAAAACAGTCGTTGCCGAACCGCCTCTCACACTAGCCGATGGCGGCGTGATCCAGCCGGACGTCGATAAAGAGCTGGATGACCTGCGCAATCTGAGCCGCAACTCCAAGCAATATATCGCGCAGATTGAAGAGCGTGAGCGCAAACGCACCGGCATTAACTCCCTCAAGGTTAAATTCAATTCAATTTTTGGTTATTACATTGAGATCAGCAAGGCCAACCTGCACCACACTCCTGCAGATTATGAGCGCAAACAAACGCTGGTAAATGCCGAGCGTTTCACCACGCCGGAGTTGAAAGAGTATGAAGCCAAAGTGCTGGACGCGCAGGAGAAGATCGTCGAGATTGAGAGGCGACTGTTTACGGAGCTGCGCACGGCCATTGCCGCCGAGGCGCGACGCATCCGGCAAACGTCACTGGCGCTGGCGGAAGTGGATGTTCTTGCATCGCTGGCCTTCATCGCGCAGAACCGGGGGTATTGCCGTCCACAATTTTCAGCGGCCCAGCGTACAGAAATATCCTCAGCAAGGCCCGCAGAGAATCCGTGTGCGGATGAACTGGAAGTCATTGCTGGCCGCCATCCTGTGCTGGAGCAACTGGAACTTACCGGGAGCAATGACCGCTTTGTGCCCAACGATCTTTACCTCAACTCCAGCAGCCACAGCATTCTGCTGATCACTGGGCCCAACATGGGCGGCAAGTCAACGTATCTGCGGCAGACAGCGCTCACGGTCCTGATGGCACAGATGGGCGGCTACGTTCCGGCGCGTTCCGCCCGCCTGCCGGTGGTGGACCGGATCTTTACTCGCATTGGCGCAAGTGACAATCTGGCCCGTGGACGCTCTACATTTATGGTGGAGATGACGGAGACGGCGGCAATCCTCAACACGGCAACACCACGCTCGCTAATCCTGTTGGACGAAATTGGTCGCGGCACTTCAACCTACGACGGGCTGGCCATCGCTTGGGCGGTGGTTGAGTACATACATTCCACCAGCCGAGCTAAGACGCTCTTTGCCACGCACTATCATGAGCTCACGGAGCTTGAGCGGCTTGAGGGCGTGAAGAACTTCCATGTGTCAGTCAAGGAGAATGCCGGCGGCATTGTCTTCTTGCGTAAAGTCGAGCCCGGGGCGGCTGATCGGAGTTATGGCATTGAGGTAGGCAAGCTGGCGGGGTTGCCCCCGGAAGTGGTCGTTCGCGCCCGCGAGGTGCTGCACGAGCATGAAAATGCCGAACATGAGACCACGGCACATCTCTCTCCGGGAGCGCGTGAACCCGAGCCACAGATGCAATTGACGATGTTTACGCCGCTTTCGCAAAAGATTGTTGACCGGCTGCGTGAAGCCGACCTGAACAATCTCACTCCGCTTGAGGCATTGAACCTGCTGCATGAATTAAAGAAGCAACTATAGCGGCAGGATCTCCGATCTTTTGTTATCAAGCTGGTTGCCGACGCCCATAGATCAGCGACAAAATTCGTATAATCGAACTGGCATGGCAAAAACCACCACACAGGACCTTCGCCGGCAGGTTGGCCAGTTATTGATTCTTGGCTATGACGGGCTGGCCGTCGATAGCAAGCTGCGAACCATGCTGAGCACGCTCCAGCCCAGCGGCGTGATCCTGTTTGCGCGCAACATTGACGACCCCAAACAGACATGGCGTTTGCTGCGCGACTCGCAGGCCACCACCTCAGTCCCGATGTTCCTATGTGTTGATCTGGAAGGCGGCACCGTCGATCGGCTGAAAAAAGTCATTGTTCCGGCGCCATCGGTAGAGCAGGTGTTTGCCACCGGCAACCGCAAGCTGTTCCGCATGCACGGGAAAATACTGGGCCTGGAAGCACGGGCGCTGGGCTTCAACACAGACTTTGCTCCGGTCTTCGATCTTGGATTTGAGGCTTCACGTTCTGTGCTGACCAGCCGCACGGTGTCGGCTGATCCAAAAGAGGCGATTGCATACGCGCGCGCGTTCTTGCGCGGACTAAAAGACTCCAAAGTTCTCGGCTGTGGCAAACATTTTCCCGGCTTGGGTGAAGGCAACCTGGACAGCCACCTTGACATGCCGGTGATACAGAAGAGCTGGAAAGATATGTGGGCGGAAGACCTGCTGCCTTATCGCGAGCTGCGTTCGCAGATTCCTTTTGTGATGGTGGCCCACGCTTCATACCCGGAGGTCACCAACAACAATGTGCCGGCCTCGCTTTCCAAGAAGTGGATGCAGGACGTGCTACGTAAAAAGATTGGCTACAAAGGCCTGATTATTTCTGACGATCTGGAGATGGGCGGCGTGCTTTCCTCCGGCGAAATTGAAGACGTGGCCGTTGAGACATTGCGAGCAGGCGCGGACATGTTTCTGGTGTGCCGCAACCAGGAGTTGGTGTGGCGCGCATTTGAGGCCGTGTTGCGCACTGCAGAGCGAGACCGCAAGTTTGCTGCGCATGTAGCACAGGCGGCGCAGCGGGTTATAGCCTACAAAAAACGCTGCCGCGAGCTGCGTGGCTTTTCCTCCGAACCCAAAGACAAAGTGGTGAACAAGCTAAAGAAGATCGTGACGGAGTTCACACGAATTGTCGGCGGTGAAGTGATTGACGACCGTCTGCACACCACGCGGGAGATCAACGTTTGATTGTCGCTGGGGTCATGAGCGGAACCTCCGCTGACGGCGTTGATGTGGCCATTATAAGCATTCAAGGCCGCGGATCTTACCTGAGCTTCAATCTGCTGCTGCATGACCATTCGGAATATCCTCAGGCAATCCGCAAGGCCGTTCTTGCGGCAATGAATGCCAGCAAAATCAGCGTAGCGGAACTCTCACGGCTGAATTTTCGACTGGGCGAATTTTACGCTGAAGCCGTGAGGAAAGCGCAAAAGAAGTCCGGTCAAGCCAAGCTAAACCTTGTGGGCTGCCACGGCCAAACTATCTACCATCAGGGGACGGCTTCTCCGTATCTGGGAAAACAAATAGCATGCACATGGCAGACCGGTGAAGGGTCTGTGGTCGCCGCGCGGCTCGGTGTCCCGGTGGTCTCGGATTTTCGCCCGGCGGACATGGCCGCAGGCGGCAAGGGCGCGCCGCTGGTCCCGTTGCTCGACTATGCAATCTTCCGTTCTGCACATAAAGGCCGCATCGTGCAGAATATTGGCGGCATCGCCAACCTCAGTGCGATCCCCGCTGGAGGCACGCCGGAGGACCTTGTGGCTTTCGATACAGGTCCGGGAAATATGGTGGTTGACCGGCTCATGCAAATGTTGTTCAAAAAAGATTATGACAGTGGCGGAGCAGTGGCACGCAAGGGATCGGTACTTGAGCCGGTGCTTGAGCAGTCATTGAACGCGCCATACTTCAACCTCAAGCCCCCAAAGACAGCAGGCCGCGAGGAATTCGGCAGCGAATACGCTCAGGACTTTTTGCGGCGTTGCGGCCGCGCTGCCAAGGCAGACGTGATTGCCACAGCAACGGCGTTGACTGCTGCATCCATGGCGCAGGCGCTTAAGAGCTTCATTCTAAAAAAAGGCACCTATCGCGACTGGGTGGTCTCCGGCGGTGGCACGAAGAATGCTGCGCTGATGGAGATGCTCAGAAAAGAGGCCGAGAGCATGGGACTTTTACTTCGGCATTCAGACGATTTTGGCATTCCCAGCCAGGCCAAGGAGGCCGTAGCTTTTGCGCTGCTGGCGTACCAGACGTTTAATGGTTTGCCCGGCAATGTACCCTCGGCTACGGGAGCCAAGCGACCTGCCGTGCTGGGTAAGATATCTTATGTCTAACCGGCTTAACCACAAAGGACACAAAGGTTCACAAAGATCGGTTCAATTAGAAACCAAACGCCTTTGTGTTCCTTCGTGTCCTTTGTGGTTAAAACTTTTTTGTTTGTTGCTGTGTGCGAGCATGCTTTCCTGTTCGAAGCGTCCTGACGCGAATACAGTGGTAATGATCATTGAAAGCAGTCCCACCAATCTCGATCCGCGGGTCGGCACAGATGCGTATTCAGAGCGAATCGATGAACTGATTTTCGATCCTCTTGTTCATCGCGACGAGCACTTCAACATGATTCCCTGGGTCGCGGAGAAGTGGGAAATTCCTGATCCCAAAACGTATGTTTTTCATTTGCGCCATGGAATCTATTTCCATGACGGGCGGCCGCTGACTGCGCGCGACATAAAGTGGACGCTGGACAGCATTCGCGACGGCTCTCTAACAACGCTGAAGACGACGACCTACAAGTTGGTGGAACGCGTTGACGCGCCGGATGATGCGACCGTCATCATCCATTTGTCCGAGCCTGACGGTACGCTGCTTTATAACGTTTCTGAAGGTGCTTTCGGCATTGTGCCTTACGGCAGCGGCAAGCCGTTCAACCGGCATCCCATAGGATCGGGGCCATTCACTTTCGTCTCTCAGGACCCGGACACCGAAGTTGTCCTGCAAAGGAATGACAATTACTGGGGCCAGCATGCCCAAGTGGAGCGTGTCCGCTTGACGATTGTGCCGGACGCCACCACACGCGCGCTGGAGTTGCGCAAAGGCAGCGCGGACATTTCTCCCAGCGGATCTCTCAGTGCGGACATGATTGGCACGCTGCGCCGCTACCACAGTCTTGCAGTCGAACAACAGCCCGGGACGGTGCTGGCTTATCTGGCGTTCAATCTGCGCGACCCGATTTTGAAAGATCTCCGTGTGCGGCAGGCGCTGGCATATGCCATAGATCGCGGCGCAGTGCTGCATTATTTGTTTGGCGACCAGGGCAGGCTGGCAGATAGCGTGCTTCCTCCGCAGCACTGGGCATACAACGGCAATGTGGCGCACTATCCTTATGATCCCGCCAAAGCAAATCAAATGCTGAACGCGGCAGGCTACGCACGCGGCGCGGATGGTGTGCGTTTTCATCTGACCATGAAGACATCGACAGAAGAAACCACGCGCCTGCTGGCGGCGGTGCTGCAGCAACAGCTAAGGCAGATCGGGATTGCGCTGGATATCCGCAGCTTTGAGTTTGCCACTTTCTACGCCGATGTGACGAAAGGCGCGTTCCAGCTTTATTCACTGCGCTGGATCGGCGGCAATGAAGATCCAGATATCTTTTACTACGCCTTTCACTCTTCCAGCTTTCCACCCAAACACGCGAACAGAAGCTATTACGTCAATCCTGAAGTCGATCGTCTTATAGAAGCCGGCCGCAGCACCGTGGAGCAGGAAAAACGGAAACAGATTTATGCCCAGGTGCAGCAGATACTGGCGCGCGACCTGCCTTACATCAATCTTTGGTATTTCGATAACGTTGTGGTGCACTCCGACCGCGTGCGGGATTTGCACGTGAATCCAGCCGGAAATTACGACTTTCTTGCCTCAATACACCTGGCGCAATAGTTAGGGCCGGCAATGGTAGTATCAAAGATTCGAACTCATGCAGATACTTTTCATTGGCGACATATTCGGCAGTCCGGGGCGCAAAATTGTCCGCGACCATCTGGGCCATATTGTGGAAACCAACAAGGTTGATCTGGTGATCGCCAACGCGGAAAACTCCGCAGGCGGCTTTGGGCTTACACCAGCCATCGCCGACGAGCTTTTTGATCTGGGATGCCATGTGCTGACCACTGGTAACCACGTCTGGGACAAACGCGAGATCGTAGAATACTTCAATTCGGCCAACGGCGATGCCAGCGGACGGGCGCGGAAGGTTTTGCGTCCGGCAAATTTCTCAGAGGGCGTTCCTGGGGTTGGCGTGTATGAGGGCGCAACCCGGCAGGGACAAAGCTATGCAGTAATCAATCTGCAAGGCCGCGTCTTTATGCACGATACTGACGATCCTTTCCGCAAAGCTGACACGCTGCTGGCAAAAATCAGCAGCAAAGTTGTGATCGTGGATTTCCATGCAGAAGCAACTTCAGAAAAAATCGCGCTTGGCTGGTACCTGGATGGACGCGTGACTGCTGTCCTGGGTACGCACACCCACGTCCCTACGGCAGACACACGCGTGCTGCCGGGTGGCACAGCGTATCAGACTGACGTGGGAATGACAGGCCCTTATGACAGCGTGATTGGCGTGCAGAAAGAGCAGGTCCTGCAACGCTTTCTTACCGGTCTGCCAGGACGTTTTGAGGCCGCCAAGGGCGATCCACGCTTCTGCGCCGTGCTGATTGGTTGCGATGCAACTACCGGACGCGCCCATTCCGTTCAGCGGCTGATGCTGGGCGAGTAGAACAAAAAAAGCAGCCCATTGCAGGGCTGCTTTTCACGTGAGGATGCTTGGTTCCTATTGGGCTGCTTTCTTCTTTGCCGTGCCTTTCTTAGCTGGACCCTTCTTGGCCGGTGTTTTGGCCGCGGGCTTGGCTCCCGGCAGCTCGCCCTTGGTCATGGTGAACATGAACGGATCAGGCGTGTACTCTGAAATTACTCCGATCACATCCACATTGGCGCCTACTGCAGGCGGTTTTGTCAGCGGCTTGTCCATGGTGACGCGCATATCGGCCTTATTGGCGGCTTGGTTGTCCTCGCTCATGGCCACCTCAAGCGTGCTGGGATCAGTAACGGCGATAATTTTCACCGGCATCTTCAGCTTCGCTTCACCATTTTTCTCTTTTGCCTGGATGAATGCCCACACTTTTTCGGCGGCATCTTTGTTGGCCGGGGTCTTATCGCGGCAGGAGAGCACTAGTTCATAGTCGCTAAACGAAAGCTGGCTGGGATCGTTCTGCTGGACTGCCTGTGCAGCCAGATCGCATGGCGTCGGAGCTAGCGGAATGCTGGCGACAAAATTCGGCGGTGGAGCGGTCTCAGTGGCGGCGGTGGCCATGCGCTGGTTCCAGTCGTCAGTATTGCCGTGGTACTTCTTGTACCGCGAAAGGAAATAGGGCGACCACGCCTGGAAGGCCTGGGGATTTTGCTTTTGCGCAATGCTTAGCGCCTTGGCGCCATACCAGAAACCGAGGGGGTTCGAGGGATTCGATTCCAGCAGCGCGATAGCGATCTGATAGTTGTTGCCCAGGTCATTGGGATCAACTTTCAGCGCCTGCTCATAAAACTTCTGCGCATTGGCATAGTCTTTTTGCTGCAAGGCGCCGAACGCGGCTGTACCGGCAAAGATGCCCATCATCTGGTTGCGCAGCTTTTCCATCTCTGCCCCAGAAACATCCGTCGGCTTCCAGTTCTGCAGCTCCTGCAGACCGCGCTCGGCGTCGCCCCGGGCCTTTGCTCCGGTGGCCGCATCCTTGATCTGGCCGCGCTCAATATAAACCACGATGGCCAGGGCTCGCACATGGTTGGGATCGATGGTCAGGATCTGCCTGGCAACCTGCTCAACTTTCTGCTGGTTGTTGGCCTGCTGGTAAGCATTCATGGCCTGTTCCAGCGCGTCAATCTTGACGATGCTCTGCGGGTATTGAGCAACAAACGCTTCCATGGCCGCGCCTTTAGCGGCGGGATCAGTGGTATTTAAGGCTGTGATGTAGGCGTTATATTCCGCCGGATCTTTAATCACTTTCTGGCTGGTGGGGACATTGGCCTGTGACTCGCCTGCCGCAGGCTGTTGGCCTGTCGGCGGCTGTGTTGCCGGTTGTCCGGCTGGTGGCTGTTGCGATGGTGAACTGCCTTGACCCCATGCTGCTGTGGTTAGCGCAAGCACAAACGTGACAAGCACTCTTTTCATTTGAGTTTTGCTCCTTCAGTACATCTCTGCCAGATTTGGGCCTAATGCTCCAAGAGCATTCCTGCAGGCCTGTCTTTTTTAAATAAAAACTTAGAGGCACGGATTATAAAAGACACACCCTATATTTAGGCAAGCTCTACATAAAATGGCACTTTACTGCTCTGATGCAGAGTTGCGGGCGATAGTTACTCTCAAACATCCGGCGAGCCTGCAATTCCGGCATTTATGGTTCTCCGCGCCGCTATCGGCAGCCTCTCAAAAGTCATCACCTCGTCCCCGACAACTCTTTAATGATTGTTAAAGCTGAATGAAATCAAATTTTGAGCGATCCATGGGCAGGACGCGGTATCCTGCAAGATTAGACACCGGCCCGGCGAAAACGTTCCGGCAACCCGGAAAAATGGAAACCTCCTTGAAGATTAACCTTCTAAAGTTAAGGACGGAAAGTAAATGGACCACACTTTGAATGGCAAAATTGCCCTGATTACCGGGGCGGGACGTGGTATAGGCGCGGCAATCGCGCTCAAACTGGCTGGTCTGGGCGCCACCACCATTGTCTGCGGTCGTACACTTGCCCGCCTGCAACACACCGCGGGACAGATCCGCTCCGCGGGCGGCCAGGGCGAAGCTATGGCCTGCGACGTTGCCGACTGGAACTCCGTTGCAGCGCTGGCTGACCGCGTACAAAAGACTTTTGGGCAGCTTAATATTCTGGTCAACAATGCCGGGATTGGCACATTTGGAGGCCCGCTGCACACCATGCCCACGGACAAGTGGGACGCCATGTTTAACACCAACCTGCGCGGCGTCTTTTATATGATCCGGGCTTTTGCCCCAATGATGATCTCCAGCGGCGGTGGCGACATTGTGAACATTTCATCCTTGGCGGGCAAGAATCCTGTGCCAAACGGTGCAGCTTATTCAGCCACCAAGTGGGGGCTGAACGGACTTACGTATTCCGTGGCGGAGGAGTTGCGAGGACACAAAATCCGGGTAGCTGCGGTTTGTCCCGGCTCCACGCACACGGAGTTCAGCGCGCATGAAGGCAAGAGCCCTGACAAGATGCTGATAGCTGATGATGTAGCCCACGCAGTGGAGATGCTGGTGACGCAACGGCCGCAGGCGTTTATCAGCGAGGTGCTTCTAAGACCGACGCAGAAACCTTGAGGGGCCAGATCGGGAGATCGGGTAATCCGGTGATCGGGGGATCGGAAACCAGTTCACCGCAAAGGACGCCAAGGACGCAAAGAAAATCGGAGGTAAAACAGGGCAATGGGAAGAAAACCAGGAACCTTTAGACAGCAATCGGGCTGGAGGATCGGGTAACTTCTAATGCACCGCAAACGGATTGATGCTCTGGTTTTCCGATCACGCGCGATCACCAGATCACGGCGATCACCCGATCCTCTTCAGGCTCTTTTTTCCGGCACAATCACCGGCTCTTGCGGAGCTAGGGGCTGGCCGGCGTTGGCGGGCATGGGCACCAGAAGAGCTTCTTTGCGATAGACCAGATTGCTGGCATTGAACGTGGCCAGTTTAAAGCCGTGGCCGTGCGTGATAGCGTCCGTGGGGCAGGCTTCAACGCAGTATCCGCAGAAGATGCAGCGGTTATAGTCAATGTTATAGACCTTGGCGTAGCGTTCGGCGCCGCTGATGCGGTTCTCGTCCGTGTTCTCGGCGGCCTCAATGTAAATGCAGTTGGAAGGGCATGCCGCCGCGCAAAGGAAACAGGCAACGCACTTTTCCAGGCCGTTTTCGTCGCGCTGCAACTCGTGCAGTCCGCGGAAGCGCTCCTGAAAAACAGCGCCCTCATTGGGCAGCTTTTTGTTGGGATAATCCTCAACAATGGTGGGGGAAAACATTTCCCGCAGAGTTACGGACATCCCTTTCGCGATGCCAGCCAGGTCGCCAAATACACGAAAGATCGACATGCAGTCAGTATAATTCGGAACCACAAAGGACACAAAGGAGCGCGAGGAAAATCCACCGCGGAAGCGCGGAGAAAAGATGGTCTCTTTGTAATGAGATCAGCTGGGGCGATGGCGAATCATGCTCGGCCGCAATAGCTCGGCTGTGAGTCCGACCAGAGCGTAGATGGCAGCATTGAGCAGAATGAACCAGTAGTAGGCAAGTGGCATTGCGCGGCCGATCAAAGAAGCTGGAGCGGTGACGGCGACGATTGTCCAGCGTGCAAGGTTGGGATTGGGCGCTGTGGCCGTCGAATAAATGAACCAGCAGCAAGCCACGGCAAAGCCGGTAATTGCCCAGAGAGAAATTCTGCGCATCATAAGAACGCCCTCCCTTGTCTAAGTAATTGTACTCCTCGTTGCGAAGCCCCCACTCCCGAGATTGTTCTCGCTTGCTTCAAGAATTGGTTTACCGGGCAACGAGAAACCAAGAATCATTTTCCTAAATCGCTCACAACGCCCGACAGCCCATGCACCACTCTCGCCATCCGATCATAATCCAGAGTGCCCGGCTTGTCGGTGGGCTGATGGTAATTGGGGTTACGAAAAGGCGCTGTGTCAGTGACCATAATAGCGGGATAGCCTTGCTGCCAGAAAGACCAGTGGTCCGACCAACCGACACCGGGAATCGCCGCCGGAACGGCGCTGCCTTCAGAGGGAAATTTGGTTGACGTCCGGAATGAACGGACTGCGTCGCGCACCAAACCACGCGATCCGAGGTTGCCGATAAAAGCAATAAAGTTGCCTTTCGACGGGTAGAGCGATTTGAAGCCGGCGGGGTACTGCTGGCTGCCTTCAGCATCGGAGTACATTCCGATGGTCTCGATGGAAATGGCGGCGACGATGTTTTCTTTGAGTTTGTGCGCCTGTTCGGCATATACCAGGCTACCCATATCGTCGGTCTGGAACCATGGCGGTTCTTCATTGACGAAGGCGACAAACCGCACGGTGCGGACGGGACGCGAGCCTTTGAGAATTCGTGCAAGCTCCAGCAGAGCAGCCACGCCGCTCGAGTTGTCGTCGGCGCCGGGGCAGTCATAAACGGTGTCATAGTGCGCGCCGATCACCACGATTTCATTTGCCTTTGTACCGCCCGGAATTTCCGCAATCAGGTTGCGGACCTTGCGCATCTGCACAGTGTATTCCTGCGACTTCACTTCATACTCAAACTTCTTGAGATTGCCCTCAATGTATTGGGCGGTTTTCTGCAAGGGCTCGTAGGCAATGACGTTGCGTTCGCCGATATCGTCGGCGAGGTAAGAGATGTGTCTTGTGAGGTTGGTCTTGATCTGAATTTCTTCGGCCGTCAGAGGAGGAAGAGCGCCGGAAAAAGATTTTCCTGGCATTGCGACCATATAGGAGACAATCGCAATTAGTACAACGACGACAAAAAGAAGAATCACGGCCAAGCGCTTCCCCAGCCTGCTAAAAGCTTTCACTTCCCGAAGCTCGTCTCAAACGTCTGGCCCAGGATCTGGTTCAAGTGATGCTTTAAGTGTGCGACATAGTCCTCGGCGATCCATCCCAGCGTGGCCGGTTCGTGATCCGCGATATTGCAGGTAATTTTTGCGGCTTCTTCTGGTAGCTGACCTATCACATGGGCGAGAAAGCGGTTGTAAGCCGCCCAGAAATCGACGAGGAAATTCCAATCAACCTCAGCAAAGTTTTGCAGATCGACCAGCGCGTTCTGATCATAGCCGGGAAAGGTGAGCGATCCCTGAAGCGCGGCGCGGACAAAGCGTTGATGGTTGTTTGAGGCCGAGTCAATTAGATGGCCAAGAATTTCCTTTTTCGCCCACTTCCCTTCAGCGGGACGCGTGGATGTATCAGCATTGTCCAGCTTCATGAGCAGAGGTTTAGCCTGGGCCACGGTGCGGCCGAGGTCGGAAGCAATAAGAGAGAAGGAGTTCATAGGTGCACTTTGATGACAAATATTACAACTGCCAAGGGTTCAGCGTTTTGATCCCGGCAACCTGTACATCCTTGGTATTTCGAGTTACGAGAGTGAGGTTGTGATGCAGCGCTGTTGCCGCCATCAAACCATCAATTACCGCAAGCGATGCTCCGGCTATTTTGGCTTGTGCGCAGATCAACCCCCATCGTTCGGCAATGTCCAGATTCACCGCAAGAATCCGTCCCGCAAAACGCAATACGAGATCATTGGCCAGCCAACTTTCCAGTAAAGCACGCTTATTGCTGCGCGGAAGCGAGTCGATGCCTTTACGAATTTCTCCGATGGCAAGCACGCTTAAGTAGAGCAGTTCTTCACTTGTTGCCTGAAACCATGAAACGACTTTTGATTCCGGCCGGAGCTTGATGATCTCGGAAATTACATTCGTGTCAAGCAGATACCCGCTCACAGGTCGATTTCCCGGCCATAGTCAGGGCTTCGGTCAAGATCCAGGTTTGCGCCTGCGAGAGGAGACTTGGCAAAAAATTCGACCAGGCTCCCTGGCTGTTTAGACCGAACCAGCAATCGTTGAAATTCCTCGGCGGCAACGATTACAACCGCGTCTTTGCCTTGTCTGGTGACCCATTGCGGTCCTTCGGCGCGCGCCTTTCGGAAAAGCTCACTGAAACGCGCCTTGGCAGCCTGGAGTTGCCAAGTTCTCTTGTTAGTCCCGGCGGTTTGGAGTTTTGGCTTCTTTTTCACATTCTGACCAGTCTGACTAGTCAAGCATAGCACAAGAGGGCTGCAAAATCAATAACAGTTCGTCGGCGCGGCCATAATCAGGCTCTTCCGCACGAGGGAACGCCAAGTATAGAATGGCGAGTCAACCTGCATGAGTTGCGTAAGGGGTAAAGCTTTGTCGCGTATAAGCCACGAACTTTTTGTTCATGTAATGTTCAGCACCAAGGGTCGTCACACAACGATTCCCGATGATATGAAGGAACGCTTATGGGCTCACATAGAAAGCATATGCAAGCAGGACAAGATAGGCGTGCATGCGATTGGAGGCACCACAAACCATGTCCATCTTCTGCTTGAGACTCCTCCCACGCTTTCCATGGAAGAAATCGTGCTCAAGATACAGGCGGAATCGGCTGAATGGATGAATCGCCAGGTAGACAACTTTTCCTGGCAGGAAGGTTATGGCGGATGCAGCATCAGCAAAAGCCCACGTTGGAAGGATGCTGAAGTACATCCAAAATCAGGAGCAGTATCATGCGTCGACAACTTATGAGGAAGAGTTCTTAACTTTTCTGAAGGAGAATAGAATTCCTTACGATCCGCAAGATGTTTTTGGATGAGAAGTACTCACAACCCACCCTTTGCTCATACGCCAATGCTAATCGAAACACCATCTCAACTTGATCAATTCTTCCAAACTGTAACCAAAGACATTTCTGATTCGTGTTCATTTGCGTTGATTCGCGGCCCAATCTCCTCATCTGCGTTCATCAGCCAAATCTGCGGCAAATGAGTTATTCAATCCCCAAATCCTTCCACTTCTTATCCACCTGCGCTTTGGTTTTTTCGTCCATCAGTATCTCGTCGGGCCAGGGGCGCGTGAAGCCTTCCGTGGGCCATTTGCGTGTGGCGTCGATGCCCATCTTGGAGCCGAAGTTCGGCAGGCGCGAAGCGTGGTCGAGGGAATCGACCGGGCCGAGCGTGTATTGAATGTCGCGCTCAGGATCGATATTGTTGAAAACCTTGAGCACCACCTCGCCGATATCCTGCACGTTTACGTCTTCATCGACTACGACGATGCATTTGGTGAACATTGCCTGGCCCAGCGCCCAGATGCCGCTCATGACTTTGCGCGCGTGTCCGGGATACGACTTGCGGATGGAGACGATCATCAGGTTGTGAAACACACCTTCCACCGGCAGGTTCACGTCCACGATTTCCGGCAGCGTGAGCCGCATCAACGGAAGGAAAATGCGCTCCACGGCTTTGCCCATCCATGCATCTTCCATGGGCGGCTTGCCCACAATGGTGGTGGCATAAA
This sequence comes from Candidatus Angelobacter sp., assembly GCA_036496525.1. GTDB lineage: Bacteria > Acidobacteriota > Terriglobia > Terriglobales > Acidobacteriaceae > Angelobacter. The sequence goes on from DASXKZ010000005.1 coordinate 30,921, forward strand.
TCGGGTTCTTGCGGTGGGTGATGCAGGTGACGTGAAAGACCGGGTACTCATCTTCCAGCGAGTAGAATCCGGTGTGATCGCCGAAAGGGCCTTCTGTGCGCAGCTCGTCAAGCTTGACGTAACCTTCAAGGACGATTTCCGCTGATGCCGGAACTTCAAGATCGACGGTCTCACACTTCACCAGCTCGACCGGCTTCTGTCGCAGGAAGCCGGCGATGATGAACTCTTCAATCTCAGGTGGAGCAGGGACAATGGCCGAAAATGTCAGCGCGGGTTCGGTACCGATGGCAACAGCAACTTCCATGGTTCCGCTGGGGCGATCACCGGAGGCGAGCATGGAGCCTCCACCGGAGCGGGCCATGATGTCAACAGCTGATCTCTTCTGCGCAGCCGAGGGCGGCTGCGGTCCACGATCTTTTTGGTTCGCAGGCCAGGGCGCCTGCGCTCCACGAAGCATGTCACGGTAATGCTCAGCGGCAACTTTCTGGCGCTGCCAATGCATACCCGCCGTAGTGGCGTCATAAATCTGGATACGGTACATGCCGGTGTTGCGCTTGCCTGTTTTAGGATCGCGGGTGATGACGCAGGGCAGCGTGATAAAGCGGCCGCCATCCTGCGGCCAGCATTGCAGGATGGGAAAATCAAGCAGCGAAAAATTCTCTTTCTTAATGACCTCTTTGCACGGCCCGGTGGCCACAACTTTGGGAAAGAACTTGCCCATATCCGCGAGCATGGGCAGCATTTTGAGTTTTTCCAGAAAGCCTTCCGGCGACTTCATATTGAGCAACTGGCGAATGCGCTCGGCGATTTCGTCGAGCGAATCCACGCCCAGCGCCATTTGCATGCGGCGCTCCGAGCCAAACTGATTGATGAGAACCGGCACGCCGTTCGTGCCCTTTACATTCTCAAAGAGCAGCGCCGGGCCGCCGGGGCGTCCATACTTTTTGGCGGCGCCCTTAGAGACGCGGTCGGCGATCTCAGTGATTTCCAGGATAGGATCGACTTCAGTCTTGATCTTCTTGAGTTCACCGGCGCGATCCAGCGCGGCGATCCAGTCTCGTAAGTCGTTAAAAGCCAATTGGCACTCCTAGCTTGAGGGGAACGGACGATTATATAAGGAAGCACTCGGCAATCGGCACTCAGGCACTCAGCATTCAGCCAGGAAAGGCTTTCACCGCAAAGGGCGCGAAGAACGCAAAGGAACCGATTTGAAGAGTTTGAAAGAGCGCCAAACTTCGCATAAAAAATGAGTAGCTTTCTGGCGATAAACAGGTAATCCTATTCCTGAACTTTGCGCTCTTGGCGTCCTTTGCGGTTCAGTTCTTCTGCTGCTGAATGCTTCCTTACCCTCGACAACCTGAAAGCAGCAGCCCACATCCTAGTTTTCGAAGCAAACCAGCTTACGAGTAATCCCCGAGGAGTCCCCGGTCCCATGGCCACAGCAATCAAGAACGAAAGCCAATATATTGATGCATTTTTAAAATTAACTTTGCGGCCGGCTTCAGCGTCCGACGTTATTCCCATGCTTAATTCGCTCACGCCGGAACAGCGGCAGGATTTTGTGGAGCTGGCGGATTCCAACCATGTAGTAATCCGCGCGTTTGAAGTGCTGAACCGTGTGGCCGGCAATCGCGGTAACAATGCAATTCAGGCCTGGGCAGTGGAAACGCTAGCAAAAGAACGCGCCCGTATCTCCAATGCATTGAACCATCTGGAAGCAATATGTAATGCATTGGAAGAAGAAGGCTGCCCAACGGTGGTAATGAAAACGCTGGACCACTGGCCTGATCTGGGCAATGACCTTGACTTGGTTTCAACCGGCGCGAAGGCGAAGATTGTGAATGTATTCACCAAGCGCTTTGGCGGCAAGATTGAAGCGCGGAGCTGGGGCGACCGGTTGGCTTGCAAGTGGAATTTCTCCATTCCGGGATTGCCGGAGTCGATTGAGACGCATGTTGGCCGCCTGGGCCAGACAGGCGAGCATATTGGCCTGGCCAAGCGATGCATTGACCGGCGGGTAACGATCCGGCTGAACGGCAATACGTTTTATGTGCCCGCGCCGGAAGAGCGGATCTTTGCCGCCACTTTGCAACGCATGTATCGCCATTTTTATTTCCGCGTTTGCGATATTTTGAACGCCACGGCAATTATTGAATCCGGAAAAGTCGATTTCCGCGAACTGCGCGGCGCCGCTACCGTGGCCGGCATCTGGCCGGGCGTTGCCAGCTTCCTGAAGATTGTTTCCGACTATGTACAGCGCTACCGTGGCACGCCGCTGGAGCTGCCGGCAGAAGTGATTAAAGACGCCACAGTGAATGGCGACAAAATCTATACGCGGGCTCGCTTCCTGCGCGTGCCGATCATGCCGTATGGAGCGCGGCTCTATACAAAACAAATTACCCAAGCGGCTTTCAGCGGCAATGTTCCGGCTACGTTCCGGCTGAGCTTGTTGCCACCGCTGGCATCCGCGGCCGCCGTGGCGTTCAGAATTACCGGCAGCGATAAAGGGGTTTGGTAAGAAAAGTCCGTTTCATCCTTGAAAAGCAGAAAGAGCGACGGTTGGTTGTCCGTCGCTCTTTCTGTTCTTGCCCACCCAAACTGAGTGGCAATGTTCCGCACCGCCGCTAACGGTGCGAACTGGAACCCGAGTGTGATTCGCTATGCCCTCCGCCGCCACTACTGCTATGAGATGAAGAACCTCCGCCACCGCGAGACGATGATCCCCCGCTGCTGTGCGAAGAGTATCCACCGCCGCTGCTGCCACGCGAATATGAGCCACCGCCGCTGTTGTGTGAGCTTGAGCCCGAACCCGAGTATGATCCGCGCGAGTCACTGCGCGGTGCAGGTGGATTGTATCTGGGCTCATTGTGCTGAGTCGGCGGCGTGCTGCGCGGCTGACTAGACGGTTGTTCTCTGGGCGTTACGATTGGCCGATGCAGATCCAGCGGCGGCCTGCTGTTTCCGCCGGAGTTGCTCTGCGCTGCATGGTCCACTCTCTCGGCGGCCGAAATTCCAGGGCCTGAACCGTGGTCTACAACGGAACCGCGATCCTGGGTTGAACCGTGGCTCGCGCCGGAACCGCTATCGGAACGAGACGGAAATTTCTGCCAGCCGCCGCTTTCCGGCGTGTGGGAAGTCTGCCCGGCGCTGCGGTCAGAGGATTGCGACATCCCGGAATTAATCTGATGGTCGCTCATCTGGCGACCATTTATTTGACGATCGTTTATCTGATGGTCATTTGCTCCGCCGGAAGAGTTTCTTGGATTTCCAGAGGACTCAGAGCGGCCGTTGCCGACGTCGCCACCGGAATGGCCGGAGGGCGAGCCAAATTTGTTCCAGCCGCTGTGGTCGCCGCGGGAATGGTCTTGATTTTGCACCGAGTTGCTGCCTGTAGAACCAGCGGTAGAGCCGCCGTTCGAAGTATGCGCATTGTTCATGCCTGACTCGATACGCCCTTTTTCGTTCAACGAATGCTGCCCGGTGCTGGTATTCTGCGCGCCATTGGTCGCGCCGCCAGGATTGCCGTGGGAAGCGCCCGCAGCTTCTGGCCCGACGACGCGCTGCACGCGCGCGGCCTGATCATGGAATGATTCCTGCCGCGCGGCGGGTGGCGCATGTTTGGTAAAGAAGCGATCACTGTTGCGCGTCTGGATGCCTGCGGGAGCGCCATTGCTGCTACCGGCATGCAAGCTTTCACGCGAAGGGACAACCGGCAGGTTCGCCGTCATCACGCGGGATTCGCGCAGCTCATGCTCTTCTACGCCGTGACGCCAGCCTTCATGGCCGCCACGGCCAAAGTTTTCAGCCGACACGCTGGTGATCGAACCGCGAACGCGTGGATTGGTCAATGCAAGATGCGCGTTGGAGAAATATGGTTGACGTCCACGCACGGCAAGCGGAGCAATGAAACCGCCGTGTCCATAGAAATTGTTGATCACGGTGATGTTCACCACGTTTACGTGATTAAAGCCGCGCCCATACCAGGGATAAAAGGGATCATGCGGACCGACGGGGAACCATCCGATAGAGCCGAAGCCGGCATGATGCCCGAAGCCCACAAAGAAGACGAATGCCGGAGACCATAGCGGACGATAGCCTACATAAATAGGTCCAGGCCACCAGCACCAGGCATTTTGGTAATAAAACCAACGCCCATAGTGATAAGGCGCCCAGCCCCAAGGCTCATATGACACCCATGTCCAGCCATAATAGGGCTGCCAGACCCATCTTCCTGTCTGATATGGGGCCCACGTTACGGTCTGGTAGGGCTGCCAAACGTTTCCATATCCTGGGACGTAAACCCAGTGTCCATAACCATCGAGATCATTCACGCCGGTGTAATAACGGTTGGTATGGCCTACGCTGTCTGAATCGCGTACTACGTGGTCGCGTTCGCTGTTCCATGTGTCCCAATCGTCTTTATCGGGCGCGCTGCTGACTTTATATTCCGGCTCGTCCGTACCGCGGACGGTAATCATCTCGCCCGCATGCACGCGAGTGCTTCCCTGCGGCGTGGTAATTTCGGCTTCACCTTCGCGCACGATCACATCTGTCTGCGCGTCTGAAATCACGTGCACGCGATAAAATCCCTGCCTCAGCGGACGCACCGCTACATTCGGCGAATCGATTTCCACGTCCGCTTCGTTGCCTTTGAGCATGGAGTAACTGGCGTATCCCTGCCCTATCTGCACTTGTATGCGCTTGGGCGTCAGGTCAGCGATCTTGGCCTGGCTATGCGCCGCCAGCCGCAGGATATTCGCATAATCCAGCTGAATTTCCGCGCGCGCATCCTGTCCAGTGGCAACCTGATCGCCACGCACCACCGGCGCGTTGACCGACGTGCTGCCCCAATCTCCGCTATCGCCGCGCTGCGTGGAAACATCTCCATGAATCAAGCTCACTCTCGCCACCGACGGCGCAGGCCCTTCACTGCGAGGAGCTCTTTCCTGCAAGCTGGGCGCGGTCTCCCCATTCTGCCCCGTTTCCCCATTGGCACTTTGGGGATAATTCTGCTCCAGCGCTTGTCCTTGCTCATCGTTCGCCGGCGCTGCTTCTTCGCTCGACGGCGTGTCCCCACTCGGCGCAGGCGGAGCCCCCTGGGCCCATCCGCCGGCCGACAATGCTGTCACCGCAAATAATATGATTGCTAAAAACCTACCCGTTTTCATGACCTTGAGCTCCCTCATCGCTCATCAAAATCGGCGCGACGATCACCCAATCGCCGCGCCCGGATTTAAGTCGCGCACCGTAAAATCGGTGCGCCTCAAACCGTCATCCTGAACTCGCGGTTTTTACTTCGCGAGTGAAGGATCTAGAACCGGGCGCGTTGAGCGCCCGATCCGTATCACTCTTGCGCCGGGGATCAGCTCGGCGCCCTTGCTTCCCTCTTGTAAAGCTACTGAGTTCAACCGTTAACTAGTTCATTGCAACTGCCATGCCAATCTGTAGGGCAATGTATCTGCATGATTCTGGGCTTTTTAGCCGAGCATAAAATGCGTAGCGCAGCCGGATGGTGGTTTTCAACCAGTCCAAACGGTGGATTTAGACCGGAGCGAAATGTTTGTCTCGCCCTGCGGATACGACAACGGAGCGATGATTGGCTTCGCCTAAACCGTGTAAAGATCAATTCCGTCTAGGCGAATACAATATGCCCGAATTAGAGGTTCGCCGCCAACAACACGAACCCCCTTGGTGTACTCGGGATGGTAGATGCTTGGCTGAGTGTACCGGACAACACTTTTCGTTAATCGCGCAAATAGGCACATGGCCAGAGACATGGGCTTTGGCCCGAACGGACCAAATTCGCTTGTCTGGCGACCACCATCCGTCAATGAAGTAATATGATCAAAGATGTCACTTGTATCATGCGCCTCAACGCGTACTGGATCCTTCACCGCCTGAGCATAGTCTTTGCGGAGAGCATTAATGAAACGCCAATTACGTTGAAATCCGGGAGGCCCCGGAGGAAATGGCAAAAGCGTTCTAATTTGAACCACTTGCTGGTATTTGTATTTTTCCAGAAAGTCAGCCAAACCCAAGGGCATGAAGCCTACCCCAATAATAACAAGATCCACTTTACTAGCTCCTACTGTTTGGGCGCGGAAAAGAGGTAAAGGCTCCAAAGACTTGTGGTCTTCTGCAAGGGGCCCATCGTGATACCGTTCCGGACTCGTGTATGTTACAACTAAGTTCTTAATTCTGGAAGAACTGAGCAAGCGATGGACAAAAGGGAAAAAAAATCTTTTCGGCAACGACGTGATGTCTAAAATCACATTCTCTTCGCATATATTAATAAAGTTATCTATTGTTTGGACTATTTGCCCTTCCGAGGCAAATAGCGGAATCACTGGGGTTCCCTCAGAAGGTTGGCCAACCCGGGCTAGATCGCGGATGCGCGCGTCCAGCAACTGGCGGGATAAATTCGCAAACCGAGATGGTAAATCTTGTACTCTAACCAGAGTACTCTTCCCGGCACTGGATCGGCGGTTGAAATATTCCCAAAGAGCTATGCTGCGTTCTTCGGTCCCTAAACAGCCAAGAATTGACCAGCGCCGCGACGGAAGCTTGCTTAACACCCAGTGAAGTTGGCCCCATGGGCGAAATTTCTTTCCAAGCATTTTTTAAAATAGATCGCCTTGTGCTGCCACCTCTGACACTGATTTCATCTCTTCGTCAACAAATGCGGTGGTAGCGATGAGTCCTTCCTGAGCATCCCTAATCCACTTCCGAACCTCGCCTACAGTAACATATATCGGTTCTTTGGTGTGAATGTGTGGAAGCCTAAAATGAGGGGAAAATATTGGGTTGAAGTACCACTTTCGTCGCGGCTTGCGATCCCGCGATTTTGTTGTATGCGGAAAGTCAAGCAGTACTCCATACGCGACGGCCTCTTGCAGAAATGAGCGTACATCCGACGCGTTATCATATTCTTCGATATTTAGTGAGAACCCGTTGTGTCCGGGATAAGAAAGCGGCAAATCCTCATGCATATTGCGTTGCATGAGCGTGGCGACCCGGGTAATAAACCGCTGCCTCGTGTTCCCTCCCGGTTCTTCTGAAACCTTTTCAAACCACAAAGTGCTTGTCTCCTGAATGCCAACTGCCTGGATTTGGTACGGAACTATAGGGGAGGGGGCATCATTCATTAATTTCGGTTCAGTTCTCAGCCATGCGGTCCAAATATGTTGACACAGGCTCACGAAAATTAATATATTCCCACCACTCAACTGCAATACGTCGTCGGTTCCTGCCCAGATCATGCGCTGAAAACATCGCCCAGCAATCTGCATGAGAGCTGCTTCGACCCGTTCCTTGCGCCAATACTTGTGCTCATCCCAGGGATATGGTTTAGAGGGGATTTCATTTACTATGTTGGTCTTGCGTTTCTGCCGTGCCCACGCCTCACCCAGCCGAGCAGATAGCGGGTTTTCCCTTGCCAATGACTCCAAAAAACTATTCCATGGCTTGGGCCACATTGTCTCCAATTTAACTACTCTTACTGGAGCATTCCGGCAATAAGTTTGAGCGCGTTCATCTGGAGAAGGCCCTTTGCCAAATGCTTTAAGTAGCTCTTTCTCTTTACTCAGTTGATAAGAGGCGACTCTAAGCCGCCGCTTAAATACATCCTCTGCAAACGCTGGAAATATCCATGTTTTGGGATTTTCTTTGCGCCTTAACATCTCGTCTAAGTCTATTAACTTATAGTTCCTATCTCGCTCCACAACCGCACTCGTACCATAAAACTCAATTATGTCGGTCCAAGAGTATCCCCGAGTTCCTATGCGGTATGATACATGCGGACTTCTCAGGCCAAGCGCCTTGTTAACTACCGATCTATAAGCCAGACCGTATTCCTTTTGTTTGGCCTCAAGGCGAAAAAGCTCTTCATGCTGATCTATTCTGACCAGCACGTGCACCGACTCAGGAATGATGCCAGTGGTTTTTAAAAGCTCAGCCGCACGGGCTACCGGTTCTCCAATGAGGGTCTTGGTTTTCTTGATGCCCTCAGCGATGCTTCCCACATTAAAGTTAAGAAATGATAAGTAAGCATTAATTCTCGATTCCAGGTGACGGCGAAAATCGCGATAAGTACCTATTCCTTCAAAATATCCGAACCAGCACTCCGATCTCGCTAATCTTTGCGCGTATGTATTTAGGATCTCCCTATCCGTTCGCAATTCAATGCTACGCACTGATGCTTTGCTCAGTCCATCACGCAACGATTCAATACTTTGTAATATATCGAACACAACCCAACAATTTAGAAAATCTCCAAAATATATTGGAAGTATCTTTTCCTCGCCCCATTCGTCGACTGAGCGCTGGCCGAACGCAATAGCATTGCTCGTGGTCAAGTTAATTCCTGCACTAATAAAGCGGGCATATCTACCGCGTAAAGGAAACGGCTTAGCTTTTTGCTCATATGCTATGCGCACCTCTGGTTTCAGAAGATTGAGCAGCATACTTTTACCGCTTCCTTGTACTCCTTTTAAAACAACATTCCCAGGCAGGAATAATGCTCCCGTAGTTGGCAGGAGAGCCGGGCTGAATAAATCCACAAAGTCGGGAGACGAAACAGTCTCTCCTACATAAAGCTCATTAAATGGATTAAAGTCTATTTCCATCACAATCTCGATGCCCGCGGGAATAATGGTTCCCAGCTGTTGGATTTTTGATGAAGCAACGGCAAACTATTGTCAGGGCAATTTGTCCAGAGAACCACTAAACTTCCAGTTTCGGCAAACCCAAAGGGGCCGCTCGCAAGTTTGACTCGCTCGGAGCCCGTTAAGCCGTCTAAGACAAGAGGAAATGTATCCTTTATTATCTGCCTTAATTGAGAATATAGCAGTGGTTCGGATGGCCGGGGGGCTTCCAGTATACAGTCGTCAGGGTGTATGTTGAGCACGGGCTCAAATGTCAAATGCGCAAACTCGCCTTCTAGCTTCTTGCCTAGTGCAATACCATCAGGGCACGCAATCAAGGGAACAACGAGTACAGGAGGTTTGGTCGGTAGAGAACAGGCGAATCGCACGGCATCATGTATTTGGCTGCCACTTCCTACAAAATCCTCTAACAAAACAATTCTCTCGATCGCCTCATCATTGAGATATTCCAAGAGTTCGGCCTGCCGATTGAAATGCGCGAGCGTTCGCCAATCGGAACGGAGATCACGCCCGCTGACATTGTTGATGTGGTAAAATGCGTTGATCCTAAAACTGTCAGTAATTGGACAGAACCAGGTGTTATTCACTCCTTCGCTGAGAATGGTTTCAGGCTCAGGTTCGCCAAAACGGAGTCCTAGTTCATCTACCAACCACCGCGCAATAGGGCCGTTGTAGGCTACACGGTAGAGTGAATCCATTTCAGAAGGACCCACAAAAAAAATATTTGGAACGAGCCGGAACAAGAGTTTCTGTTCATCCGAAGATAATCGCTTGTTCAACCACTTATCCAATCTCTGCCAGAAACCCAGGTGGGGGCCCCTCGTCGGCTCGTACTTATCATACAATTCCTCAGCCAATTGCTGAACGAGTACCGCAACATCTTGAATCTGTTGACCGTCTCTCGAGTCCGAGTACCAGTCGTAAATCCGATCAAAAACAGGGTTAGCCATAAATTATGAGAAAAACTTTTCTCTGACCACCGATGCAATGACTTGCGCCACGGGCGGTGGCACCGCATTGCCGATCATTCGATATTGTGCGCTGATAGGCCCGCTAAAGACGTAATCATCCGGAAATCCTTGTATACGCGCTGCTTCCCGCACAGTAAAACCTCGGTTTTCGTCAGGATGCAAAAAATACCTCGGACTACCAAACCGGGTGTCCACCGCGAACGATGGTTGATCCCATTTGAGCCGACGAAATTTTCCATTGAATGTATGTGTTAGGTCGAAGGTCTTTGCAATTTTGCGAACATATCCCTTCTCCACTAGCATGCCGAGCACTTTTCTTATGTGTTTTCGATCCCGTTTTACAAAATCAGAAATCTCTCGACTTGGAACTGGATCAGCATCGCCAACAAGCCGTTGTCTTCGTCGGCGCCTCAGCTTCACAATTGCGTCTAATACCTCGCGCTCAGCCGTCGTCGTTGCCCCAAACACTTCGGGGATATCCCAAGTATGAACTGCTCGATCACCGCACCGAACATTGCTAAGCTTTTGACCTGGCTGTATCTTAGCTGCGATCTGCCCAATTTTACTATTGGGATCCAGGTGTTCTGGAAAATGATTCGGCAACCTGCTAATGCGCTTCAGTACGTCGCGCAGGGTTAAAGCGTTTCCATGGGGTAACTCTATACTCCCTGTATTGAAAGTATGAGACAGTTTCCAGGCCAACAGGATCAAGCGAGTACGTAGTTGTGCCGCACCAAGAGTCTGGACTTGGCATGTGAGAACTTTTGTGGAATATCCTGCTGTTTTGAGCATAGCTTGCAGTTTTTCCCAAAAGACTTTGTGTTCTCCAAATGCCACTCCTGGCACATTCTCAATTACACAGACGCGCGGGCGAAGTTGTAAACAGATTTTGCCTGCAGCCAACAGTAAATCGTTTCTCGGATCATCGAGTCGCCGGTGACCTGCCGTGGAAAATCCCTGACAGGGCGGCCCTGCCAACAACAAATCTGGGGACAGTCTGGGCGGGTCAGGGATAAGACCGCTAGAAAGATCCAATTGGCGCACTGGGGACTGTAAATAGCCTTTTAAGTTCTCGATCGCGACTGGATCTGAGTCGTAAGCCGCGATACATTGGAATCCTTTACGCGCAAAGCCAATGTCGAAGCCACCACATCCGCTGAAGAGGCTAATAAAAGTAGTTATATCGAGCGCCTTGTCTTTCTTTTAATCGCACCCAAAATACAAATTTTACCATGCTTGTCTAGACATCTCTTGGCTTGATTCCAGCCATTAAGAAAAGCATTTGTTTGATTCGCAATTGATTCGCTTAATGAAATCTGCTAGGATACGACAGCCCTCAGGGGTGGAAGTGGGCAGATCATTGAAAACTTAGCAGGGCCGGTTATTTGGTATTTGGCGAAGCGTTGCGACCTTCTGCCGATCAATGCGTTGGCAGAGGGTCATAAGGTCAAAAAACCTATCCGCATGACACGGATTGGGCTGGTAAAAATGAAAGAAAAAAGGCTTCGACCGTCCGGTGACCGCTCGGTCGAATTGCACTTGAGCTTTTGTTTTCAACAAAGGTCTTACCCCCGGGTGGGTCGCTGGCTGAAGGACGCAGGCAGAAGGCTGCAAAGCATCGGGGACATCTGGTGATCTGATGATTGGGAAAACCCGGAAAACCCAAATCGAACTACAGACCAGCACGGATTGGCAGTGGTATCTCTGGGGATTGAATCGCGTAAACCCTTTGCAATCCTAATTGAGGCTAGGGGGGAGGGCAGGCTAGGAAATCGCCGAAATCGCCGTCATCGCCGAGATCAAAGAGGCAAAGCTACCGAACCCTTAAAGTTTTTCCGTGCCCCTTCAAGCGCGAACGGGCCATTCATTTCCGTTGTTTCAAATACGGTTATTCACACCTCAATGCAACAATCGGATCAACACGCATGGCGCGCCGCGCAGGTAGGTAGCAGGCAATAGCAGCCACCATAGCCAGAACGCCTGTTACCAGCAGAAAAGTTGGCGGATCAGTGGGTTTGATGCTGAAGAGCATACTGGTCAAAAACTGTGAGAGTCCCAGAGACGCGAAAACCCCTGCAACCGCGCCGATCAAAGCAGGCCTAAGCCCATGGCTGGCCACCAGGCGAAGGATGCTCTGTTTATCCGCGCCCAGCGCCATACGTATTCCAATTTCATGCGTGCGTTGTGTAACCGTGGATGAAATCACTCCAAAAATCCCCGTTGCCGCCAGCAGAAGCGCAATTGCCGCAAAAATCATAAAAAGAAAAACGGCGAACCGCTGCTGCATAACGGAAGCGTCAACAATCTCTTCCATGGTGGAAACACCAGAAACAGGCTGGAGCGGATCAACCGCAGCAATCTCATGCCGGACCGCTCCCGCCAGCGCCGCAGGATTGATGGAGGTCCGCACCACAAGAACGATGCTGCTATCAGCCATTTGTGTATTCGGCAGATAAAATTGCAGAGTATGCGATGAGTTGAGGCTGCGATGTAGAACGTCGCCCGCTACACCAATCACTGTCTTGGCGGGGCTTTTGGGATCGCCTATTCTCAGCCGCTTGCCAATTGGATTTTCTCCCGGCCAGATACTTTGGGCCAGAGTTTGATTGACGATCACCACCGGCGACGATCCAGCCGTATCCTGTAACGTAAATTCGCGTCCGCTCAGCAGAGGGATATGCATGGCATGAAAATAGTGTGGAGTAATGGAGTACCGGTCACCGCTGGGATCGTCTTCCGGGTTGGGATTGGGCTTGTCCTCAATGTGAATACCGTACATGTCTCCGTTGCCGCCAAGCGGAATCTGGCTGACGACAGCAGCCGACTCCACGCCCGGCAAAGTTTCAATGCGCTCCAGCGCTTGCTGATAAAACGCAGTGACCTGGCTGTCTTCCTTGTAGCTTGTCCCAAAAAGAGAAACCTGCAGTGTCAGTACTTTTTGTGGATCAAAACCAGGGTTGACCTCCAGCAAGCGGACAAAACTCTTCATCATCAGTCCGGCGCCGGTCAGCAATATCAGTGCGAAGGCAACATCAGACACGATCAGCAAACTCCGTAATCTCCCACCTTCTTTTGTTTGCGTGGCCCTGCTGTTTTCTTTGAGTGCTTCATCGGGGCCAAATCGAGAGGCGCTCCAGGCCGGTAATATGCCAAAGACAAGTCCTGTGAGAACGGAGATGCCCAGAGAAAAACCAAAGACCCATCCATCAATATGCACATTCTGTAACCGCGGCAGGTTGCCCAAACCGGTCTTGCGCAACAAATGAATGCCGATGATCGAAAGCAGAAGGCCCAGTAAGCCACCCAGTAGCGAGAGCAGAACGCTCTCAGTGAGAAACTGCCTGATCAATCTCATTCGTTGTGCGCCAAGAGCGGCCCGCAATGCTACTTCCCGTTGACGGCGCGCCGCCCAGCCGAGCAAAAGATTGGCAACATTCACACACGCAATCAACAGGACAAAACCTACCGCTCCAAACAATGCATAGAGGACGGGTTTTACATCGCCAACCACATAGTCTTTGAGTGGCATGAGCTGTACTCCGGCCACTGAATACTCTGAAGGATGCTCGCGAAACAAATTCTCTGAAATCTGGTTCATCTCTGCATTTGCCTGCGTGGAAGAAACGCCGCTTTTTAGGCGGCCAATCGCGCGCAGATGCCGGCAGCTCCGGCAGGCGTAAGGTAACGTGGCGTCATAGGCCAGCGGAGCATAAATATCAGTTTGCTTACTCGGATCAAATGAAAACACGGAGGGGAAATCGGCCGGAAGAATGCCAACCACGGTATAAGATTGCGATCCCAGATTGATCGCTTTGCCAACAATCTCCGCGCTGGCCCCAAAGCGCCGCTGCCACAAGGCATGGCTCAATACAACTACATAATGGTTTCCGCGCACGTCTTCTTCGGCCATAAAATTTCTTCCGGCTTGGAGCTTTACGCCTAAAACATCAAAGAATGTGGAAGAAACCCTGAAGCCATTGAGGTTTTCTGAACCCTCTGGGGTAACGAGAGTGGGAGTCCATAAACCAACTGCGGACATTGCGCTGAATGAGCGGTTTTCGTTTTTCCAATCTGTAAATGTTGCGAATGAAGTATTGGACCTGGTTCCATCCTTGTTCACCTCCCATAGCATCATGAGGCGGTCCTGTTTGGGAAATGGAAAAGGCTGCAACATCACTCCATTAATCACGCTGAAGATAGCGGTATTTGCGCCGATGCTCAGGGCAAGAGTGACGCTGGCGACCAGTGTAAATGCGGGATTCTTTCGCAGGAGGCGTGTGGCGTGGCAAACGTCATGCCACAGCGTTTCAAGAAAGCCGATGCTATTCATTGAGTAAATCTCCTCGCGCAAGCGGGTTGCATTGCCGAGCTTAAGGTGTGCTGCAGTAGAAGCTTCTTGCCGTGACATGCCCCGGGCGATGTTCTCGTCGGTTTCCATGTCAATGTAGAACTGGAGCTCACGGGCGCGTTCTTCGTCCCAGTGCTGTTTTCGGAAGAAGCGTATCCAACTCATGGTTTACTCGTTTGCCGGTCTCAGGACTCGATTGATGGCGTGCACCAGTTGCTCCCATCGGCTGGTTTGCACTGCAAGTTGTTTGCGCCCCGCAGGAGTCAGGCGGTAATAACGTGCCTTTCGATTATTTTCTGAAGTGCCCCAGAACGATGCGATCCACTCACGATCTTCCAGTCGATGCAGTGCCGGATAGAGCGAGCCATGCTCCACCTGCAACACGTCGTCAGACCTATGCTCAATGGCATAAGCGATGGTGTGTCCGTGAGCCGGCCCTAATAGCAATGTCTGCAGGACCAGCAGGTCAAGTGTTCCCTGAAGAACTTCGCCTTCCAGAGGTTTTGCGCCGCGCTTAGGCATAATGTCGAAAGAAGTATACTCCAGAAGATAATCTAGTGGAAGAGGAGTTTAAATCTTGACTTTAATTGCATTTTTCCACTATTTGGCGATAACTATCAGATTAAGGTAACAAAAGATAATCTAGGTGATCGGCGTGTTCTGCGACGCATGTCAGTCTGCGAACCGAGTTTGCAGGCAGCGCGAAGAAAGTAAATTTCCGCTGGGGACCCGCTTCACCCAGGCCGATTAAATTCTTAAATACCTATTTGGGCAGAACTTCCACGAGCCGGGAGCGCGTGCATTGCAGGGCTAGTACGCGAAAGGAAGAAACATTCCGTTACAACTGAGAAACACGGATAACACTAATCCGTAAAGAGCCAACGGCTAAAGGCCAAGAGCTAAAGGCCAAGAGCTAGAGCCAAGAGCCAACGGCCAGAAGCCAATAGCTAGCAGCTAAGCTACTTCTCTTCTTCCGGCGCCCTCGTTGGATTCACCGACTGCGCCATGTATCTTGCGCCTTCAAACGTCGCGCGGACCAGGACATCGCGCCCAACGCCAAGCTCATTTCTGTTTGTAACAGCCGAAGGAGCAAAGTGGATCTCGTAATTCTTGTCGTCGGTAGAGTTCTGCACTGCAATGAGCCCGCGATGGAGATCAAGAAACGTAACTTTGCCGGCAAAGGTAAACGTCGATCCGGGCACGGCGATGATGCTGACTTCGCGCGCCAGGCCGCGGTTGGGGCTGGACGCGGCAAAGCGCACGTGCACCAGCGTACCGGGCTTCACGTCCTTAAAGGCCGCCGGAGTCTGGCCGTTGCTGATGCGGGTTTCTGGGTCCACGGCAAAGCGCACCGGCACGGAATTGAGGGCGTCACGCAGGGTAAGCTCGTTGTGCTTGGGGTCAATGGCGATGATCTGGCCGTCGGCGTCCGCGGGCAGCTCCGCCACGCCAACGCGTATGTTGCGGGCAAAAATATCGTGCTTGTTGTTGTCTAGCTGCGTGTCAACGTAAACGCGCTCGCCCTTCTTGATGGCAAGCTGGGTGGTTTCCCTGCCGTTATGGAAGATGTGCGTGCGCTCGTCAAAATTCACGGTCCAGTGCCCGCCGCCAAAAACGTGTACGGTCATCTTGTTGCGCAGGCGGTCAACGCCGGTAATGGTGCCGCCCACCATGGTTGTGGTGGTGCGCGGCATAGGCGCGGGATCAAGAATGGGATCGTGCCCGTCTGTTACCAGCGCGCCGGATGTCGCGGAGCTGTCAAGGATGTCAGTCTTGGGCTGCGCCTGGGGAATAGGAGTCGGCGTAGCGGCCGGCGCAAGAGTGCCGGTTTTGTCGATGCCTTTAGCTTTTTCGTCAGACGACTTCTGCTCAGCCGAGCGTTGGTCGGCAGCTTTTTGCTCGGCGGTCTTCTCGACGGCGGAATTCGTATCGGCGCTCGTATTCTTCTGGTCGGTCGCCGCCGGCTGGCTTGGGCTTGCCTGGTCGGTAGACGGGGCTGTCGGCTGGTCCGTCGGTTTTGTCTGATCGACCATGGGCGGCTGCCCAGCTGCAGGAGTGGTGGCCGGCTGCGCTGGCGCAGTGTTCGGCACAGGCGATTGCGGCACGCCGGAACCGGCCTTAGGCGTGGCCGGATTATTCTGCGCCCAGCCGCCAAGGCCAAATGTCAAGACTAGAGAAAAGAAGAGCGACGCTTTAGGGGAACGTTGCATAGTGTTCAGGGAACTCCAAAAGCTTTGAAACAATAAAGCTCTTAACCATCCGTTGGATGCAGACAGCAGCAACTCAGATGTAGGCAACCTTAAATCTGCTCTGCCCAACCTGAGAGAGGGTTTTGCCATCCAACAGACAAGCAGAGCTACTGCCCTGCAGCCCTTGGTGTGAGAGTAATGGTCAAAGTGACGTCGCACGCCGGTGGCCAGGGACTTGAAGCGAGGATTTGAAAAAACCCATGCGTTCCCCATTCGCTACCGTCTCCTCAGTATTTGCGCCTTCCGTTCTGGCTTTGTCTCTTGGTTTGTCTCTGGGTTTGTCTATGATGTTCGGCGGAGTTGCCGCCCAGGCCCAGCAGCTTCGTATCCCGCTGCCCAAGAAAAGCAAGTTCACCCCGGTACAGCAGTTGAACCGTGACGGCGTGGCGGCGCTCAAGAAGCATGACATCAGCAAGGCCAAGCGCCTCTTCTATAAGGCATACCTGATTGATCCGAACGATCCGTTCACGCTGAATAACCTGGGATACGTCTCTGAACTTGAAGGCAGCCGGGAGCGCGCAGAGCGCTATTACGATCAGGCCAAGGCCAACACTTCAGAGGCCGTAATTGACCGCTCCACCAGTCAGGACGCTCAGGGCAAGACCGTGGCCAACGTTGCCGGACACACCGCTGAAGGCCCGATGAAAGTCAACGAGCTGAATAGCGAAGCGCTGGGATTGCTGAATCGAGATCGCGCGCCGGAAGCCGACGTGGTATTGCAGGCCGCGCTCAAGATCGATCCTAAAAATCCGTTCACGCTGAACAATATGGGATTTGCCAAAGAAAAAGAGGGCGAGCTGGAGTCGGCCATCCGCTATTACGACAACTCAGCGGCCACAGGCTCCCGCGAGCCCATTGTGATTGCCTTTAACAAAAGCTGGCGCGGCAAGCCGATCAGCGAAGTAGCGCAGCAAAATGCCGACAAAAGCCGCAAAGAACTGGGCAAGGCCCAGGACATGCAGGCCCGCGTGGCGCGATTGAATCTGCGCGGCGTTTCTGCCATGAATCGGAATGACCGCAAGGTGGCGCGTGATAGTTTTGAGCAGGCTTACAAGATGGATCCAAACAATTCTTTCGCCCTCAACAATATGGGCTACCTTGCCGAGCTGCAAGGCGACACCGAAACGGCGCAATCATTTTATGAACAGGCGCAACGCGCGGAGCGCGCACGCCAGAAGGTAATGGTTTCAACCCGTCCTGAAGTTGAAGGCCAAACCGTGGGCCATGTAGCGGAGCAGAGCACCACGCTGGTGGAATCGAGCTTTGAGGCAAAGGCGGAAGCCAGACGCCGCAGCGGCGCGCCTCCGGCGCTCAGGACACGCGATAACCGCATCATCGTGGAACCAAAAACTGTGCCACCCCGCACCAACACAACGCCTCCGGAATTCCGCCGTCCTCCGCAGGATCAAGAAGATGAACCCGTGGCGGCCCCGCAATCTGATCAGCCACAGCAAAATCAGCCTCCGGCAAATAATAATGAGCCGCAGTTGAAGACGCGTCCGGCTCAGCAGCCGCCTAACGCGCAGCAGCCTCCGAATTCACAACAGAATCCGCCGCAGCAGTAATGCCTGATGCGGCTGATTTAGCAATCTAAACCACCGGACCAACGCCCTTGCCGATTGGCGGCGCTTTCCGCAAAGCGCTTTCCACATAATGTTTGGCGGCCTTCGCGGCTGTGACCAGATCATGCCCTTTCGCCAGATGGCAGGCCAGCGACGTTGAAAAAGCGCAGCCCGTTCCGTGCGTGGAATGGCCGGGAATTTTAGTTCCTTCAAGAATAGTAGTGCGCCGGTCCTCTTTGCTCACCAGGTCGTGCGGCGGATCAAGGTGCCCGCCGGTAATGATCACATTGCGCGCACCAATTTCATGCAGCCGGACAGCGGCAAGCTCCATTTCATCCATTGTGCTCACGGCGACGCCTGCAAGCGCGGCTGCTTCATCAATATTTGGTGTGATCACGCTTGCGCGGCGCAGAATGCGGTCTTTCATCATCTGCAGGCCATCGCGCGAGATGAGTTCAGCCCCGGAACTGGAGCGGATAATGGGATCGAGCACGACATGTCGCAAGGAATACCGCTTGAGAAAAGCTGCAACACACTTAGCCGCCTCAGCCGATCCCAGCATGCCAATCTTTACCGCGGAGATTTCCAGATCATCCATAAGCCCCTCAAGAGCTTCGGTGATCAGTCTGCCCTCAACCGGATCAACTCGCGTTACGCCTAGCGTGGATTGCACTGTAAGGGCGGTAATGCATGTAACGCCGTAGCAGCCATGCGCCGCAATGGTCTTAATATCTGCGGTGATTCCCGCGCCCGACGAAGGATCGTGCCCGGCAATCGAAAGCACCACGGGTAGTTGAGATTTCTTGTGCATGGAGTTGAGCAGACGTTCGTCTCAAATATATTTTAACGGCCAGCGTGACAAACACAACACAGCATGAACTTTTTGCGGCCCAAAATAGGAATCTCTGCGAAAAGCCTGCAGCCGAACTATCCGCGCCACTTGTGCCTATTTCCGATTGCTGCAACACTAGAGTTTAGTAAGTCCATTCACTCACATAGATGATCATCTTTGGCATTCATGCGGTGGAAGAAGCCTTGTCGGCGCGGCAACGCGGTTTTGACTACGTGGCCATTGCGCCGGGGCGCAGCGATGCGCGCATTCAGAAAATCGCGCAGCTCTGCCGCAGTGCCGGCGTTCCGCTGCGCACCATGCCACGCGATCAGCTTACGCGGCTGGCCCGCGCCGCCAATCATCAAGGCGTTGTCGCCGTCACGGCGGAAAAGCAATACAACGACGTTGACGATATCCTGGCCGCCAAGCGTGGCACCCATGCTTTTGTTCTGCTGCTGGACGGCATTGAAGATCCGCACAACCTTGGCGCGATTATTCGCACCGCAGAGGGCGCAGGCGCCGACGGCGTCATTATTCCTGAGCGACGCGCTGCCGGCGTGACCGGAACTGTGGTCAAGGCTTCCGCCGGCGCTTCAGAGTATCTGCCGATTGCCCGCGTCACCAACGCTGGCCGTGCTTTGGAAGATTTGAAGTCACGGAATATATGGACTGTTGGGCTGGACGAGCGCGGCGACAAACTCTATGACGAGATCGACTACAAAATGGATTGCGCGCTGGTGCTCGGCGCTGAAGGCCACGGCTTGCACGAACAGATCCGCAAGAAATGCGACTTTCTGGTCAAAATTCCCATGGCCGGAAAAGTCCCGTCGCTCAATGTTTCAGTTGCTGCGGCCATAGTGATGTATGAGGTGGCGCGCCAGCGGCGAAAGTGAACCTTTTATGGCGTGAACTCCGCAGACGGCTCTTACTTCCCTCCAGCGCTGGAGTTCTGGGCGAAGGCTGTTACCGCCGATCCTGATCAGTGTCATCAGCGTTGATCAGTGGTAGAACTCTTTCGCTTCTTCGCTTTAATCACAATGGCCAGATCTCCATTGCGAGTATTGGTGAACCGCAGCTTGGTTCGTCCTTCTTCATCCAGCGTAATTACCGCAGGCGTATTCACTTCAGTCAGCATCCATCCCGCTGGCAGCGTCACGTAATTCAGCGGACGTCCCAGCGTTCGCGTCCAGGTAAGCTCTCCGTCTTTCACTACATAGCCAATTGGATCGGTATAAGTCTCCTGCACGCGCACGCGGGTTGATTGGCCTTCGCCCACCGGATGTTCAAGGTCGCCCTGCACTGCCACTGAATCCGGTTCCACTGGCTCGGGATAATAGCCGAGCGCGTTTACGTCTTTGCCCGCGACTGTTGAAGTCTTTAGCGGCTTGCCAGTATCAAGATCGGTCATCTTCGCATCCGGCGAAACCACGCTTCCCTTGCGAACAAAGCTGTGTACCGATTTCTGCCCAACTCGCGTCACCGTGAAGTCATGCGATATGCGGAATTGATGCGTTGAAGGTTCAAGCAACCAGTAGCTGATCTCGCGGTCCTGCTGCGCGCGATGAAAAGATTCGTCCTGCGCCAGCATCACGGCCGACAACAACAGAAGATAAGTTAGAGCGATTCTCTTCATGGCAGCCTCCGCGCAACAATCTTTACCGGAAGCTGATCGTCACGATCATTGAGAAAGCTTACACGGATTCGTCCACCCGCATCGGTTGAAACAATTCCAGGCGACGCGCACTCCACCAGCTCCCAGCCTTTGGGCAGGACAACTACATTGCGCTTGATGCCGAGCGGCCGCATAAAAACCAGTTTGCCATCGGTCAGCGTGTAGGAAGGTGCGTCCGTGTAGGTCTTGAAGATGCGGATTCGCGTTTCTCCGCCTTTCGGCACCGGTCCGGGCAAATGCACTTTGATAAATTCCGCTTTGTCTGAAGTATCAGCCGGAACAAGCCCCGTCGCTTTCGCGTCTTTGCCGTTCACCGTTTCAAACTTCAGTTCTTTGCCGCTGCTGCGCTCGACTACGCGCTCCTTCGTCGCCACTGAGCCGGGACGAATGGGATTGAAGAAGAATTGCGCGCCTTCGCGCGTTGCTGTCACGTCATAGGTAATGGCGAATTGGTGGGTTTCCGGCGGTTGCAATTCGTACAAAGTGAACTCATCCGCGGCGAAGCACTGCATGCAAACGATGAGCAATAACACAATCGTACTCTTCTTCATTCCTCTGCTTCCTCTGTTCCTCTGTGTTTCAAAGGTTTTGTTGTTTTCCCGATGACCCGATTCCTAAACAAGGCCTATTCTCTTAATTAAATCCTGAAACCGTGGATCATTCCGCACTTCATCCAGCATGGGCTCAACGTTGAGCCAGGTCAGACCGTCGGCTCGATCGTCGTAGGCTTTTTCCAGCCACATCATGGCTTTGTCCTTGTCGCCCAGACCGGCAAACAGCATTCCGAAATAAGTCGGCGGTATGTAGCGTTTCTTTGCTGCAGCCTTGAACTGTTCGGCCATCTTCGCGGTAAGACCCTTTTTTCCGCTCACGGCGTAGGCCAGCCCCAGTGCCGCATCCATCAGCGGAAATTCACCAGTTCCGGTCTGTGACGCCTTCAAATGCGCAATCGCCTGGGCATAATTGTTCAGACGCATGTGCGCCCTGCCGGCAATAAAGTGCAGCATGAAGTATTCCGGATCCAACTGCTTTGCCTTCTCGCATTCATTCACGGCACGCTGGTATTCGCGTCCAAAATAATAAGCAGCCGCACGCGTCGTATGGACAGCCACCAGCCGGTGCGGATCGGTTTCCTGCACAATGCTCATCGTCTGTTCAATCTCGTCAAATGCGGCATCGCGCCTTCCCAGCGCCAGCAGCAGCCATGAATACCACAAATGCGTATCCGCATGGTCTGGATTTAGCTCGATGGCCAGTTCGTATCCGGCCTGCGCCTCTTCCCATTTCCAGTGGTAATGGTGGTTCACCAGCGCCAGCGCCGTATGTGCTTCAGCAAAAGAGCTGTCCAGCTCCAGCGATTTGCGCGCGGCCTTCTCGGCTTTCGGCATGGCTTCGCGCGGCGGCAGGCAATCAAACGGCGCTATCGCCAGCAATGCATACGCGCTGGCCAGACCGGCATGCGCCGGAGCATATTTTTCGTCGAGCTGGATGGCCCTCTCAAAGTCTTCAATGCTTTTGCTGATGGCGGAAGGGGTCATCTGGTGCAGGTTGTAACGCGCTTTCAGGTAGGCATCGTACGCTGCGGGCTGCACCTGCCTCTGTGCCTTTTGCATGTCGGCAAGGCGCGCGCTCCCGGAAAGATTCAGCGCCAGGTTGATTTCACGCGCAATAGCTCGGGCAATGTCAGCTTGCACGCTCAACACGTCGCTCAGATCGCGCTCATAGGTTTCCGCCCAGAGCTGCGTCTGGTCTTTCAATTGATTCAGCTGGGCTGTAATGCGAACTCGATTTCCTCCGCGCCGCACCTTCCCTTCCAGAACATAGCCTACGCCAAGGTCTTTCTTCATCTGCTCCAGTGACTTGCTGCTGGAATCGTAATGCTCAGCCGTGGTGCGCGCAATCACTGCCAGGTCTGATGCCTGTAGTCGCGTGATCTGTGTGATCATCTCTTCGGTGAGGCCGTCGCTGAAGTAGTCGTCTTCTTTTGCACCGCTCAGATTGCCAAACGGCAGCACCGCCAGCTTGATCTTCTCCGCGGAGCCTTCCTGTCGGTTCCCGATTGCAGCCGGCGCGCCTGATTGCTGCCGCGTATTGAACCACTCCGTCAACTCATTGCGATACGCATAGATCGACCCAAGCTTGTCGTGCAAATGGCGATAAACGGGTAGCTTTTCTTTCTTCTCCCATCGCTGTACGGTGCGTACGTCGCGCCGCAAATAAGAAGCAATCTCTTTCCAGGAGTCGAGTCGATCAGCCGGATTGCCGGTAGTCATGGTTTCTGTTCCGCCGTTCCTTTCGTGGACGACATTCAGCGACATCGCCCTCTGCCGCGCCTTGTCGCTTGAGAGCCAATTCTACCGGGAGATACAGTCACATTCGTAGTGAAAAGAGTGAGGCCATCATGTTTAGGCTTGATGCGAAAAAGCGTTCCCTGTTCCTTGCAGCCGTAATGCTGGCCAAACTGGCCTCAGCGCAAGGCTTGCCCTGGCTCGAAGAGCCGCCGGCGCAAACCGCTTCTGCCCAAACCGCACCGCTCGACCAAACACCACTTCTCCAAACTATGGCGCCGCAGGTTGCAACCACAACCGCTCCTTCCACGGTGACCATACCCGCCGGGACCCGGGTGCTCATGGTCCTGAAGAGCCCGTTGCATACCACGTCGGGAACAGCGGGCTCTGGTCTTTATCTGGAAACGCTCTATCCGGTTGTGCAGAGCAACGGGGTAGTCATTCCCGCCCACACCCTAGTTCAGGGCACAGTGGAAGCTAACGAACGCCCAGGACACCTGAAACGCACTTCTGAATTCCGCTTCCATTTCACAACTCTTATCTTTCCTAACAATCTTGTAATGCCGATCAATGGCGTGTTGCAGAGCATACCCGGCGCCAGGAACATTCGAACGCGCAGCGATGACAGAACCCTGGAACCCGTGGACCAGACAGAAAAAGTAATCACTCCGGCAGCGGCAAGCACGGTCGGCGGCGCGATCATTGGCTCGCATCGCGCCTTTGGCATTGGCTTGTGGCCCGGAGCAGGCTTGGGCGCTGCACTGGGTCTTGGCGCGGTCCTGCTGAAGCGCGGTGATGAGATTTCCCTGCCGCAAGGAACTAATGTCGAGATGGTCCTACAAGCGCCTTTTAGTCTGGACCAATCACAGATGGCTGCAAACGCCCGTTACGTTCCTTCGCCGCAAGCGGCGACCAATGCGCAGCCTCCCAAGGCCGATGGCATAAAACGCAGGAGACACCAGCGCGCGGCATTCGGAACACTTAATCCATTCCAGATCCTTATTCCGCAATAACTGAATGCTCGACTAACCCTTTCGAGATCTTTAACGGGACATTCAAAAGAGGCCTGCAGTGTGAACTTATGAGGTAGAGAAAGGAAACTAACTAAATGAAAGCTCGTCATCTTGTAGTAATCCTTGCCGCGACCCTCAGCGCAGTGAATGCCTTTGCTCTGCAAGCTGCTTCCAACAATCCTTGCAGCGAATGCGACGACCAACCGCCGCATTTCGAACTGGGAGTGGCCGCAAGTGGAATACATCTTTCAGACAACAACAATTTTGGCGTCGGCGCGCGCGCTGTCTTCAATCTTAATTCGTTCTTTTCGCTTGAAGGAGAAGGAAACTTCTTTCTCAACAATGCCTCACCGAAACTCGCCAGCGGAGGACGCGCGGTAGAAGGGTTGTTTGGACCCAAGATTGGCCTCAGAACGGAAAGCGTCGGTATCTTTGCCAAAGTGCATCCCGGGGTGATCAGCTTTTCCAACACGGTCCAGGGAATCATAGTCGATCCCACGCTACCCTTTTCATTTTCAGTCCAAACAGGCCGCCTCACCGAGCCTGCGCTTGACTTGGGAACAGTGATTGAGTTTTATCCTGCAAAACATTGGGCTTGGCGTACTGACATTGGTGACACCATGGTGTTTTATCGTTCATCTTCCTTCTCAGGCATTCGGATCCCGGGAACTACAAGAAGCAATTTTCAGTTCAATACGGGCTTCCAATATCGTTTTTAAGCGCAAAAATCCCGGCTTGCGCAGGCCTTGATTCCCTTGATTGATGTAAAGAGTCTATTCGTACCGCAGGGCAATCATCGGGTCCACCTTCGACGCTCGATATGCAGGGATATAGCATGCCAGCAGAGAAACTATAGTGATGATTCCGATTACAGTTGCAAACGTCCCAGCATCAGTCGGCTTGGTGCCAAACAACAAACTGCTGAAGGAAGTTGCAAAACGCGCCACAATGAGCGATAACACGACGCCTACCGCGACGCCGATTGCCGTGAGCTGAAAGCCGGATTTCAGCACCATCCGCACCACTTCTGAACGTGACGCGCCCAGTGTCATGCGGACGCCAATTTCATGCGTGCGTTGCGCCACGGCATATGCAATTACGCCGTAAAGGCCGATTCCCGTAAGCAGCAGCGCCAGTCCGGCAAAGGCTTCCAGCAGCATGGCATGAAAACGCGGCGTGGCCAGAGTCTGGGCGATGTACTCTTGCATGGTACGAACATCGTAAACGGGCAAATCAGGATCAATGGAAGCAATTGCATTTCTGGCCGCAGAGGTGAGCGAATGAGGATCGCCGGTCGTTTTTAAGCAAATGGTGAGCGATGCAAATGGTTGTTGCGCATGTGGCAGGTAATACTCTGGAGTCACGTCCCCGCTGAGAGCTTCGTGCCGAACATTCCCCACAATTCCAACAATTTCCCTTGGAACATTCTCACCATGCCGTCTTACTCCGGGAATAATTCTCTTGCCTATTGGATTCTCATTCGGGAAATAGCGGCGCGCGAAAGCTTCATTGATGATCGTAACCAGTGGAGAATTCTCAACGTCCCCGGGCGTGAAGTCGCGGCCATTGAGCATCGGGATCCCCATGGCCTGAAAGTATCCCGGCGTACCCACACGGAAAGCGGCGGAGGGTTCGTCTGCCGCCGGTACCGGACGGCCTTCAATCTGGAAGGAAATTGAATAGTTGTTGCCGCTCAAAGGCAAAGGCGTTATTCCCGCGGCTGCGGTCACTCCTGGCAGCGCCTGCAAGCGCGGCATTAGGTCCTGATAGAACTGCTGCTTATTATCCTTGTATTTTGCATCCGGCAGCTCAAAATTGAACGTCAGCACGTTAGTGGGATTGAGCCCTGGATCTACCTGCGCAAGCCGGTGAAAGCTTCGCAGCAGCAGGCCTGCCGTCACCAGCAGCATCAGCCCCAGAGCTGTTTCAACTACTACCAGAGTGGACCTTAGCCTCTGGTGTTTCTTGGTGGCCGTCGTGCTGCGGCCCTCTTTCATGAACTCCACAAGATTCGGGCTGGAGGCGCGTAAGGCAGGCGCCAAGCCAAAAAATACGCTCGTCAGCAGAGTAATACCGAATACAAAAGCCATCACGGTACCGTCGATGTTTGCACTCTGCACTCGGGGCAGATCCTGAAGGTTTAGGCTAATGAAAAGCTTCAGGGACCACAGCGCCAGGGGGATCGCCAGTAATGCTCCACCAAAAGCCAGCACAAGACTTTCTGTGAGCATTTGCCTAACCACACGCAAGCGGCGCGCGCCTAATGCGGTGCGAACGGCGATCTCACGGCTGCGCTTGCTGGCTCGCACTAGCAGCAGATTAGCCACATTCACGCATGCGATGAGCAGAACACAACCTACGGCGACCAGCAGCACAATCAGCGCCGGGCGTGTGTCTCCCACCAAATGCTCTAGTTCTGAAACTGTTTTTGTTGCCGGATGTCTCTTGTTGGTAACAGGATATTGTGCTGCCAAGGCTCGCGCGATCACGTTCATTTCTTCGCGTGCATGCTCCAGGGTAACTCCATCTTTAAGCCGGCCGACAACCGAAAGAAAATGTGCGCCTCTCACGCTGGTCACAGGATTGGACTTGGGATCGCTCACTTCGGCTTCCGCGGCAAAAGTTCGCCACAATTTGGGGACCTCATTGTCGAGTGGAAAGACGTAGCCTGCCGGCATGACGCCTATCACGGTGAAATTCTTTTGATCCAGCGTGATTGTGCGCCCTACTACATTTTGGTCTCCGCCAAAAGTATTTTGCCAAAGCTCATGGCTTAGGACCGTCACTCGAGTGCCCGGTTTCTCGTCGTCGCGCGTGAATCCGCGTCCCATGAGAGGCTTCGTCCCAACAACAGAGAAAAAATCGCCGGAGACGGTTGCGGCAGAAAGATGTAGCGGCTGCGATGAGCCTGTTAAAGTCACTTCGTCGCCGTGATAACTGGCCATTGCCTGAAAGGACTGGGCGCGCTCCCGCCAATCAAAGAAATCTGGATATGATGTCGAGCTCTCAAATAACTGACCGTTTGGAGTCTGATACATCTCCGTCATAAACGTGAGCCGATCAGATTCATGAAACGGCAGCGGCTTCAACAACACTGCATTCACGATGCTGAAGATCGCAGTATTGGCGCCAATGCCCAGAGCCAGGGTAAACAAGGCAATCACCGTGAATGCCGGCGACTTGCGCAATGTTCTCAGTCCATAACGCAGGTCTTGCAGCAGTGTAACCACACACTTCTCCCTCGGATTGGTTGCGATTTTGAAAGGATGGAACCTGGCTTACGCCATCTCCGCTGCTTGCTGCGCGGCTTCCGTCTCTTCCACTACCTTGCCGTCAAAGAGATGGATGGTCCGCTCGGCGTGCTTGGCAAAGCGTGCGTCGTGCGTCACCATGCAGATGGTTGCGCCTTCGCGGTGCAGGCTCTGCAGCAGATCCATCACGGCTTCGCCATTGCGTGAGTCCAGGTTTCCGGTGGGCTCGTCCGCCAGCAGGATGGAAGGCGATCCGCCCAATGCGCGGGCAACGGCAACACGCTGTTGCTGACCGCCAGAGAGTTGTGAGGGATAGTGGCGCATGCGATGCGCCATGCCCACTTTCTCAAGCGCTTCCTGCACGCGCTTTTTGCGTTCAGGAGACGACATGGACCGGTACGTGAGCGGCAGTTCTACGTTCTCATACACTGTGAGATCGCCGATCAGGTTGAAGCTTTGGAAAATGAAACCAATTTCCTGGTTGCGAATGCGGGCACGGTCAGAGAAATCCAGTCCCTGCACAGGACGGTTGTTCAGGAGGTAAGACCCGTCAGTAGGAGAATCCAGCAGGCCAATAATGGAGAGCAGCGTCGATTTGCCGCAACCTGAAGGACCGGCAATGGCAACATACTCGCCCTTCTTGATATCCAGATGGATGCCGGAGAGCGCGTGCGTCTCAACTTCATCTGTGTAGAAAATCTTGGTTACGTTTTCCAGGTTGATTAAAGTTATTCCGCTGCTTGCCACGTTAGTATTCTCCTCCAAAAAATTGTTGTTTCTGCTCCAGCTGTCCTCTATTTGTCCAGCTTGATTCGATCCTGATTATCATAGCGCGACATATCGGAAAGGATTACCTTATCACCTTCCTTGAGTCCGCCCACAATTTCAATCGTGTTGACTGAACTGCGTCCCAGTTCCACCTTGACTCGCGTCGCGGTTTTTTCGTCAGGATCAAGCTTGAACATTCCCACTGTGCTCTTTTCCTGTCCAAAGGCAGGCCGTCCCACATAAAGGACGTTTTCCAGTTTTTCCTGCGTGATCGTTCCATCCACGCTCAGGTCAGGCCGGGAGCCTTTCGGCGGCGGGCCATCGAGCTTTACATCTACTGTAACCGTGCCGGCCTGTACCGCTGGATCAATACGTGAAACCGTGCCATCCACTACGCCGTTGTGAGTATCGATCTCTGCCTTCTGGCCGATGATGATATCTTTTGCCTGCGTTTCCGGAATCTTCAACTCAGCCTGAAGATGTTCCGGCTGCACAACTTTCGCCAGGATCGTTCCCTGCGTCGTCCGCTGTCCAACTTGGACAGGCACTTCCTGCAGGACTCCAGGGATGCCCGCACGGACATTTAAAGCATCCTTCTGGCGATGCTTTAACGCTGCCAGCGCTTTCTTCTGGTCAATGGTAGCCTGTTGCACCGCAAGCTGGGTCTCAATTGCCTTGGTGCTTTCGGCAATCCGGTCCTGCTCAATCTTATAGCGCGTGGCCAGTTCCTTTTCTTTGCTCAAGGAAATCTTTAAGACCGAGTCGGAAACCACACCAACCTTTTTTAGTTCCCTATTCTGGTCGGCATCGCGCTTGGCATTCTCATAGTCTGCTTCAACTGTTGCAGCGCCGGAGCGCAAACTCGCCAAATCGCTATCGATCTTGGCCTTGGTGTTGTGATATTCAGCCTCGGCCGAGCGCAAATCCAGGTCCGCATTCAGCGCTTCCTGCTCCACTTGCGGGTTTGAAAGCTGCATGATGAGGGTATCTGCTTTTACCGGCGTGCCAGGTAAAACCACGATTCGCTCAACGCGGACATCTGTCTCTGCTGGAATCAAGCGCACGTCATCCGGAATTGGTACCAACGATCCCAAGCCACGGACCTGCCGCAGCATTGAGCCGCGCTTGACCGTGTCAGGCCAGATGGTTCCTGCATCCACACTCTGCAGAGCTGGTTTGAGTCTGGAAACACCTAACGTAGCGCCCAGAACCGCAATCACGCCCACAACGATCATGGCCGCCTGCTTCTGGCGCTTTCTCTTCTTCACCGATTCATCGCGTACTATATCCATGGCACTAATAGTGTATGCACAACCGGGGCCAAAATCATCTTTATCCGCAAGCTATTGACAATAAAACCAAAAATCGCGTTTGCCACAGCCGCTTCCCACTTTGGACTGTCCATTCCCGCAACTAAGTGTTCGGAAACGCACAGTTAAGGTCTTCGGGTCAAAATCCCCAATATCCTTATATTATATAGACCGCGTTGCTTTCCTTTGGTTATGGAGAAAAATACCTCTCGGCCCCGAATCTTTTCCACTGATCAATATAAGATTACGCTTCCAGAGGGCCATAAGTTCCCGGTATTAAAGTACGGCCTGCTCCGCCAGATAGTTGAAAAAGAAGGTCTCTTTGAGCTGGCGCAGTCCCCTCTTGCCGATCCGGAAACAGTCTCACTGGCCCATGATCCGGGTTACGTTGCCGCATTCACCGCTGGTACGCTTCCGGTGGCAGCCATGCGGCGCATCGGCCTTCCCTGGTCAGAAGTCTTTGTAAACCGGGCATTTGCATCAGTTGGTGGAACTGTCAGTGCAGCTCTTTCCGCTCTGGAACACGGGTGGGGAGCTACGCTTGGAGGCGGAACGCACCATGCCTTCCGCGCTGAAGGCGCGGGCTTTTGTGTTTTCAATGACATTGCTGTCGCCATCCAGTTTCTGAGAAAGCGCGGACTCATCCGCCGGGCCTCCGTCATCGATCTTGATGTCCATCAGGGCGATGGCACAGCAGAGATTTTTCAGGACAATCCTGATGTCTTTACGCTTTCCATCCACGGCGAAAGCAATTTCCCATTTCGAAAGAAAAAGAGCCGCTTGGATGTGCCTTTGCCGGATGGCGTTGAAGATGCTGCTTATCTTCGCCGTCTCGATGAAGTTCTTCCTGCCGTTTTCGACTTTCGTCCTGACATCGTCTTCTACCAGTCCGGCGTCGATCCTCTGGCCTCCGATGTTCTGGGGCGTCTCTCACTCAGCCATGAAGGGCTCATCGCGCGCGACCGCAGAGTTTTTTCTGCTGCGCTTAACTTCGGCGCGCCGTTTGTTCTAACTTCCGGCGGCGGCTATTCGCGGCCCATTGAGCGCAGCGTTGAAGCGCATGCCAACACCTACCGCACCGCTTGGCAGATATTCGCACTAACTTCCCTGCGCCGATGAAGTATTTATAACTCGACTGCAATACAAAATGCGCTGATAATTCAATTGTTTCGCCGAATGGAGAAACCACATGCGGATAAAGCTGGCTGGGCTGCTTCTGGCGCTGGTGTGCTTTGGCAATCAGGATGGACGGGCGCAGGCGACTGCATCTCCAACACTGGCGCTGCCGGCCTTTGTCGCTGCGCAAACCGCGTCGCCCGAGAGTAAGAGCATTGCCGGGGACTGGAATGGCGAACTCAACGTGCAGAACACAAAGCTTCGGCTGGTTCTGCACATCAAGAAGAATTCGGATGGCACCTTCGCCGCCACACTCGATAGTCTGGACCAAAATGCCAATGCCATTCCTGTTTCCTCCGTAAGCCAGAAAGGCAACGATGTGAAGCTTGAGCTCAAGGGAATAGGCGCCAGCTACCAGGGAAAGCTCAATCCCGCTGGCACGGAAATTACCGGCGAATGGAACCAGGGCGGTACCCTGCCACTGATCTTCAAACGCGCCGGCAATAAGGGTGCAAGCTAGAAAACTTCCCTCGTGACTGCCACTCTGGCGGGATTTGAGGACCAGGCCAATTTCTCCTTTGGTGAATGAAGAACGCCTGGTACAAAGCACATCCTACCCCGTGCTTCTCCTGCGCTGGTGAGCCGGCGATTTCGATCCTGCGACCGGGCCAAAAGCGGTGATGTTCTCTTCAAATGATATTCTCAGAACTGCCATGCCTTCTTCCGCAAAATACTCTGCCGATGAACTTGCGCTGCGTGATCTGGCTGATGTCAGCCGAGCTGTCCAAAAGAAAGAAGTCTCCCCGGTTGAACTCACACAGGCTTGCCTTGCGCGCATTGAAAAGCTCAATCCCAGGCTAAACGCTTTTATTACCGTAACTGGCACGGAAGCTCTGGAAGATGCCCGCAAAGCTCAAGCTGAGATCGCCCGCGGAGAATGGAAGGGACCGCTGCATGGAATTCCGCTCGCTGTAAAAGACCTGGTTGAAACCGCCGGCGTAAAGACCACTGCCGCCAGCGCAGTGCTGAAAGATAATGTGCCTGCTGCAGACGCTGAAGTTATTCGTCGCTTGAAATTGGCCGGCGCAATCCTTCTGGGCAAACTTAACCTGCACGAGTTCGCTTATGGAGGCAGTGGCATTATTGGCCGCTTTGGGCCGGCGCGCAATCCCTGGAACACGGCGCACGTTACCGGCGGATCTTCTTCAGGCTCCGCCGCCGCCGTGGCAGCGTGCCTGTGCTATGGAGCTATTGGAACAGATACAGCGGGATCAATCCGCTTGCCTGCGGCCTGCTGCGGAATCACCGGACTGAAACCGACTTACGGCTTGGTAAGCGCGCGCGGCGTGATTCCTCTTTCCTGGTCGCTCGATCATGTTGGGCCCATGGCGCGTACAGCCGCCGATGCGGCGCTGATTCTGCAGGCCATCGCCGCGTACGATCCACAGGACATTGGAAGCCAGAAATTTCCTCCTGTGTACTATCCGTCGGCGATTGAAGAAAGTATTGCGGCCCTGCGTCTCGGCGTCGCGCGCGATTACTGGAATGAAGTGGATGAAGAAATTAAGAACGCCGTTGACTCTGCCGTGACCGCGCTCACCAAGATCACATCCGGCGTTCAGGAAGTTGAGCTTTCCACCGATACCGATCGCACTCTCGTCCGCTGCGAAGCTTTTGCTTATCAGCAAAAATATTTGCCGCAAAGCGAAAAAGACTACGATCCGGAAACCCTCAGGCGCATCCGCAGCGGATCAGACGTAACGGCTCCGCAGTATATCCAGGCACAGCGTGAACTGTTGCTCCAGCGCCGCCAGATCTTGCAGCTATTTGAACGCGTCGACCTGATTCTTACACCCACAACGCCCATGTTGGCCCCAACCTTCAGTGACCTTCAAGCCGCGCCTGACCAGCTCCGCAACAAAGAGTTGATCATGCTGCGGAATACGCGGCCTTTCAATGTCTATGGACTACCTTCGATTTCGCTGAACTGCGGGTTCTCAAAATCCGGCTTGCCTATCGGATTACAGATCGTCGGCGCGCCCGGAGCTGAAGGTTCAGTGCTGGCATTGGCCCACGCCTACCAAAAGCAAACTGATTGGCACAGGCAGAAACCCGCTCTCAATAGCAATTAAATCGCAACGCGAGTTCAGTGGTGTCGCGTTTGACCGTGTGTAAACGCGCTGTTATATTGGATTTGCGGGGTGGAGCAGCCTGGTAGCTCGTTGGGCTCATAACCCAAAGGTCGGTGGTTCAAATCCACCCCCCGCAACCAACCTTACCAATTACTTACATCATCCGGTCAAAATCGCGAGGGGACGGATTTTTGTTCCCCTGTTCCGTTCCGTTCGTTTTAGTTAATGAATCATTGCTCTTGATGCGCTTTCATACTCTCCGGCAGCAGTTTGCCCGCCACCAATTCGTTGGCGCGGCGTTTGGTTTTCTCATATGCAGATCCATAATGGTTCATGGTCGTTCTAACGTCTGAATGACGCATCAAGTTTCTGCTGCACACCAATCGGAGTTCCCTCGTCGTCGAGGATTGTCCGGTAAGTATGCCTGAAGGCATACCAGCCGAGATTCGGAATTCCAATCGTCTGCCCTGCAGGATGCAGATGATCGTCCCTCAGGTGTGATTCGTCATCGAAGCCGCACTAGGAATACAGGCGCTTTTTCTTGTTCCATCGCGGTAGGAAGAGTGTCCCATCTAGCAGGACGTATTTGGATGTGACCGTCTTCAAAGGGGTGGATGGCGAACTTGATGATTGGATTGAAGTTGCGTTGGGTGAGGCAACCTAAAAATGCAGGTAGATGTTCTAAGCAATACACAGGTATCAGCATCGTAAGGATGCACTTTCCTTCCGGGAATTTGGCGGCCAGGCCAAGCCGCTAAGGCCAGAATCCAATTGTAGTCAAAATGCCCGCCTTGCCGTTTTTTTGTTGAAGCAGCAAGGATCCACACCGCACCTTCGCTGATTTGGTTGACTACGGCCTCCGGGACCCGCAGTCAGGAATTTCAACAAATGGGCTGCACAGCTTGAACGCTGCAGCCGCGCGGAACTAATTATTGCCGTTTGGTAAAGGCAATCGGGACGAATTGATAATGAAATATGAGGATATTTCTGGCAATAACTCTCAAGTGCTAACTGAGAGCTCTGCCCAGTCTGCTCCAAAACCCGAGCTCCACGATCCGGGAAATTGGCATTCAAATGGAAACCCGGCGGCCACCAGGCAGGAAACAAATTTGAATGGATCGGGTTCGTCTCCCAAGATCGTGCTCTATTCGCATGATACGTTCGGGATGGGTAATATTCGTCGGACACTGCTCCTTTCCCAGGAATTTATTACAGAATATCCGGGAGCTTCCATTCTGATCATTACAGGATCTCCGATGATTCATGCCTTTCGAATTCCCACAGGTATTGATTACATCAAGCTTCCCTGCGTGGATCGGTTTGCAGCGGAACAATATGCGCCTCGTTACCTCTCCGGCTGCTCCGAAGAAGTAAAGCAGACGCGCGAAGCGATCCTGAGGGAATCGGTACTTCGATTCAATCCCGATCTAATGGTTGTCGACAAAAGGGCGTCTGGAATCGATGGCGAACTTCTGCCTACGCTTCACGCGCTTCGTCAATATGGCCGCCATACCAAATTAGTGCTTGGCGTGCGCGACATCCTGGACGAGCCCGATCGCACGCGCAGGGTCCTGGCCGCCAATGGCAGTTTTGAAGCGATTGACGAGTTTTATGATCAAGTCTGGATCTATGGATCAAAAGAGATCTTTGACACGGTCAAGGAATATGCATTTCCGGAATCGATTCGCCGCAAGACGTTTTATTGCGGGTATCTGAAGCGCCCCACTGTTGCAGCAGGACGGAAGGAAGGGCCTCCACGCGTTCTGATTACAACGGGAGGCGGCGGTGACGGGAGTGACATCATCGAAACGTACCTTACGGGGCTTTCTACTTTGCCCCGAAATGTAGCATTACGCACAACCGTGATCTTTGGCCCGCAGATGCCGGAGGTGCGCCGCGCGGAACTGCTTCAGCATTTTGACTATCTGGCGGATGTCGAATTTCTTGATTTCGAAGCAGACATCACCAATCGCTACGCAGAGAGTGACGTAGTTGTCTCGCAAGCCGGATACAACACTGTTTGTGAACTCCTTTCGTTCTCCCGGCGGGCGATTCTTGTGCCGCGGAGCAAACCAGTGCGCGAGCAACTTATCCGCGCCCGATTGATGGCGCAGCGGGGCTTCTTTGAATGCATTGAACCGCAGGACCTAACACCAAAAATCCTGATTTCCAAGGTCCTTGAAGCATTAAATTCCTCTTCAACCACATGCAGCACTCTGGAGTTGGATGGGCTTCCGGTCATCCGCGAGCGTGTACGCGGGTTGCTCAATTGCCGACGGAGGGCCGCATGAGGGGAAAGATCGCTATGGTTTTGAGCGGCTTTCCACGTCGTTCAGAGACGTTCGCATTGAATGAAGTCTGGGCACTTGAGAGGCGCGGCGCGCTGGCGGCGATATTTGCCACTAAGGCGGGCGAGCCCGTCGCAACTCAGCCTGCCGGCCGGGCCCTTCTTGGACGGGTACAGGTGTTGACCGAACGCGAAGGAACGGGCCAGGCGGAAGAACTGATCAGACTCTTGGACGGAACTCGCATCTCCGCTATTCACGGATATTTCGCGCATGCTCCGGCCGAAGTTGCCGAGCGTGTCTCCATGCAGCTAGGCATACCTTTTGGGTTTAGCGTTCATGCCAAGGACGCGCGCAAGGTCGCTCCTGACATCCTCTCTGCCCGCGCCCGCAAGGCGGCCTGTGTGGTGGCCTGCAATCGTGACGTTGCCTGCGAGTTGCAAAATTCCGGCGCACAAGTTCATCTGGTGCCTCACGGAGTGGATCTGGAGCGGTTTATCCCGCAGCCTTTCCCGGAAACGAAACCGCTTCAGCTTCTGGCTGTTGGAAGGCTGGTTGAGAAAAAAGGCTTTCACATACTGATAGAAGCCGCGGCACAGCTTCATGTGCCATTTCAATTGGACATCGTTGGAGAAGGGCCGGAAGAGAAACGTTTGACCGAATTGATCCACACGCATGGCCTGGAATCGAAGGTACGACTGTGCGGACCAAAGACTCATCAAGACCTGCCAGAGACTTACAGTCGCGCCCATGCGCTGGTTGCGCCCTCGATTGTGGATAAGGCTGGTGACCGTGATGGTTTGCCAAATGTGGTGCTGGAAGCGATGGCATGTGGACGCCCGGTCATCGCCAGCGACGTAGCCGCACTGGGAAGTGCAGTTATTCATGAGCAAACCGGATTACTTACTGCGCCGGGAAATTCCGAGTCTCTCGCTAGTGCAATTGAGTTGCTGGCCAACCAGCAGTCCATGCTGGGAGAGCTGGGAATGCGAGCCCGTGTGCTCGTGGAGCATGAATATGACGTCCAGCGCTGCACCGAGCGTTTTCACAACCTGCTGAGGAGCGCCTATGCCTGCTGATACGAAGCAATTCCCACTACGGAATGAAGGTGGCGCGATTGCTTATGTTTTAAAAGGGTATCCACGCCTCACCGATACCTTCATCACCAGCGAAGTTTATCGCATGGAGCAGCAGGGTTTACGGTTGCGAGTCTTTGTCATCAAACCCTGCACTGAGCCGGTACCCAGCGATTTGCTGGACAAAATCGTGGCCAAGCCGCTTTACATGCCGGATACTACGTCAATGAGCAAGTCATCGCTCTTCAAGTGGCTTTCCGCCAATCTGAAAAATTTCTTGCCATCGCTTCGGCGTGTCATCCGGAAACATCCGCTAGGTGTTTTGCGCGCAGCGAGATCTGCTTTTGCGCAGGCAGTGCGCGCACGCAAGGGATTCTGGTCATGGCCGCGCAAGGTTTATGCCAAGGAGTTTCTGCAGGGTGTGATGCTGGCAGACATGTTGGAGCAAGCCGGCGATGTGCGCCACATTCACGGACACTACTGCCATGGCGCGACCACCGTAACATGGCTTGCATCCATGATGACCAAGCTTCCCTTTTCCTTTACGGCGCATGCCAAGGATATCTATCTGCCCAGTCTTAATCCCGCGGGTCTCCTGCGCCGCAAGATGGATGCCGCGCGCTTCGTCATCACCTGTACTGACGCCAATCGCGATTATCTGGAAAACCTGGGCAGTAAGACTTCGGTCCACTGCATTTATCACGGACTCAACGCAGAGTTCTGCAACATCATGAGAGAACAGCCCACCGCCCGCTCGACGAACGGGCACTTTCGCGTACTGGGAGTTGGCCGCCTGATACCCAAGAAGGGCTTTGACATTCTTGTGCAGGCTTGCGCCATTCTGCAACAGCAACGCGTGCCCTTTGAAGCCGTGATTGTGGCTGAAGGCGGAGAGCACGAAAAAGAGATCCGCCGGCTGATTACTGCGAATGGACTGGAAAAGAATGTTTTGTTGCCGGGGCCAATGTCACAGTCACAGCTCTTTGACGAGTACCGGAAAGCAAGTGCTTTCTGCCTGCCGTGCCGTGTGCTCGAGAATGGCGATCGTGATGGCATTCCCAACGTGCTGATGGAGGCGATGGCTGTCGGGGTCCCGGTGGTCAGCACTCCGATCTCGGGAATCCCGGAACTTATCCATGATGGAGTCAACGGACTGATGGTCCCGTCTGAAGACCCCCGCGGGCTTGCTGAGGCCTTTCTCCGTCTTACACGTGACCACCGCCTTGCCGAAGATCTATCCCGCAATGCGCAGGAGACCATTGAGACGCGCTTTAACGGCGATAAGCTCGCATCGCGCATGGCTAGTCTGCTTCGGGAGTGCGCCGCATGACGACCCATGCCAGTACACAAATCAGACCGCGACCGCTATTCTGCGTGATCGAGCACGCGTATCGCGACCGCAAGATCGCCGAAGACGTGTGCGCGGGCAAGTTCACGGAGAACGGTGTCACGTTAGAACTTGGTCTCGATCCAAGCTGGCTGGTGGCGGGTCTGCCGCACGATGAAGAGTGGCAAATCGCCTGGATCAAGTTTTACTTTGGCCTGGACCTGGCTGCCGCGTTTGCCGAAACCGGCGAAGCGCGGTTCCAGCATGCCTGGGAAAGGCTGGTGGCGTCGTGGATCCGGCAGGTTCCCGCCGATTTCGGTCCCACAGATGCTATTGCCCGGCGCATTCAAAATTGGATTTATGCGTGGAACATCTTTGCTGATTCGCCGCACTTTGCCGGGCTCTCTGAAGGGCTGGACGAAAAGATAGTCGCGAACGTGGCGCAGCAGACGAGATATCTTCGCAACCACCTCACAGCGGAACGCAATCATCGCACTCTGGAACTCTATGCGCTTTTGATCGTCGCGCTGGCTTTGCCCGAAGCCGCGCTCGATGCCGACCTTCTTGATTTTGTCATGGAGGCGTTCTGCCAGAATCTGCTTACCGATGTTCGTCCTGATGGCGTTCATCGTGAGCACTCAACGCATTACCACATGATGGTGCTCAGGTCTTATCTCGGCGCGCGTGAGAATGTCCGCCGCTTTGGCCTCAGCTTTCCCCGCGAGTATGACCAGCGCCTGGAACGGGCTTGCGAATTTGCCATGCATTGCCATCGCCCGGATGGCGGCATTCCCACTCTCTCTGACAGCGACGCGGGAAATTATTCTGACTTGCTTCAGCTTGCTGCGTCGATGCTCTCTCGTGCTGACTTCCTTTATGCAGCTACCGCCGGTGCCGAGGGCGTGCCGCCGCAAAAGCGTTATGTGAGTTTTCCTGATGCCGGCTATTACCTACAGCGGAGTGATTGGGGCAAAAGCCAGACTCCATTCGAGCAGGAGAGCTTCCTGATCTTCGACTGCGGCCCGCTGGGCGATGGCGGGCATGGGCACTATGACATGCTGAATGTGGAGATTGCTGCAGGGGGCAAATCCTTGCTGATTGATCCCGGGCGTTACACCTACTCTGAGCATCCTCCCAACTTTCGCCATTGGTTCAAAGGCACGGCTGCGCACAACACCGTGTGCATTGACGGCCTGGACCAAGTCGCTTATCGGCGGGGAAAACCGAAGAAGCCGTTGCCGCAGGCTCGATTGATTGAACGCTGGAGTGCGCCGGGCTTTGATCTTCTGTGTGGAACGGCCCAGAGCCCCTGTTACGAGGTCGTCCACACGCGCCGCATCTTCTTTATAGCCGATGAATACTGGATCATCTGTGATTCGCTGGCCGGAGAGCGGCCACATCGCTTTGATCTGCGTTTCCATCTCTCTCCGGAAACTTGGGACCGCGTTCACCTGATTGGCAACACTGTGTGTGCTCCAGACCTGGCGCTGGTATTCAGTCGCGGAAGTAGTTTGCAGATAGATCCAGGCTGGTTCGCGCCGCTGTATGGAGTGAAGCAGGAGGCGCCGGTAATCAGTGCGAGTATTGAAGGAGCGAACAGCGCCGAGTTTGTGACCGTGCTTGTACCCTCGGGTTCGTCACGTCAGGTACCAGAGCTCAAGATCGTCCACAGCCCAACGGCAACATCACCGAACCTTGCAATACAAGTCAGCCGCATAGGAAAGGACGGTGCCTGCACCGACTATGTAGGCTGTGGCCCATCCATTACGGACCACGCCGTCGATTCGTTCCATTGCCGCGCCTCTGCTGTCTGGTCACGTTCGGCCGGACAAAAGCAGAACGCACGCTTTGTCGCCTGCAACGTTCAGGACTGCTCCAGCCAGAACGATCAGATTCAATTTGCCGTACCACGGCCTGCCGCCTGGGTAAGCTGGGCCCCCAAGGATGGATGGACCACGGGCACAGGAAGGTTTGAATGAGCTCCACGACTTGCTCCGTTTCTCTGATTGCAGACCGCGTGCTGCCACAGCGCGACTTGCTGCTCGACCCCGAGTTTATGGCGGATCTGTTCTCCCGTGAGCTGGGAGTCAACGGGCCGATCGTTGTTGACCCTTGTGAGCACATTCGAACCACCTATCACGCAGGAGAAAGTTTGCGCGTGGCTTACAGAGTGTCTGCATGCGGACAGTCGTGCATGATTGCCGGACGCGCATTTCCAAAAGGCGGCAGCCGGAAGTGCTTTGAGCAACTAAAGCCGAAAATCGTGGGTTGCGATCTATTTCGGTCGGTATTTCATCACGCAGAAACAGAGAGCATTTTCTGGACCTTCCCCAATGATCGCAAGATTGCGAATCTCCACAACCTTGCTGATGTACCGCGCGAATTAGCAGAGCTTTTTGAACCTCGATGGACCAGAAGCAATGTGGTGGCTTATGCGCCTGAGAATTGCGCGACTGTTCAGTGCTTAAGCGCCCAAGACGACCTTTTGGCCTACGCCAAAGTTTACGCGAGTGATCACAGCCAGACCTGCTTCAAGACATATACGTCCCTGCGGCAGAACGCCGAGGCTGGACAGGCAAAAATTCAGTTTCCTCAGGTGATCCACCACTCTGCCCAGCACCACATTTTGGTCCTTCAGGCATTGCATGGCAGGCGCATGGCTGACGTTCAGGGCCGAGAAGTGTTTGGAGCATTCACACGTCTGGGGCAGGCCCTGGCAGGTCTGCATATGCTGCCTGCACCGGTGCATCTGCCTGGGTTCCCGCGCTTCACAGATTCCCATATGCGATTGGCGAGTGCCAGCATCGGGCTCGTGCGCCCGGATCTGGCGCAACAGGCTTCAGAGCTTTGCGATGCCTTGCTCACTCAAAAGAAAGAATGGGATGAACAGAGCGTATGCCTGCACGGTGACGTTCATCCCAAGAATGGAATTCTGCTGGAACGCGGGGTTGCCCTAATTGATCTCGACCAGGCCTCGGTGGGCCGGCCCGCTGTCGACCTGGGCAGCCTGTTGGCGGCAC
The DNA here is from genome assembly GCA_036496525.1 of Candidatus Angelobacter sp. Taxonomy (GTDB): domain Bacteria; phylum Acidobacteriota; class Terriglobia; order Terriglobales; family Acidobacteriaceae; genus Angelobacter. Next base: position 70,804 of record DASXKZ010000005.1, read on the forward strand.
TACGCTATGAACGGCATATTGGAAAGTTGACTGAAGCCGACGAATGCTCGCTGGCGAACGCATTTCTTACCGGCTACCAGCAGATTGGCATACTGCCTGACCCGGAATCGCTGCGCTGGCACATGGCAGCGGCGCTGTTCGCAGAACGCGCATTCCGCGCGGTAAGCCGCATTCGCGTACGCGGACTCCAGAGCCTCCCTGAACTCTTGCATGACGCGCAACGCTTGTTAGGCGAACCGGTGGAGGTATTCTGCTGATGGGCAAGGATACTCGAGGACGGTTCTACAGAGTTGTTCGCGAACATCTGGTGGAAGTGAAAGGCCGGCTTTCGATTGCCGCGCTCTGCACCGTTCTGCTGGCTTTTGCCGACCTCCTGCGGCCCTGGCCGCTCAAACTCATCTTTGACTACATTCTCTTCAAAAAGCCGATACCGCATTCCTTGTCGTTCATGCACGGCTTGCTCTCGCACGGCCAGATTGCGAGCATCATCATTATTTCTTCGGGAATCGTGGCCATCTCCCTGTTGAAGAGCTTTGCGGCGTATTCACAAACGCACATTGTGTCCCAGATCGGCTTTCGCTTCGCTCATTCATTGCGCAGGGCATTGTTTGTTCACCTGCAGAGGCTCTCCTTGTCCTTCCATGCACGCATGCGATCGGGTGAGCTTCTTACCAACATTACTTCAGATACCAACGTATTGCGGGACGCACTCATCGAATTTGTGCTCACCTTTGTCTCCGAATTCCTGACCTTGCTAGGAATGATCGCGATCATGGTGACGGTGAACTGGAGATTGAGCTTGATCGTCCTGGCTGTATCCCCGGTGCTGGTTTTCTTGTCTCTACTGCGCTATCGCAAGATCAGGGACTCTGCCAGACGCCAGAGGAGGGCTGAGGGCCAAATCGCAGCCAAAGCAAGTGAAGTCCTTTCATCCATGCACCTGGTGCAGGCATTTGGCAGAGGAAGCTACGAAAAGGAACGTTTTGAGAGCGATAGCGCTGAAGCATTGAAAGAGAGCGTGCGTACGGCGCGGCTGGAAGCGGCTGCAGCGCGCGCAGCCGATCTGACGGTTGCCGTGGGGACGTGGGCCGTCGTTTTAGTGGGCTCACTGGAAGCTCTCAGAGGGCAGATGACACCGGGAAACGTCCTGGTATTTGCCGCGTACATGAACAGCATGTACACGCCGATTCGCAATCTGGCCAAACTTTCCAGCCGTGTCAGCCGTGCTGCGGTAACGGGGCGACGGATTGCTGATGTCATGGATCTTGAGCCTCATGTTAAGGACGCCGCTGACGCTATAGAAGCAGCAAACCTCAAAGGAGGAATCTCCTTTGACAATGTGTCTTTCGCTTATGACACCGGTGAGCCAGTGTTGAAGAATGTTTCCTTCAGCGTGGCGCCCGGACAACATGTTGCGCTGCTGGGCCGTTCCGGATCAGGGAAGTCAACGTTGAGCGCGCTTACACTGCGCCTGTATGACGCGCAGACTGGATCGATCACGATTGATGGAGTCGATATCCGGAAGTACCGGCTTGAGAGCCTGCGGCAGGAATTCGGGATTGTTCTCCAGGATTCGCTGCTTTTCGCTACCACAGTGCGCGAAAACATTGCCTACGGAAAACTCGATGCCACCAAACAGGAGATTGTGGCCGCAGCAAAGGCTGCGAATGCTCATGACTTCATTATGGAGTTGGAGAACGGCTATGACACCGTAGTCGGTGAGCGAGGGACAACGCTTTCCGGCGGACAGCGCCAGCGCATCGCCATTGCGCGAACCTTCATTCGCAACATGCCCATTTTGATTCTTGATGAGCCCATGACTGGCCTGGATATTGAAAGCGAATCCACCGTGCGTGAAGCCTTGCAAAGGCTGATGGCGGGCAGAACGTCGATTTTGATCACGCACGATCTGGAAGCAGCTGCCGGCGCGGATTTGATTTTATTGTTGGCAGACGGGCGGATCATGGAGCAGGGCTCCCACCGGGAACTTTTGGCACGCGAAGGTCAATATCGTGATCTGTGGGAGTTCAGGGGGCGCCCTACCGCAACGAGTGAGATCAGGACGTGATTTGATTTGGACTTCCGTTCGGGCGTGACAGTTGATTTTGAATCGACCGCTGTGAGGTAAGCATGAAAACCATAACGTTGCTTCTGATATTGGCGCTTTTTGCAAGCGTGGTGGCGAACGCCCAAACAAGCGTTGCTGTCAGTGGCACGGTGGAAGATCCGAGCGGTGCTGTGATTCCGGGTGCGCAACTTACGTTGACCGGCAAGGCCACTAGTCAGGCGATGGCCGCCAAGAGCGACGGTGAGGGCAGGTTTGTATTTCCCAATGTCTCTCCCGGCGAATACGTGCTGAAGGGTGAAGCTGAGGGCTTCAAGCGCTTTGAAATGGTCGTCTCAGTTCATAACCAGGCAGTAACGAATCTTCGCATGACAATGCCGATCAGCAGCACGGAAGAAGTCGTCGACGTGAGCGCTTCAGGATCACGTCCTGATGCACCGGAAAACAATGCCGATTCCGTCAATGTCAACGCGGATTTCATCGCCGGACTTCCATCGCAGAGCCAGGATATTCTACCCGTAGTTAGTAATTTTCTCTCGCCTGCCGCTCAGGGCGTGGAGGGAACATCCATTGTTGTGGATGGTGTGGAAAGCAGTGCGCTCAGCGAGCCTACGGATGCGATCAAAAGAATTTATATAAATAAGGACCCTTATTCGGCCGAATTCAGGCGTCCAGGTTCAGGCCGCCTGGAGGTGGTTACCCGCAACGGCTCCCGGTCGCATTTTGACGGCAATCTGGCTTTTTATGGGCGCAGCGACATCTTCGACGCCAAAAATGCATTTGCCCTGGAAAAGCCCAATCTTGACCGTCGTCTATGGGAAGCTACTCTGGGCGGCCCGTTGCCTCTCCGGCATGCGCGATTTTTCCTGAGCGCTTCACGCCTCAGCAACGATGAAGATGCGATCGTGAACGCCACTACGCCGCAGGGCCAGCTGATACAAAATGTACCAACCGCACAGACTACGAACAACATAGTTGCCCGCGCGGACTTCAAGCCCGTCGGAGATAACACGCTGTCGGTCTTTTATAACTTCCGCAATAATCCGCAGGAAAACCGGGGAGTCGGCGGGCTACAGCTTCCCGAGCATGCCACCACTGCGGAGACCACACGGCACAACCTGAAATTGTTGTACAACACTGCTCCGTCGGCGACGTTCCTGAATGTGGTGCGGTTCAGCTATGAACGCGAGCACGAGCGAATTGGACTTCCTGCCTCAGCTTCCGAAGTCGATGTGAGCGGGGCATTTATTGGAGGGCCCAATCCATCGGCATTCTCTCAGGACGGGACGAGGATGGAGATTCAGGACGTGATCAATTACGTCCAAGGCTCGCACACGCTCCGTGCCGGGGCTGCTTTTCTCCCAAAATTTTTCAGCGCTGCCGATAGCACGAACTTCGGCGGGATATTCACGTTCCCTGATCTCTCTGCATTCAACGGTCAAGCGCCGGTATTGTTCCAGACTGCAACTGGGAATCCGCATCTCTCCTTCACCAAGCATGAGGCGTATGGATTCGTCCAGGACACAATTAACTTCCAATCTCATTTCACCTTGATGCTCGGGCTGCGTTATGACTGGCAGCAGCACTTGACCAGCCCCACTCACTTCGCGCCCCGCATTGCCGTTGGATACGCGCCGGGGGGAGGAAAAACGGTTTTTCGGGCCGGCGCTGGCATTTTTTACGATCGGCTTTCCGACCACGTCATAGAGCAGACCAGCCTGCTGAATGGTACGCAAGAACGCGAATTCATTGTCAGGCATCCGCTCTTTCCAGTCGCTTCACTGGGGGGCGTGAAGCCGAGCATCTGGCAGCTTGATCCAACCGCGCTATCCCCCTATTTATTTCAGGCAAGCGCAAGCGTAGAGCGTCCGCTCTTTGAGACATTGCGCGGTACTCTCGAATATCGATACTTGCGCGGTGTCCATCTGTTCCGCGCGCTGGATGTGAATGCGCCGGTGGCCGGCGTCAGGCCTGACCCCAATCTTTTTCTGCGAAGACAGGTGGAATCTACTGGACTCCTGCGCAGCAACGCGCTCATTGCCAGTCTCCAGGGCCGCGTGAAGAAAGCCGTGAAATTCAAGGCGCAGTACACGCTGTCCCGCAGCGATGACAACACCGATGGCCCCCTGGAGCTACCTGCCGACAGCCGCAACCTCGGGCCAGAATGGGGCCGCTCGTCATTCGACATGCGCCATCGCTTTGTGCTGGCCGGTACGGCTGATCTGCCCGGCGCCTTCAGGCTCGGGCTCATGCTGGCTGCCAATTCAGGAACACCGTTCAACATAACCACGGGTTCTGACGACAATGGCGATGGGGTTGCGAATGACCGTCCTCCGGGAGTCACACGCAACACGGGTCAGGAGCCCGGCTTTGTGCAAACCGATTTGCGCGTGAGCAAATTATTCACATTCTTTAAAGGCGCGCTGAATGAGGACGGTGACGTGAGTGCCTTCAGGAAGATCGAGGTGAGCTTTGACGCGTTCAATCTCTTCAACCATACGAACCTGACGAACATCATCGGCGAGGTGTCATCGCCGCGGTTCGGCGAGGCCACCAACGCGTTGCCCGCCCGGACGATTCAGATGTCCGTGCGGTTTAACTTCCGGGAATCGAGGAACTAGGTGCTGATGAGCATGCGGCCGCGGCTTCTTTTCTATTGCCAGCACTCCCTGGGAATGGGGCATCTCATTCGCTCGTTTTCCATTGCGGGCGGCCTCACCAACCATTTTGACGTTGTCTTCCTGAACGGCGGACCGCTGCCGGAAGGACAAGAGCCGCCTGCAAATGTTGAGATCATCAATCTCCCGCCTTTGGGCTTCGACTCGGAGATGCAGCTTCTCAGCCGTGACGACAACCATACTGTCAGGCAAGCGCAACAGCTTCGGCAAGAGATCATGCGCAAGGCTCTTTGCTCGGCGAAGCCTGAAGTCCTGTTCATCGAACTATTTCCCTTTGGCAGGAAGAAGTTTGCTGTGGAGCTAATTGCGCTTCTGGAGGATGCCCGCGCCTTAAGCATGCCGCCCGTTGTTGTTTGCAGCTTGCGCGACATTCTGGTACAGCGCAATCAGCACCATGATGAGTTGGCATGCTACCGGGCAAACCGCTATTTTGACGCCATACTCGTTCACTCTGACCCGCATTTCGCCCGGCTGGAAGAGTCGTTTCATCCTTGCTCCCCGCTTAAGGTTCCTGCCTATTACACCGGCTTCGTGACCAGGGAGCACCGAGAAGATGCGAATCCGAAGCCCAGGCGCGCCGCACGCATCGTGGTCTCTGCCGGAGGCGGTCTGGTGGGTGAAGCCCTGCTGCGCACTGCGATTCATGCGCATGAAGTGCTGGACGTGCCAACCAAGCCTGCCATGCGGGTGATTGGTGGACCATTCATTCCAGAACAGTCCTGGCAAGCTCTGGAAGACCTTGCGCGAGAGAAAGAGGGTATCTCGCTCATCAGATCGGTGCCGGATTTGGGCGCGGAATTGCGGCAGGCCGCAGCATCGATCAGCCAGTGCGGTTACAACACCACAATGGACATACTGCGCACGCGTGTTCCCGCTTTAGTGGTTCCTTTCAGCGGAGACAAACAAGATGAACAGATGAACCGGGCACGCCGGCTGGAGCGTCTGGGCGCTTTGCGGGTGTTGGAATCGGAACGCCTGGGTGCGCAAGCCCTAGCCGCAGAAATTGAGACGTTGCTACGGTTCCAGCCAAGCGCCATCGAACTGGACATGAATGGCGTCAAGAACACTGCTCACGTGCTCACAGAGTTGGCACAGCAGCGGCAAATAAAAGCGACGAGTCATTCAAAAAAGCCTAATGATGGGAACGTGGACTGGCTGGTACCGGTGCGCGAGGCGCTGGATGGCCTGGCCCATCCGGCGCGGTTGTTTTTTCGCGACGATGATTGTGGTTGGAGCGATGATCGCGTGTTGTTGCTGTTGGATATCTTCGCTGATTTTGGAGTTCCAGTGGACCTTGCAGCGATACCTGCAGCTCTGAATCCTGCTTTCGCGCAAAAGTTGTCGCGGCGCATGGCGGCCCACCCGGAACGTCTGCGCATTCATCAGCACGGCTACGCACATCTCAACCACGAGTCTAATGGCAAGAAATGTGAATTTGGTCCCGCTAGAGATTACGTCGCTCAGCGCTGTGACATTGAAAATGGCCAGCATCGTTTGGCTGAGTTGCTTGAGACCGAACCTGATCCCATTTTCACGCCGCCATGGAACCGCTGCACCGCAGTGACGGCGCGCTGCCTGGCGGAGCTCGGATTCCAGGTGCTCTCCCGTGACTCGTATGCTGTCCCACTCGAAATTTCCGGCGTGTGTGAGCTGCCGATAGCTGTGGATTGGTTTGCCCATCGCAAGAAAGTGCGGCTCGACCGCATGGAGTGGGGAGAACTATTGGCTGCGAAACTCGAAAGCGAAGCCTCCATCGGGATCATGCTTCATCATGCGGTGATGGATGCTGATGAATTGCAGGCGTTGGCGCAGCTTCTTTCAGTGCTGGCGCGCCATGCAAATGCAAATTGCCGCACCATGCAATCGCTTATTGCCGCATAGAGCACGAATCCGCTGGTTAAAGGAAGGTTATGGACATTGTGAAAATCGGAATTGTCGGTGCGGGACGAATTTCTGAGCAGCACGCCATAGCGTGCAATGGCCTTGGGGGCCGCGCCCAACTGGTTGCCATCGCCGATATCGACGAACTCCAGTTACAGAAGGCCGCCACGCAGCACTCAATTCCCTTCTCCTGCACGGACTATCGCAGGATGCTCGATCGAAACGATATCGATATCATCACTGTGTGCACACCGCCTGTCCTGCACGAGCGCATAGTCATCGATGCTCTGGATTCAGGCAAGTTCGTGGTCTGCGAAAAACCTCTGGCGCATACGCTGGAGTCGGCAGACCGGATCATTGACGTGGCGAGGAAGCATCCAGGGAAGCTCTCCACTGTGTATCAATTTCGCTACCTTCCCGAGGTGCAACGAGCGCTCTGGTTGCGCGACCATGGACGCTTGGGAGAGCTGTTGTTCGGCCGCTTCCACCGCTTCGCAAAATTTGAAGCTCCGGCACGGCCAGCCAAAGATGGCAAACCGGCAAAGCCAGCCAAGAAACGCCGTCCCTGGTGGGGGCAATGGCAGACCGCCGGCGGGGGCGTGGTGATGACGCAGCTCATTCACGAGATCGATCTCATGCAACACATTTTCGGCAAGGCCACAGAAGTTACGGCCACTATGGACACCCTACGCGAAGCGATCGAGTCTGAAGATACGTGCGCAGCCACAGTGCGTTTTGAGAGCGGCGCGATGGTGAGCTGCCAGGGGACCATGACGGCACAGCGCTCCAGCCACGGCTTTGATGTAATCGGCGAACGCGCGTCAACGCATTCACCCTGGACGCTGGAATCTCTTGACACAAATTGGCGCGATGAATCGCTGCGCGCTGTTCTGGAGGCACACCCTTTGGCTGAACCGCCTTCCACAAAACACGCCGCGAGCAGCGCGCACACGCCTTACCTGGCGGATGTGGTTGCTGCGATTCTCGAAGGACGCTCTTTGCCGATCGGCCCTGATGACGCACGCGCGTCGCTTGAAATCTGCACAGCGATCTATGCTTCCGCTTTGAGCGGGCGGCCAGTCACGCTCCCACTCGATCACACCAACGACTGTTATGCAGGTCTGACGACTGCTGTTTACGACGGGCGGCAACGGCAGAATCGGAAATCAAACACTGTTGCTGAACAGATACCCGCATGAGGAGATTCATGAACGCGAATGAACTAGCTATCTTCGGCGGCCCTCGCGCCGTCCGCAGCGAATATAAAGAAAGCTGGCGCCAGGTGCGGCGCTCCGACCTTAACCCGATACTGGCCGCAGCCCGCGACGACATCAACACAGAAGCTAAAGGCGAAGGGCCAATCGCTGAATTTGAGCGGCAGTTCGCGCAGCTTACCGGCAGCCAATACGCGCTGGCAATGAACAGCGGAACGGCGGCACTTCACAGCGCCTATTTTGCGTTGGAAGTGAAGCCGAGCACAGAAGTCATCGTTCCCGGCTATACCTTCTTTGCCACGGCCGCTCCCATCCTGCAGTGCGGGGGACGCCCGGTTTTCTGCGACGTCGATCCGGAAACCTTGGTCGCCAATCCTGATGACGTGGAGCGCCGGATCACCGCCCGCACGCGCGCGATCTGCGTCGTCCACCTGTGGGGTAACCCCGCGCCCATGGATCGCTTTGCAGAAATTGCGCGCCGCCATAATCTCGGTCTCATTGAAGATTGTTCGCACGCTCATGGCGCCCTTTATCGCAATCGTGCTGTGGGATCGTGGGGAGACATTGGCTGCTTCAGCCTTCAGGGTCCGAAGGCAGTCTCTGGCGGAGAAGCCGGCATTGCGGTCACTGACAATCCCGTGCTGTTCGACCGTATGCTGGCGCTTGGCCAATACGGGCGTCTGAAAGCAGGCCAGGCGAAAAATACTTTTGATACTGATTACCTGAGCCTTGGCGTCAAGTACCGTCCTCACTTGTACGGCATTATGCTGGCCACCGGCAGCCTGTCGCGTCTTCCGGAGTTGAACCGAAGACGCCAACGCAATTACGACATCCTCTGCGAAGAGCTGGCAGACTGCGAGGCCGTCCAGCCAATCAAAACCCTGCCGGAGGCGGTACGCGGTGGCTTCCTCGAATTCATCGTGCGCTATTCACCTGAGAAGGCGGGAAATTGGAAGAGCTCAGAGTTTCTGCAGGCCGCGCAGGCAGAAGGTGTTCCGATATCCAAGGAGCGCTATGCACGTCTCGGCAAAAGCAAGCGCATGCTGAGCGAGACACCCATCTTCACCACGCTGGATAGCTCAGAACTCGGTGGCTATCTGGAGGCCAGCCGCTCACCGGATAACTCGCAGGCACAGAGCGATCTGCCGGTAGTCCGAAGCCTGGCGGGCCGCCTGCTGACTCTGCCGCCATTTACCAAGGTCTCAGAGCGGTATGTCCGAGAGTGTGCTGCAGCGCTGCGCAAAGTAGCAGCCTATGCCGCGAAGAATGGACAAGACGCAGCCCCGCGCGGCAAAGCCGCTTAAGCGATTGGCGAAATTCAAAGCGAATATATAGACCGCACATTTGCGGCAGGCCGCGACCGAATGAGGTTTCGATGGAAGTCTTAGTGACAGGAGTGGCGGGGTTCATCGGCATGCACGTAGCCGCCCAATTGCTCCAAACCGGACATAACGTAACAGGCATCGATAACCTGAGCGACTACTATGACGTTCGGCTGAAACAAGCGCGCCTGGACGCATTGCAGCCCTACTCTAACTTCCGTTTCATCAAGATGGACCTGGCCGATGACAAAAAGGCAACCAACTTGTTCGAGAGCGGGAAATTCGAGCGCGTGATCCATCTGGCGGCGCAAGCAGGCGTTCGCTATAGCCTGGAGAACCCGCACGCTTATATTCAAAGCAATATTGTTGGCTTCACCAATATTCTTGAGGGTTGCAGGCGCTTCCCGGTGAAACACTTAGTCTACGCCAGCAGCTCGAGCGTTTACGGCGCAAATAAGAAGCTGCCTTTTTCAGTTCAGGACAACGTCGATCATCCTATCAGCCTCTATGCAGCCAGCAAGAAAAGCAATGAACTAATGGCCCACGCATATAGTCATCTGTTCCAGATTCCAACGACGGGATTGCGCTTCTTCACCGTGTACGGTCCGTGGGGCAGGCCTGACATGGCGATTTTCTCATTCACCAAGGCCATCCTCGACGACAAACCCATTGACGTATTCAATTACGGCAAGATGCAGCGCGATTTCACTTACATTGATGACATCGTGGAAGGTGTATTGCTCGTTGCGGACAGGCCGCCTGCTCCCGGTGAGGCGAGCAATCCCAGTTCGGCTCCTTATAAGCTCTACAATATCGGCAATCATCAGCCGGTGGAGCTAATGAAGCTGATCAAGATATTGGAGAAGTCCCTGGGCAAAACCGTTCGCAAAAATCTGCTTCCCATGCAGCCGGGCGACGTTCCTGCAACCTTTGCCGATGTCGATGACCTGATGCAAGATACCGGCTTTCGCCCGTCTACACCGATCGAAGTCGGCTTGGAACGTTTCATCCAGTGGTATCAGTCTTACTATTGCTCTGTTAAGACAACCCCTTAAAGCGCAAGAAGAAGTGGGACTTACGCACCCTGATTAACGTGCGTGAAATGCACCGAAACTGCGAGTTCTTGAAGTACAAGTACAGGAAAATTAAAAATCCACGTCGACAACTCAACGACAATTTCGAATGTGTAACTTGCCACAGAAAGAAAGCATCTTTATCTGAACGTTATGCATGCTCAGCAATAATTCAAAACTTCCATATGGGAAATCCAAATTTCCCATAAATTTTCAATTTGCCGTTTTGACCGAGAGCCATGACTTCGAGATGCGTGATTCCTGTTCCCTCGATATTTGATTGAGCGCCTGCTCAAATTCTCGCCGGGGACCATCTGCGGGGACCATCTGTATGAAAAGCACTTTCGTATGCATCACTGATGTACTTGGTCCCGCGATTGCCGGAACGTCCGCACTTGCAGGAAAGTAAGCGTACCACGTTGCTCTTGTTCATCCCTAAAGATGACAACCAACTTCCCAAAACTGCACAACAACATTTTCCTTAAATGAACCCATACATAATTGATTTTTGTGATGTCGTGAAATCCGCTCTAGTACAGGAGTTCATTGCCCACTACCAAGTCTTTGCTCTTCATAAGTAATCGTCATCGTCACATTACACCTATACTTTTTGTCTAGGTATTGCCTCGTCTTTTCGACCGTTGTGACTCGTTGGGCTTCTCACTACTATGGGCACACGTTCGATAAACATTCTATTTTGAAAGTTCCATTTTGGACCTAGGAGGCGTACCCGTGGTGCTCCAGAATCAATGGTTTGCGTTACAAGTGAGAAACCGAACTGAGCAACAGGTAGCAACGATGTTGAGGGCAAAAGGTTATGAAGAGTTTTTACCTACTTGCAGCGTAAGAAAAAAACGCATTACTTATGAAGCGCCGCTTTTTCCTGGGTACGTATTCTGTAGAGTCAACGCAAATGTCTACGGGTTGATTGTTACCACTCCCGGCGTTATTCGCATTGTTGAATTCGGCGGAAAGCCTGCTCCGATTGATCCGGAAGAGATTCAGTCAATCCAGGTCCTTACCAATTCCGGATCGCCGCTGTGCGTATGGAAAGGTTTGAATGTAGGGGACAAAGTTCGCGTCGAGGAAGGGCCGTTGCAGGGGGTGGTAGGAGTACTTACTTCCATTCTGCCCAAGCAGCGCCTGTTGGTTTCGATCAGCATTATGATGAGGACTGTTGTCGCTGAGGTTGATCCAGAATGGGTGAAGGCGGTCAGCCCCCGAATGCCGCGTAAGGCTCCGGTTGAATATTATCCGCAAGCTCTTGCGCAAACTGCATAGCGTATCTGTTATTTTCTGACGCTAGCCGGCAGCAGTGCCGATGTGTGTCTGACCGGGCCATGAAAACGTAGGATTTGTGAAATGCCAAGGACACGCAACTCCATCTCAAGCTGCACAATCTTTCGTTCGAGCATTTCACCGGTCGGACCCAGAAGGATGCTGAGAACCTACAGGCTGGAAAGATGATGCGCGGCGGCCTTCTCAAACGATGCCGCAACCTTTTCACCAGTGTCGCTGACTATCTGTCCCTCGTCCAACTTGATGACCCGATCGGCCACGCTGTAGTACCGATCATCATGGCTGATCACAAGTATTGTTTTTCCTTTGGCCTTCAGCTCTGGAAGCAAGTGCATGTAGAAGATGTTCTTGAAATATGGGTCCTGGTCAGCGGCCCATTCGTCAAACACGTAGATTGGGCGATCTTCCAGGTACGCTGTTAACAGTCCCAGACGCTTCCGCTGGCCCTGCGAAAGCTCCGTCGTGGAAAGCTTTCCGTCTGTAACACTCACTTTATGGGAGAGCTTCAACTGCTCAAGATATAGTTGCGCCTGGCCTTCAGCCTCTGGGCCGGCTAAACCCAATAATTGCTCGAAGAGAAAGAAATCGGAAAAAACGACCGAAAAATGCTGCCGGTACCACTCCACAGTTTCATCGTTGATCTGCCGGCCATTCAGATAGACGTGCCCTTGCTCCGGCAGATAAAGGCCCGTAATCAGCTTGATCAATGTTGTTTTGCCGCTGCCATTGCCTCCGGTGATAAAAACCAATTCTCCTGGCCTGAAGGTGAGATCAACAGGACCGAGCACGAAAGTTTGGGAATCGCTTTCCACGGTGTAGGAGTGGGTAACGGTCCTGAGATCCAACGTGTTCCACCTGGAATCCGGCTGGCCTGTAGCAGTGGATATCTCCGCTTTCGTGCTAGCCAGGGTGAGTCCCAGTTCGTTCTGCGTTTGCAAAGCCACGCTGGCGCGCCCCAATTGCGGCAAGCTGTTCATGATGACCTGGAGCGGTGTCATCAAGTAGAGAAGCGCCAGAGTATATCCCGTCAAAGTGGGTCCGCTGATGTGGCCCAAGGTGGGAAGAAGAAAAAGGCAGAGCCCTATCACAACAAATACCAGGATCTGTCCCCAGCTTGCGGCCCCGGAATACATGCGCAATGCAGACATGTTGTTCCGCTTCAAAGAGAGCGCAGTCAGGTCGAGTCCATCTGTCACAAATGCTTCTCGGCGGCCTTGGTGGATTTTCAGCTCCTTGATTCCTTGCGTAAGAGCGCGCAAGTGCCCTTGCAAAGTTTCGGTGTCTTTCCTTGCTGCCCGGAACATCTTGTGGACTTTAATGATCGGGAGTTGGTATGAAATGATTCCAAGGACCATAAAGACGATCACGATGCCAAAAAGGGACCAGGATAAGGTTCCCATATAGATGAGACAGCCAAGTACCAGCGCAGCATTCACACAAAGCACAGGTATCGCGTTCAGTGCAGTAATGATGGTAGGTATATCGTCAGCCAAAGTGGTTAGGATGCGGGCTTGGCCAAGTATCTCCAGATTGCGTAGCGGCGTAGAAAGTACCTGCCGACACAATTTCATGCGCAATTGATACATTGCATCCTGTCCTAGCTTGGTCAAGAGCAGCTCCGACGAAAAGCGTGAAAGTGGCAGCAACACGCACAGGCCCGCAAAGCTCCACATCAGCACGGCGCTGGGATGTCCAGCTTTCAATGCGCTATTGATGGCTGCAAGCAATGCAGCATTGCAGATGCCGCTAAACACTCCCGCCATTACGCTCAGGAACACTGCTCTTCGGGAATGCTGCAAAAAGAAAGAAATAATTTTCATTGGACTCTATTTTCCTTTTCAATCTCAAAGGTTCTAGATTGCTCTCTCATGTCCACTGGCTTAGCAGGCAAGCGGCTGCCTACTAAAAGCACCACATACCTTTGAGAACGAGCCGCGACAAATTTTTCATTGTCAATGCCGATTCCTATTTGCAATGAAAAAGTCTTTAGTAGAATACGAATTTGAATTCAGCACAGGGACACATTTCCACGATGCAATCCAAAACAGCACTCATCAAGATCGGAACCAGAGCTGATCTCCCGGAACCAGGTAAGGTAAAAGAATTTCTAGCTCGCGGACGTTTTGTGTGTGTAGCAAACGTCGATGGGGAGATATGTGCGATGGATAATGTGTGTCCACACTGGGGCGGCCCGTTGGGCCAGGGCAAGATTGAAAACGGTAAAATCGTTTGCCCCTGGCACGGCTGGCAGTATGATCCAAGAACCGGAAAGACGCCCAGGAAGGCCGACGTGCGCCTTACTATATTCAAGCTTGAAATTGAAGGCGATGACGTGTTTGTGGAGTTATGACCGCAGCGCGCTTAAAATCCTAAGTAGTTCCTGATACTGCAATCGCCGCCACCAACAGCGCCATGCCGGTAGATGCTAGCAAAGTAGGAAGCAGCCAGCGGCGTGCCGTCCGCTCTAAGCCTATTTGCCCTATCAATAATGAAATTACAAGGCCAACCATTGCACTGACGAGCAAGACAGAACCAGATCCGAAAGCCCAGAAAATTTTATGGGCCAATGGAACTATGATCACAACAGCCGGTATTCCACTCAACGGTAGCAGAAGGTTCTGAGCCGCAGATCCACCCTTCACGATCAATAGCAACGTCCCAAGTAAGCTGAAAAGCAGTGGCCAAAGAAAGAGGTACGTGCCTCCGGGAAAATACCCACTCATAACTAAAGTTAGAGCGAGCCAGCCGAGACAACTGCCCACCAGCAAATGGAGAGCACTTATTTTCTTCGAGAGCCCTGCATACAATGCCATGGCGCAGGCTAGTCCAAGAGCGCAAAAGGCCGATGTGTACAGTCCGGGATGCTGCCGCAGGCCGAGATGAATCCTGTGCGAATGCGGGGCTAATACAAGCTGATAGCTAATCCATGCTCCGAGCACTGTGACAATAACGCCAGAAACCATTCCCAGCAGACCAAGCGCGCAGCCGCCCATCTGAAGGCGTTGGGTACGAAGCCCTATATACAAGAGGGCGAATGCTATGGCCGCTGCAAGTCCGAGGAAAATGACGCCGACCAGGCCTGAGTATCGCACCAGGACCATTCCAAGCACATCGAAATAGACCATATTAGGAGACTTGGCTGCCTCTCCGGTGGTGCTTCCAAACTCCTGGGCCAATTCCAGCATATAGTCGCCATGATGCTGCAAGCTTCCGGGCTCTACGTTTTGGATTGAGTCAAACTTACTGTGGTAGTAAGCAAGTCCGTCAATGAACGCAAAGTTCAGCCCTGAGTACCCGGCATGTCGAAACACCGTGAAGTCGGTATCGTTCGGCATGCGTTTGTAGATCTCATAGGAAAGCGAATTGGCGACCGGATGAGACGCAGCCTGGCCGAAATGACTGATTAGCCAGCCATTCTGATCACTGGTTTCGAACATGATTGAAGGGCCGCGTATGCCGCGCGCCTCAAAGTTCAAGACAATGCCAACGTCCTTTGCCCACGGATGTTCTGCAACGAAAGCCCGAGCGCCCAACAGATGAGCCTCTTCCCCATCAGTGAGCAGAAATATGATGTCTCTTTTGAGTTGCGGTAAAGATTTAAGCGCCCTCGCAGTTTCCAAAAGAGCGGCCACGGCAACACCATCATCGCTGGCCCCTGGGCCGGCAGCAACCGAATCATAATGAGCAACCAGCAGAACTGCTTTTTCCTGGCTGCTTCCCTGCAGACGGCAAACAATATTCTCCAGGGCGCCATCAATTTCAAAGCCCTGGGCTTCGCCTGTGATCCTCTGCACCTGCGGAGCAAGCCCGGTCTCGCGAAGAGTGCGCAGAATATAGTCTCTTACTGCATCATGTTCAGCGGAGTTTATGGGATGCGGAGCGCGGGCGATGATAGAAAGATGTTTCAGCGCGCGCGCTGCGGAAAATACAGAAGGGGGGGATTGCTCCGACAATGGCCGTGGGGGGCCATCCACCGCAATTGTGATGAGGGCTAGAGCAACGAAACAGGCAAATAGGACCAGGCCTCTGTAAGACCGTTTTTCACTCGCCGGTACCACAGAGTCCGGAGAGCGTTGAGGAAGCGATGGAGCGGTTACCATAAGAAGTCCCTCTCACCGGGAGACGCAGCATCTACCGGACAAATGGGCGTTAACTGCGAACTTTACACAGCGCTGGCAACGTGGCTTAGCTCAAAGCTGCAAGGGTGCTCAGAGCAGTACTCTTCCACGTCAAAAATTCGCTTGGTACTTAAGTGTCCGTCCAATTCGTTGTGGTCCAGCAGCGTAATGCCCTTCTCCACCAGCCATTCATCATTGTAGATTTGATCAAGGTAGTTGGCGCCGCTGTCCGGGATAATTGCCACCACGCTCTTGGCCGATGTCTGCTTCAGCCAGGCAATTGAACCACACAGCACCAACCCTGACGATCCGCCCACAAGCAACCCGCTTTCTTTGGCCAGAAGGCGGCATGCTGAAATTGCTTCCTGATCAGACAGAATGCATATTTTGTCCAGGACAGAGATGTCAGTGTTACGGCTGCGCCAACTCAATCCTGAGCCATTCACAAGATAAGAATGGAATGTTCCGCCAAAGACAGCAGAACCTTCCACATCACAAGCAATCACGGTTGTGCCGGGCCGTTTTTCCTTCACTTTGCGGCTGATGCCGCATAGATGCCCGCCGGTGCTCACACTGCCGACGACAACATCAGGCTCCAGCGCGACAACTTCCTCGCCAGTGGAGGCGGCGTGGAATGCTGGATTGTCTTCATTATCATATTGGTCAGGCCAGATCGCGCCCGGAATTTGTTCCAGTAATTGCTTTACCCGTGCAACGCGTGTTTTCTGGTAGCCACCGTTCTCATCCGTTTCGCGGACTACCTCCATCTGCGCGCCAAATGCCTGGCACCAGCGCACGACGGATGGACTGGTCTTTACGTCAATGACCACGATCACGCGAAAACCGTACACGGCCCCAAGCATCGCCAGCGACTTGCCCAGATTGCCTGAGGTAGACTCAATCAATGTGCCGCCCTTCTTGAGTTTTCCTGATCGCATGGCGGCCTTCACAAGCCCTAATGCGGTGCGGTCCTTGATGCTGAAACTGGGATTGCAATATTCCAGCTTTACCAGTAGCCGTTTATTTTCCGGAATCAGACTGCTGTTCACCTCAACTACCGGCGTATTCCCAATGCAGTCGGCAAGGCTCTTATAAATTACGCTCTGCATAATGCCCTCTCTTGAGTGCGGGACAAAACCTTGGGTATGTGGTCCAGCCCTGCTGTGGAAGCGAATAAATTTTTAAGTGTGTGCAAGATAATTGCGCTCTGACAACAAGTTATTGGGCGGCAGCATCCGCGCCGATGCTGACTGTTGTCTTGTCGCCCTGAAGTTCTCTCAAACGCTCTTTAAGCTCTTCAGTGGTTTGTGTTAAGTACAGCCCCTGATATCTCTTCCCGGCCGCCCGGGAGTAGTCCACCAATAAGCCATACTGCTTAAATCCAAAATGCTGCCACCATAAAGCCGCATGAGTGCCTGCCCTAACATCAAGGCAAATCACTTCCCGGTTAAGCTCCTCGCACTTGGTGGCAATTTCCTGAAACGCACGCAAAGCAAGACCGCCTCCACGGAATGATGGATCAATGGTGCCCCGGGTGAGTTCGACAATATGCTGGTGGTTCGGTGAGGAATTAGGAGTGAGGATTAGCTGACCGACAATCACGCCGTCCTTATAAGCAACAAGCACGTGGCGATGGCTTGACTCCACGTCCTTATTCAATTGCTGCATCAGGAGGCTGCCGGTCTGGTCATCAATAGGACCTGGAAACCCAATGGTTGTCTCTTCCTCTAAAGTACGATTCATTAAGCGCAGGAGCTGTCGTCCAGTATCGGAATCCACATTGTGCAGCCATTCCAACCGGATGTCTGCTGCGGCGCTTCCAGCAGCTTCAAGTAACCATGTAGAAATTATCTGTTGCCCTTGCGCAAGCTGCTGGGCCTTCAGATAAAAGCCGCGGCGCTCGCGGCCTGAGATGCTTTCATATATCAGCTGCCCAATCCCGCACGATGTCCGGCAGAGAACCTGGCAACCCGGCTGGGAACGTTTCCTGATGGTTTTGAGAACGTTCTTTTTAGTCTTGAACAGAACCCCAATCACAATAAGGTCGTAATTCTGAATGTCGTAATCCGAATCCTCGTCACCTAGCACAGTCACCGCACCGCCAACGCCACAGCTCTCAACCACTTTTCGCGAGATCTCAATGGCGCTGGAATCGCGGGCTACGCAATCAACCGGCACACCCGTTTCCGCGTGAAGCAGCAGTGCGTTAACAGGAAGGGCCCCGCTTCCGAGAAACAGAATGCGTTGGAAGGCAGACCGGGAAATCAGCGCCAGTTCGCGTTTCACCAGCGCCGAAAATCTCTCATAAAGAAAATAGTCCTGCAAAACAAGACCACCCTTTACAAAGCGCTGCGCAAACTGGTCCTCAAGCCGGGTCTGCCAGAAACGATAAGCCTCATTCGTGCGAGCCAACTTTTCCGGCGAGATGCCGTCCAGAACAGTATTGGTTTTGGTCCCATCCTGAGGCGCCGAGAGGACAAATTGCTCCAGTTGCATGATTGCTCCATGCAGCTCGGAGAATTTTTGGTTGTTCTCGCGGACGGTCTCATAGCTTTCGCTTACACGCCTTAGAACCTGAGAGACTGTACCTTCGTCTTGCTCCGGAAAAATGCGGACTGCCACACTCATTTCACACCTCAGGCCGGAGTACCGACCGCAACTGGTTCGGAAAGCGTATAACCCTGTGCTTCATAGGATTTTTGAATGCCATCAAAGAAACGCCAGAACCTGTCACACGTTCCTTCTACGGCTTCAATCGCTTCCTTCTGCATTTTTGCCGTGGTGCAGATCTCAGACACCAGATCCAGTCCGTCACCAACGTGGTACACATCTTCCACCGCGTGCACAGCAAAGAACGCCAGGTCCTCGGGCTTCAATCCATACAGCTCAGGTATTAGCTGGTCTTTGGTCTTCCCCGCCTTGGTCTCAAGGCTCTGCCCTTCAGAGGCGATCATGACGGCGGCGGCGCCCATGTGCACCGTTGCCGGGTTTTCACACAGTTGTTTGCGATACTCG
>DASXKZ010000006.1:0-2430 GCA_036496525.1 Candidatus Angelobacter sp.
ATAATCTGCATGACCCTGGGAAACTTCTCTGCCGGAAACGTGGCCCCGCTCAGCAGCAGCATGGGGAAATAAAAAAGCTGTACCAGAATGGTTCCTTCCTGCATGGTGTTGGCCACTGAAGCAATCACCAGGCCCAGGGCGCGGAAAGCGATCAACCCCAACGAGATGAAGGCCAGCAGCTCATAGAAATGCACCGGCAGCGGCATGGCATAAATAAAGTGCGCCATCAATAGCAGCAGGACAATATACGGGATAAAAATCGCCCAGCCCGTAACCATCGATCCAACCAGCAGCGGAGCAGGCGTGATCGGCGTGACCTTATAACGCCGCAGGATACCCAGCTCGCGCTCCTGGATGGCGCGAATGCCGGCCCCAAAGAATCCGCTGCCCAGCACTCCCAACGTCACAGACATGGTGACAACGAACGCCATGTCTCCCTTGCTTCCCCGCAAAACGGTCGCGAACGTGAAGAAAAAAATGAGCGGAAAGAGATAATTGAAGAAGATCACCGCGCGCAACCGCAGCGCGAGCCTGATGTCCATGGCGATAATGGCGAGATATTGCTTCATGTCTTCAATCCCTTAATTTCTTGCCGGTCAGCTCCACGAATACATCTTCCAGCGTTGGCCTTTTCAGGTGGACGTCTTCCAGTTGCATTCCCTGCTGGTCCAGCCATTTCATGATCTCAAATAATGTCCGTGCAGGGCGCGACGAATATACCGTTAGCGATCTTCCATCTCCGTCCAGTTGGCTTTCCAGTGCGTCTGGCCATTGCGGCAGCGCTGCAGCGTTCATTGGCTGGGCGCAAACAATGTCGATGCGCGAGCGTTCCGCGCTCTTCTGCTGCAATTCACGCGGCGTACCAATAGCCACAATTTTTCCAGCATCAATAATCGCCACGCGGTCGCACAGCCGCTCAGCCTCTTCAATGTAATGCGTGGTCAGCACCACCGTGCGTTTTTCGGACTTCATTTCTTCAATCAGCCCATGAATTTCCAGGCGGATTTGCGGATCAAGGCCTGTAGTCGGTTCGTCTAGAAAGAGCAGTTGTGGATCGTTCACCAGCGCCAGCGCCAGCGCCAGCCGCTGTTTTTGCCCGCCGGAAAGCGTCTCATAATACGCAGATCGCTTGTCCCACAGTTGCAGCCGATTGAGCAGTTTCTCTGAGCTGATGCTGCGCGAGTAAAACGATCCAAACAGGTCCAGCGCTTCCTGCACGCGGATTTTTCCCGGCAGGTTAGTAGCTTGCAGGCAAACACCAATGCGGTCCTTTAATTGCTGCTTTTGCCGGTCAGGATCAAAGCCCAGGACAGTGGCTTCGCCGCCGGTGCGCGGACGCAGCCCCTCAAGAATCTCAATGGTGCTGGTCTTGCCGGCGCCGTTTGGCCCCAGCAGGCCAAAGACTTCGCCTTCCGCGACTTGAAAGTCTATGCCCTTTACGGCCTCAACCTTGTCATAAGTCTTTATCAGGGATTGGACGGAAATCACGGGTTGGCTATTCATTCAGACTAAAGTATAAACGTGAGCTCGATCTGTCTGCGGGCTTAGCTCCGCTTCGCTCGATGTTGAGGCAAAAGTTTTAACATTCCGGGCGGTATCATGCCTAACACCGCCGCCGCGATCTTTTGCTGGTTGCGTTGATATTGAACACCAACATAAATCACTAAAATGCCAATGAACGTCAATGCAAATGGAAATACCATCGAGTCCTTAAATATGGTCCAGGAGAGGTGTCCCAGATATCCGAAAACTCCTAGAGCGCCAAAAACTATGAAGACCCGGCGATCCAGAAACACGGAGAGGACCATCAACCCCACGTTGACCAGGCAGTAAATGAACTTAGCTACTTCGCTGCCGGACTCCATTAGTGAAAGACCGCCCCAAAAAGCCACCATGCCGAACAGATAGAGCCAGAACGCGTAATCAGCGACCGTGCGATGGTCTACCACGTAGGCAAACACCAGCATTACCAGGCCGAATACGGCTGACGTCCACAGCCGGGCATGCCAGGAAAATTCGGCGCTTCCCACGATCAGGGGCGTCAAGTCCATGGACATATACCAAAGTGAAAACGCAACCGGAAATGTGAGAAAAGGAAAGCGGATGAACCGCAGTGCAACCAGTCCGGTGAGAATCGTTGCAAGTTCCATGAGAATCCAGCTACCGCGAATCCACTCATGGAAGTCGCGAAAGGTACCGGGATCTGACGACGGCCAAAAACCCGCCATGCGTTCCAATCCATAAACAGCAAGGGGTGTCATCCAAACTGCGAGAGTAAAGAGCAGTCCGCCCGGTACCGCGAGGTTCTCTTTGTACCAGAGTGTTCTTCCAGCCAGGGCGAAGAGCACGGCATACAGGGCTGAGATCAAAAAGATTCCGCCTCCGCCAAACCGTTCCCATCCCAGCGTCATGAACCATCCCATGGCTGAA
>DASXKZ010000007.1:0-9173 GCA_036496525.1 Candidatus Angelobacter sp.
GGAGCGATGCGGCGCCAGCGCTGGAAAACCGGCGTCGGCAGATATTGAAATACGAACAGCCGTTTCAAGCTGGAAAGATCAACGGCTTCAATCAGCGGCATGCTGATCAGCCCCACCCACACCGTTGCCGGCAGCGACAGAGAATTCACTTTCTGCACAGCGATGGCATGAATGATCTGGTCCGGCTTGGGCAGCGGAATGATCACGCTTTCGCAACCCGACGCGAAGCACCCGAATGTCATCACCAGCCCGGCGACATGGAACATCGGCAGCGCCAGTAGATACTTCATGCTGGTGTCGCGGCCATAGTCGGCGTAGCTGGCCAGCAAGTAGGCATAAAAATTCAGGTGCGTCAGCACCACGCCTTTCGGCTTTGCTGTGGTTCCGCTGGTAAAGATAATCAAGTGCGTCGCTTCGCTTTCTACAAATTCTTCGACCGGCGCCGCGTCAAACTCATTCAGCGATTCGCGGAATTTGTCATCCAGCGCAAAGCAGTTCGGCGGTGGCGCAAGGACCTTGGGCTGAAACACCGGCTCAACCAGCAACGTCTTGACCCGCGTTTTCTGGAAAACGTATGCCACGTCCTCAGCAGTAAACATCAGGTTAATGGGAACCAGCGCCGCGCCGATCCTGGCGCAGCCAAAGAACGCAGCCACGTATTCCGGTGAGTTCGTGGCAAAAATCGCAACAGAATCGCCGCGCTTCACGCCTGCGGACATGAGCTTGCGCGCCGTGCGGTTGGCTAGCGCGTCCAGCTCGGCATACGTCAGCTCGCGCCCCATAAAGTGGATGGCCCGCTGCTGCGGCGTGCGCGCAGCGCTGCGGCGTAACGCGTCTCCTATGTTGAAGCGATGGATCAAGTTGTGGTCGAGGTCGGTCATTGTCTTTTATCCCGAGCGGGGGCGAGGGATCCCTGTCGTCATAAATTCTCTTATGGGTACAAATATGCTTCTAAAATGGTCGTAACGATAGCGATCCCTCGCTACGCTCGGGATTTGAAACCTCACAACTTCTCTTCCTTCGCAATAATCTCCTTCATAATCTCTGAAGCGCCAGCGCCAATCGTGTTCAAGCGCAGGTCGCGCCACATGCGCCCAATGGGATATTCCGTGGTATACGCGAACCCGCCGAAGATCTGCATGCAGTCATACGCGATCTTCTGCGAAAGCTCCGTGGTGTAAAGTTTGGCCATGGTGATTTCGCGCACGGCCCGCTTGCCGTGATTCACCAGGTCCAGCGCGCGGTAAGTCAGCCAGCGTCCTGCTTCCACGGCAGTCAAGTGTTCGGCAAAGCGGTGCCGCCAGATCTGGAACTTGCCGATCGGCTGGCCGAAGGCATTGCGATCATGACCATAATCGATCGCCCAGCGCAGCGCTTTGTCCATCGCCGCCAAAGCTCCCAGTGACGCCACTAGCCGTTCGCCCTGAAAATTTTCCATGATGTAATAGAAGCCGCGATCTTTTTCGCCCAGAATGTAGCGCGCTGGAAGCCTGCACTCATCGAAGAACAATTCCGCCGTGTCTGAAGCCAGATTGCCGATCTTCTTCAGCTTCTTGCCCACGGAAAATCCCTTTGTCTTCGTCGGAAACAGCACTAGCGAAATTCCTTTGTGACCTTCACCGCCTGTACGGACAGCCAGAACAATGTAGTCCGCCCGTGTGCCGTTGGTGATCCACAATTTTTGCCCGGAAATGATCAGGTCGCCGCCTTCCATGCGCGCGCGCGTCTTAATCGCCGCCACATCAGACCCGCCGCCCGGCTCGCTGATGCCCAGCGCGCCAATCCATTCGCCGGTCACTGCCTTAGGAATGAACTCGGCCTTCTGCTCCTCGGTGCCCAGTTCCTGGATCACCGGCAGCGCCATGTCTGACTGCACCAGAAACGCCATGTTGATGCTGCCGCTGTCAGAGTGCGCCATAGCTTCAACGTATGCCGCTGTCGCCCACCAGTCCTGCCCGCTGCCGCCCCACTGGGGATCAATGCGGATGCCAAACATGCCCAGCGCGCCGGCCTTGGTGAAAAGCTCGCGCGGGAAAATGCCTTCATCGTCCCACTCCGCTGCGTATGGCGCAATCTCTTCTTTGCAGAAGCGTGCCACGGTCTGCCGTATGAGCTCATGCTCCTCAGTGAAGTATGGGAACTCAGTGCTTTGCTGCTGTACTGCTTGCGTGCTCATTGGCATCCTCCACGGCTTCAATTTCGACGAGCATCTGTCCCGGCGCCACAACCTGCGCGGGCTTTACCAGCACCGCCCGCACCACGCCCTGAATTGTGGCTTTAATAGTTTGCTCCATTTTCATGGCTTCCAGCACGATTAATCCATCCCCCGGTTTTACCGCCTGGCCTTCCGCCACCAGGATGCGCAACACCTGCCCCGGCATGGGCGAATTTGCGCTCTGATGTCTCTCGCTGGCCGCCTTTTCCGGAAACCGCGGCAGCCGCGTCACCCGTAACTGTCCCAAACCTGAACGCACATAATAGTCCGCGCCACACTGACAAAGGTCAAAACGATAGCGCACGCCCTTCACCAAAGCATTGACATGGTCCTCGCCAACCGAAATGACTTCGATTGCACCGCTAGCGTCGCCGATCTGGCATTCCCTTTCCCCGACTGTAAACTTCATCCCCGTTGCGGCCCTAGGGTTATTACGAAACCTCGGTGGTATCGATGGCAGAATCGTGCGGCGCGCATGCTCTGTTCGCTCGATGTAAGCGCGCGTGACCGAGCAAAATATCGTGTCCAGTTCCTCATCAGCCTTCCCTGAAACCTGCAGGTGAAACTCAGTATGTGCCTTTCCGCTCTGAAATTCCTTTGACTCCAGGGCTTCGATCAGAAACTCGCGGTTCGTCTGTACTCCTTGCGCGCCAAAGTTGCGCAATGCATGCGTCAGCTTTCTGATGGCCGACGGCCTGTCCTCTCCATGAGCAATCACCTTGGCCAGCAGAGGATCGTAATAGACACCGATCTCGGTTCCCTCTTCCACACCGCTGTCAATGCGCAATCCGGCCGATATCTCAGGAGGCCGCCATACATGCAGCGCTCCTGTCGATGGCAGAAAGTCATTCGCGGGATCTTCAGCGTAAAGCCGCGCTTCAATGGCATGCCCCTTCTGCTCCGGCTGAGTCTCGGGCAGCTTCCCACCTTGTGCAATCTCAATCTGCAGCCGGATCAGATCCAGACCGGTCACCATTTCCGTAACCGGATGTTCCACCTGAATCCGCGTGTTGACTTCAATGAAATAGAAATCGCCCGTAGGTGCTAACAAGAACTCAACCGTGCCGGCATTGGTGTATCCGACCTTACGCGCCAGCGCCACGGCGGCATCCGTCATGCGGCTCTGGATTTCCGGTGTAACGGCAGGTGAAGGGCTTTCCTCGATGATCTTCTGGTGTCGCCTTTGGACCGAACAGTCACGCTCGAAAAGGTGCATTACGTTGCCGTGGTGATCGCCAAAGATCTGCACCTCGACGTGGCGCGCGCCTTCAATATATTTCTCCACCAGTAATGCACCGTCACCAAAGGCTCGTTCGGCTTCTCCCTTGGCCGCAGCAAAAGCTTCCTTGAATTCCGCTGCATTGCCCACAATGCGCATGCCGCGCCCGCCACCGCCCAGCGATGCTTTGATCAGCTTGGGAAACTCATCTTCTTGGGGGACGGGCACAACCGAAACGCCCGCCTGCTGCGCCAGCTTGCGCGCCTCGCTTTTGGATCCCAACGCCGCAATCACGCTGGCACGCGGCCCGATGAAACCAATACCCCCATCCTCACAGGCAGAAGCGAATGCAGCATTCTCAGCCAGAAACCCGTACCCAGGATGGATCGCGTCCGCGCCGGTCAGCTTCGCTGCCGCAATAATTTTTTCAATATTTAAATATGACTCTTTGGCTGCTGCGCCGCCGATGGACACCGCTTGATCCGCCAGCCGGACATGCAGCGCATCGCGATCAAATTCCGAATATACCGCTACAGTTCCAATACCCATCTCACGGCAGGTGCGCATAATACGCACGGCGATCTCGCCGCGATTGGCGATGAGTATCTTGGAGAATTGTTTCATCATTTACAAACAGCTAGCAGTTAGCAACCAGCTCTTTCCTGAAATCTCGAGCGTAGCGAGAGATCCCTACCGCAAACTCACTCTTTGACCGCTAAAGCTTCCTTGCTATAGGGTTCCCTCGCTTCCCTCGGGATAAAACCATTAATGCCTAAACACTCCCCACTCCATTGTCCCTCTCACCGGAGCGTTATACGCCGCGGACAATGCAATCGCCACCACGGTCCTTGTGTCGCGCGGGTCAATAATGCCGTCATCCCACAGCCGCGCCGTGGCAAAATAGCAATCGGACTCTTTCGCGATCTGGTCTTCCAGCATCTTCCGCCCCATGGCCATTCTAGCTTCGTCAATGGGCTGGCCTGTCTTGGCCGCGGCCTCGCGCTTGATAATGTCCATCACGCCGGAAAGCTGTTTCTCTCCCATCACGGCAATGCGATGGTTGGGCCAGGTAAAAAGAAAACGCGGAGCATAAGCCCGCCCGCACATGGCATAATTTCCCGCACCATACGATCCGCCGACCATGATCGTGATGGCCGGTACAGTAGAGTTTGAAACTGCGTTTATCAGCTTGGCCCCATTGCGGATAATTCCATCTTCTTCATAGCTGCGGCCTACCATAAAGCCGGTGATGTTCTGCAGGAATAGCAGCGGAATGTCCTGCTGGTTGCAAAGCTGGATGAACTGAGCGCCTTTGCCTGCCGACTCAGACATCAATACTCCGTTATTGCCTAGAATGCCGACCGGGAAGCCATGAATGTGCGCAAAGCCCGTGATCAAAGTTGGCCCGTACTCGGGTTTGAACTCAGCAAACTCGCTGCCATCCACCATCCGTGCAATCACGTCGCGTATTTCAAACGGCACGCGCACATCGGCTGAGGCGATGCCGAGCAGTTCGTCAGGATCAAAGACGGGCTCTTTGACTTCAGCCCTCTGCGGCAGATCGGGTTTCTTCAGATTGAAGTGGCTCACTATTTCGCGTGCAATGCGAATGGCGTCGAGCTCGTCTTCCGCCAGATAATCGGAGAGCCCGGAGATTCGCGAGTGCATTTCCGCGCCGCCCAGAGATTCCTCGTCGCTGATTTCGCCTGTCGCCATCTTCACCAGCGGAGGTCCGGCAAGAAAGACCTGCGCCTGCTTCTTCACCATCACCACGTAATCAGACATGCCCGGCAAGTAAGCGCCGCCAGCAGTGGAACTGCCAAACACAACAGAGATAGTAGGAATCCGTTCTTTTGAGCGGCGCGTGATTTCGCGGAAGCCACGCCCGCCGGCCACAAAAATTTTGCTCTGCTGCGGCAGATCGGCGCCCGCTGATTCCACCAGCAGAATGCTGGGCAGATGGTTTTCACGCGCAATGTCTGCCAGCCGCGCATTCTTCCACAGGCCCGCTTCTCCCGTAGCGCCACCTTTCACCGTGGCTTCATTCGCGGTGATCAGGCACTCACGCCCGCAGACCAGCCCAAGGCCGCCGACAACGCCAGCGCCTGGAGATTCATTTTCCATGCCGTGGCCGGCGAGCGGAGCGATCTCCAGGAAAAAAGACGCTTCATCCAACAACATCTCTATACGATCTCGCGGCAGCAGCTTGCCCCGCTCCAAATGGCGTTTCACATATTTTTCGCCGCCGCCTTCAGTTGAGCGCTTTAGTTCAGCGCGCAAACGTTCCACCGCGGCATGCATAGCTGTGTAGTTCGTCTTATATCCGCTTGATTGGCGGTCGACAGTAGTACGCAGTGGATTCACGGGCGATAAATATATCAGGCGGAGAGGCTGATGAGCAGCAATTCACTTCGTCCCAGCCAATCGAATCTCCCAAGACTAAAGAAAAATGGCTCACTCTGAGGGCTCTCAAAGGACGATTCCAGCAGCTCTCGAATCTTCTCTCGGGAGCCAACTCGCGCTGGAGAGCGGCATCTAATTTTTCTGTAACGCCATAACTGGCCCCGATTACGCGAGCTTCGTCGCTCATCCTTGGTATACGCGTATCTGTAGCCGAGGGGCCCGAATCAGAAAACGGAAAACGGAGGATATAGTGAGAAATTTGAATAAGCTTGCATTGATCGTGGTATTGGGCAGCGGTTTCGCAATCGCGCAAAGCACGCCGGGTTCGCCGAGCACTGCCCCGAGCACGGCGCCAAGTTCGACTTCGCAGCCGTCGTCTATGCCGGACCAGCAGCCATCCACAACGGCTCCTGCTGACCAAAGCAAACCAGCGGAACAGCTACCCAACACTGACCAGAAGAAGCCCGATGCGCAAACTCCGGATCAGAACAAAATGCCGCAGAGTGACGCTGCTCCTGCCGCCGCCACTGGCGACGTCCAGAGTACCATCCAGTCCGCGATCCAGAAGGATCCCAGCCTGGCCAGCGCTAACGTAACGGTAGACGTGAAGAATGGCAAGTCCGTTGATCTGACGGGAACCGTTCCCAGCAAAGACGCAAAGGACGCTGCCGAGCGCATTGCTAAAGAAAACTCCGGTGGCCTGAAGGTAAAGAACCACCTGAAAGTTGCCTCTGCCAGCACGCCGGACAAGTCTGACAAATCAAAGCCCGACAACATGAGCAACCCTAAATAACTGATTTAGATTTTTTGGACTCCAGGGGCGAGGTACTTGCACCCGGAGCGAAGCGAAGGCGGTCCCAGGGGGCCGCCTCTTTTTTATGGCGCGTCGTCTCGATGGACAGTCTTAGGTGAAAAAGCCGGGAGACATATCGCGATGTACTCCGTAGCCTCGTCTGGAGTTGAATATTGGATCCATTCACCAGGATGAGCAACAACGGCCTGCCCCGGGAGAACGTCGAACGAGCCGCCTCTGTGCTGCACGCGCAGCTTGCCACGAATCACAATGGTGTATTCCTCAAATTCCGGCGCTTGTCCCGGCTCCAGCCATCCTGCGGGACTGCGCATATGCGCGATGCTGAGACGTTCAGTCTTTGAATTTACACGGCCAAAAAATTCGTCGATGATTTTGGGCATGTTGCCCGCAGCCTGAATGCGAGTGGGGCTTTCAATATGAGTGGGCAAAGGTCTCTCCTTATTATTGGGCTGCGTACGCCGGTTTTGACTTGCGAAATTGCCTCGCCAACTGCGTCAGCAAAAAGGTACCATAACGGGTTTCCGTTCACGGGTTTCCCGGGTATCAGCGTTTATAGGAGCATTCATGGCGATTCGTCAATGCAAGCTGGCATTTGCATTTCTTTTCTGTAGTCTCATGGCGTGGGGCCAAACCAACATTGCAGAACGGCTCAGTGTTGACGCCACGGACGCACCGCGTAACATCCTGCATGCCACGATTACCATTCCCGTGACTTCGGGCGCGGTGACGATTGTCTATCCCAAGTGGATTCCCGGCAATCACCGCCCCACCGGGCCGATCCAGAATTTCACCGGGCTTCATTTCAAAGCTGGCGGCAGAGAGCTGGAATGGCAGCGCGACCTGGAAGATATGTATGCCTTCCACTTGCAGGTTCCAGTAGGCGTGAAGGAACTTGAAGCTTCGTATGACACTATTACTTACAACGGCGCCAGTTCGCTGGCTTCCAGCAAGGTGCTGGACCTTTTGTGGAACCAGGTCGTTTTGTATCCCAAGGGCGCTACCACGGATTCTGTAGAAGTAACGGCATCCGTGCGGCTGCCGGAAGGCTGGAAGTTCGGCACCGCCCTCACGCCCACGCACCAGAGTGGGAATTCAGTGGAATTCCAGACCGTCTCGCTCACTCGGCTCGTGGATTCACCTCTCATCGCCGGGGCAATCTACCGGCAAGTCCAGATCACTCCCGCCGGTGAGCCCCTCACGCACGTGGTAGACATGGTGGGCGAAAGCGACGAAGCAGTTCAGATTACCGATAAAGACATCGCCAACCTCAAACAACTTGTGGCGGAAACCGGCAAGCTCTTTGGCGCGCGGCATTACACCAAATACACATTTCTTCTTACGCTGGGTGATCAGACTGCGCACCATGGCCTGGAACATCATGAATCCAGTGACAATGGAGCGGGCGAAGAAATGTTCAGTGACGCCGATGTCCACAATCTGGAAGCCGATCTTCTGCCGCATGAGTTTTTTCATTCCTGGAATGGCAAGTACAAGCGGCCGGCAGGGCTGGTCACGCCGAATTACCAGGAGCCAATGCATGGCGACCTGTTGTGGGTTTATGAAGGGCTCACGGATTATATGGGCAACATTCTTGCGGCGCGGACAGGCCTGCGTTCACCCGATCAGTTTCGTGAAAACCTTGCCTACACAGCCGCCATGCTGGATCATCGCGCAGGGCGAACCTGGCGTCCGCTGCAGGATACGGCCACCAGCGTACAGACTCTGTTTGCTGCGCCTCAGGAATGGACAAACTGGCGTCGCACCGCCGATTACTATCCTGAAGGCTACCTGATCTGGCTGGAAGTGGATTCAATTCTGCGGCAAAAGAGCAACGGTCAAAAGTCATTGAACGATTTTTGCCGGCTTTTTTATGGAGGCCAGAGCGGCCCGCCTGCGGTAATCCCATACAAATTTGAGGATGTTGTTGCAACTTTGAACCAGGTTGTACCCAATGACTGGGCCAAATTGCTGCGCGAACGCCTGGACTCAAAATCGTCTCACGCTCCCATGGGAGGCATCGCCAATGGTGGTTGGAAGCTGGTCTATACCGGGGAGAAAAATTCCACCATGGACGCGCGAGCAAAGAACAGCGAGATTGTTGACCTGAGTTTTTCTCTCGGACTGATCGCCACCAAACAGGGCGACGTCCGCGATGTGATTCCCGGCTCGCCTGCATATGCTGCCGGTCTTGGGCCGGGAATGAAGCTGATCGCCGTGAATGGCCGCAAGTGGTCAAAAGACGTGGTCCGCGCGGCATTGCGAGCGTCAGTCCATAATCAACACCCGCTGGCTTTATTGGCGGAAAACGGGGAGTACTACAACATCTACGAAGTAAATTATCACGAGGGCGAGCGTTATCCGCATCTGGTACGTGAGGAAGGCCAGCCAAATATCCTGGACGAAATTATCAAGCCGCAGGCCGCGGGACAGTAGGCCCGGGGAACAGTCAATACTAATTGGGGCCGGGATTAGGCGTTGCCGGTATGCGACTTTTTGTAACTGCGGCGGTGCGCTCCAGCTTG
>DASXKZ010000008.1:0-2710 GCA_036496525.1 Candidatus Angelobacter sp.
ATAAAGTCGTTGCGCCTGGGCTCTCGCACTTCAAGATCACGTGGTGGGGTGGGGCGGTTCCGCATGGCTGTGGTGCGGGCCACGGACACGGAGCGGACTTTTGAGATTCTGCGGGAGGCTTCCATGATCCCCCAGCGCACAGACGAACTATCAGATGTCTCTACAGCCTGCGTCTTATTTTCTTCTCCCGGTGACTCGAGTAAGGCAGGTTCGATCACATTTGGCAGGTCCGCAAGATACTCCGGCTTGCCAACCAGGAATACCAATTGTTGAGGTGGTGTGGCAGCGCGAACGTCCTCGCAGAATTTATCGCGATGTTCCAGTTCATTTTCCATGTTGACGAGCACCAGATTGTAGAGATCAGCCCGCCACCAGGATCGCGCTTCACTGATGTCGCAAGCGCAGTCAACATCCATGCCTAACTTACGCATCGCATCAGCACGCAATTCGCGTTTTGCTGTGGACGTGTCCACAAGAAGCACGCGCTTTCTCTTGATCGGATCAGGAATGGGGCTGGAGAGCGGTAAGGCAAGGAAAGATGTAGTCATGCCTTCAGCTCCTTGGATTTGCTGGCCGATGGATCAGCTTTCTGCTTTGGTAATGAGCCGAACATTTCGCGCTGTTGTATCCGCCGTTGGATCTTTTTCTTGCGCCGTCTGTGAAACCGGGCTTTATCGCCGTTAATTCCGGACATATGGAGCTCCTTTAGGATTACCGTGTTAATAAATACGACGGGGTAATGTGCAGCGATGGGCCGGCTACAAATGAATTCTGCGCACTCGTCAGCGGACACACGTAGAGACGCCTCACGGGTTGATTTCTCAATCGCGAAGGCGCAATGTGTCTGTGCTGTGTCTTCGGGGTTAAGAGTTTAGGTGCCAGGCGAAGGCGCTTACCGCTGCCTGGAAGTGCTTTTCTGCGAGATTCGCGTTCGAACTGTTCGCTGAGATTCGATTCCAACTACTGTCTTACATACTATCCTGTATCCGCACAAATCACTAATTTATTGCGTTGGACTATGCACCATTGGATTTACGACGCATTATATGTAGATGAAAACAATCTAGTTAAAGTCGGCCTGTGTAATTTGCTTGCTAATGTGGCAGGGTATGCGTAGCATCAGGACGTACGTTAGACTGAATCGGTCGTGAGCAGCTCTCGCTTCAAAGCTAGTAACCTGCACAAGTTCTTCCGACTCCCTCCAGCGTAAAATTACACAAACAAGGAACAAATCAACACCATGGAAACAGGAACAGTAAAGTGGTTTAACGATGCCAAGGGCTTCGGCTTTATCAGCCGTCAGTCGGGCGAAGATGTTTTTGTGCACTTTTCAGCCATTCAGGCAGGCGGCTTCCGCAGCTTGCAAGAAGGCCAGCAGGTGCAATTTGACGTTGTAAAGGGACCGAAGGGCTTCCAGGCCGAGAACGTAAAACCGCTGTAATCTCGGAGCTTTTTGCAGACAGGCGATTCGCACCGCGAATCGCCTTTTGCTTTTTGTGGACTTATTTCTTATCTTTGATCTCTAGTCATTCCGAAGCACGTTTTTGTGCGAGAAATCTGCTATTCCTAGACGTACATACGCTGTCGGCGAGTAGCAGATTCCTCCTCGTCGCTAACGCTCCTTGTCGGAGTGACAAAAGAGAGCGCAACAAGTTGCGCATAATGCGATCACCACCCGGCCTTTTTCCCGGAGTTCACTTTCCACAAAATCTGCCGCAAAATTCCCAGCCAGACGACAGCATCGGGCGCTGGAATGTTTAAACGCCGGATGAGCCGACGCACTTTTTCTTCAGTATTGGCGGCTGAACCGGGCTTGATGTAACCACTGCCCTGGAGTGACTCGAGCAGCAGTCCGGTAATTTTTTCTAGTTCACCCACTGTTGCAGGAAGCTCATAGTCGGTTTTCTTGCCTGCTTTTGCTTTGGCGTCGCGTGCGAGTTCATACAGACAGACCGCAACCGCCTGCCCCAGATTCATCGAAATATTCTTTTCGCTGGTTGGGATCCGCATCAGCCAGTGGCAATGGGAGAAATCTTCATTGGCCAGGCCGCGCTTTTCCGATCCGAACAAAAGCGCGACGTTACCTGTATGAAGCTGCTTGTGAATCAATCGTGCGCCCTGTTCCAATCTGCGCAACGGTTGAAGTAAGTGCCGTTTACCAACGGCAGTAGTCCCCACCACCAGCGCGCAGTCACTCACCGCCTCCGCAACCGTTTTGTACTCGACCGCATTGGCCATCAAATCCGCTGCGCCCACCGCGGAAGTCGCCTGGCGGAATGCCACATAGTATGGATTCACCAGCCGTAGTTGCGAAAAGCCAAAGTTGCTCATGGCACGCGCCGCAGCGCCAATATTAAGAGGATTACGCGGGTTCACCAGAACCACCCGCAGGCGGCCGAGTTGAGCAGTAGTAGGCAAGATTTCGATTCTACCAACCTTCGCAGGAAGGACTTTTCCAGTTAAAATTAAAGCCGATGCCAGAGATGAAGAAAGTATTCCACTTTGATTCTCCGCCCGATCAGTATGTGGCGGACGCCGCCGTGCTCTGCTGCTTTGACCAGCGCATACGGCAGGCGGTGCGGAAGTTTCTGGATCGGCGGGAAATCAAGCGTCCAGACATGGTCGTAATCGCTGGAGGCGCCAAAACATTAGCTTCTCCGCGCAACGATTTTGAACGGGACTTTATCCTCGAGCAGTTCCGGCTCTCCAT
>DASXKZ010000009.1:0-5480 GCA_036496525.1 Candidatus Angelobacter sp.
AGATAAGCCGGCTTGGGATCTATGTTTGCCATCTTCGCGTTTGACGAAGCGCCAGAAACCTCACCGTTGGTTGCGATCAATGCTTCAATGGCGCTGGTAGCTTCAGGAAGCGCGGGGGCTCCGTCCGGCGTAGAAAACTTAATCCCGCTATATTCCGGGGGGTTATGTGACGCAGTGAAGTTGATGGCGCCGTCCGCCTTGGATCGTATAACTTCGTATGAAATGGCGGGGGTGGGAGCGGGCTCCGCAATGACCAAAGGCTGCACGCCAAAGGAGCTAAGCACTTCAGCCGCTATGCTGACAAAACGCTCTCCCATATAGCGCGGATCACGCCCCACAATCACCCGCGCTCCGGTTGACTTTTTACCCGCCACATACTTTGCAATGGCGGTAACCGCCCGGCGAACATTTGCGACGGTGAATTCCTCGGCGATAATTGCGCGCCAGCCGGAAGTGCCAAATTTAATTGTTGTGCTCATAGGAGAACTCCGGTTAGTTGCAATTCGGCAGCAAATGGTTTCAAACCGCCATCAATGATCTTAAAACCTGCCGAAACAGAACGCCCCATAACAGCTCCCGATTGGTAAACTCGAACAGGGGAGTTCATGACGAACGCGCGAATCATTTTCACCACTGCTGGATCGCAGGAAGAAGCCCGCAAGATCGCTAACGCTTTGGTTGAGCGGAGACTGGCGGCGTGCGTCAACATTGTGCCGCAAATCGAATCGATTTATCGTTGGCAGCACAAGGTGGAAATGGCGCAGGAATGGCTGCTCCTTATCAAGACTCAGGCCGAGCTTTTTGAGCAAATTCGCGATGCTGTGAAAGAGCTGCATTCTTATGAGCTTCCCGAATGCGTGATGCTGGAAGTGTCTGCCGGTAGCAAGGAATATCTGCATTGGATAGACGAGAACACCAGGTAACCACAGAGGGCACAGAGGTTCACAGAGAAAATCAAGGTTAATGCATCTTTAGGCTGTAGCGACCTCACGTTTTCAAAAAAGCTTATGCTGTCTATAAAACTGCTTCTGAGGATTCAAGAAACATCGTCAGGTTCGCGAATGTTTCTTCCTAACTTGGTCTCTTTTCCTCAGTGTTCCTCTGTGTCCTCCGTGGTAAAAGCTTCTCAGTTCTAGATCGCAGCCAACGCTTGGTCCAGATCGGCCAAAAGATCTTCAACATCCTCAATGCCAACGGAAATACGGACCATGCCATCGGTGAGCCCGATTTCTTTCCTTCCCTTTTCTCCCAGGGCGGCATGCGTCATGGTGGCCGGATGCGAGATCAGAGTTTCCACGCCCCCAAGCGATTCTGCCAGAGAGCAGACGCGCACCTTGGCCAGCATCTTTTTGGCGTTCCGGAAAGAACCAGCCTCAAAGGTGATCATGGAGCCAAAACCGGTCATCTGGCGCTTGGCCAGCGCATGCTGCGGATGATCGGAAAAGCCGGGATAAAGAACCTGCTTCACCTTGGGATGGTTGCGCAGAAACTCGGCAACCGCGCGGCCGTTCTCGTCATGCTTCTCCATGCGCACGGCCAGCGATTTCACTCCGCGCAGCACCAGCCAGCATTCGAAAGGCGAGAGGATCGCGCCCGAAGTTTTCTGCATGAAAGCCAGCTTTTCTGCGTGAATCGGTTTGGTTGCGGCAATTACGCCTCCTAGGCCGTCGCTATGGCCATTCAAGAATTTTGTAGTGGAGTGCATTACCATGTCCGCGCCAAACTCGATTGGTCGCTGGAAATAAGGCGACATAAAAGTGTTGTCCACCACCACTTCAGCGCCGCTGGCGTGAGCAATCCGTGAAACCTCGCTGATATCGGTCAACACCATCAGCGGATTGGTTGGCGTTTCAATCCACACGATGCGGGTATTCCGGCGCATGGCTTTCTTTACGGCATCCAGGTCAGAAGTATCCACATAACTGAACTCAACGCCATAATTGGCCATTACCTGATTGAAAAAACGAGGCACGCCGCCGTAGACATTGTGGCCGCAAATCAGGTGATCTCCCTGTTTCAGAAAGCACTGTGTAACTGCCGTTACGGCGGCCATACCGCTGGCAAAAACGTGGGCCGAACTTGCGCTTTCCAGCGCGGCAAGATTGATTTCCAGTTGGGTCCGCGTTGGATTGGAAACTCGCGCGTACTCGTAGCCTTTATTCTTCCCTACTTCCTGCTGCACATAAGTTGACGTGGCAAAAATCGGGACAACGATGGCTCCCGTGGAAGGATCGGGCGCCTGGCCGGTATGGATGCAAGCGGTAGAGAATCCGAATTTGCCGGTCTGGCGTTTTTTCCCGCCGGCAGGTTTCTTTGCCATCTGATTTTTACTCCTGGGTTGTGCCGCTAATCGGCGTACCGTATAGGATTCGGCGATATATGAATTATTCGCCGCCTTCAAAAATATTCTTCGACATGTAACGCTCGGCTGAGTCGGGAATGACTGTCACAACGCGTTTTCCCTTTCCGAGTTTTTTTGCCACCTGGAGCGCCGCGAACACGTTTGCTCCCGCGCTGGAACCGCCCAAAACACCTTCCAATCGCGCCAACTGCGCCACGGTATCGAAAGCGTCCTTATCGGTGACCATGATTACTTCATCGCACACGGCTGGATCAAAAGTCTTGGGAATAAAACTGGATCCAATGCCCTCCACTTTGTGCGGCCCCTTGGGACCGCCGCCCAAAACGGACCCTTCAGTCTCCACAGCAGCACAAAATACGCCGGACAATTTTTGTTTCATAAAGCGCGCTACACCGGTAAATGTTCCGCCCGTGCCAACACCGATGACGACAGCATCAACGGCGCCTTGCATCTGTTCAAAGATCTCTTCGGCGGTGGTTTTCTGATGAAAGTCAGGATTGGCGGGATTATCAAACTGGAGGGCGGTAAATGATCCGGGGATTTTTGCGGCAAGTTCTTTGGCTTTGGTGATTGCACCTTGCATGCCGGCTTCGTCCGGGGTTCTGATCACTTCTGCGCCGAGCGCCCGCATGATTTTGACTTTTTCTTCGGCAAATTTTTCTGGCACGCAAACCACTACCCGGTAGCCTTTGCTCACGCCAATCAGCGCTAAACCAACGCCTGTATTACCCGCTGTTGCCTCTACAATAGTCGATCCGGCCTTCAGCAGCCCTTGTTCCTCTGCTTTCTTAATCATGCCAATGGCGGCGCGGTCTTTTACGCTCCCGCCGGGGTTCAGGTATTCCAACTTGGCAAACACGTCCGCTGCGCCCTCCGGCACGATCCGCCGAAAATGGAGCATTGGGGTCTTACCCACCAGTTCGGTGATGTTCTCAGCCACAGGAAGTCGGGACATAAGCAGACTTTTTAGACTACGGGACGAAGAGCGATATGGTCAAACCGATCGCGGCTTTCAGTGACAATTTATTGAAAACAGGGTATTAGGCCGTGCAAACTGCATTTTGCGAAATTGACAGAGTCACTCGAACAGAGTACCGTCAGGACTGAGCAAGTAATCCTTCCTTACTCTCCAGACCTGCTGAAACTAAGTCAGTACCTCTGGAGTTCTCCCACTTAGCCTAAAGATCCAGAAGAAGGCAGTTATGTTTCACGAAATAGCACCGTTCCACTCAAAGTCGGGCGGAAAGACAGAATTACCGGAAGACCATTGCGAAGAACAAGAAATGCCAGAACAGAGATTACAGGAAGAAGAAGCGAGCGAACCATATGACAATTGACAAGAGCACGAGATCCGCAAAAGTCTTTGCGGCTGAAGGCGCTATTGGCAATCCATTTCTGTTGTGCCGTGTGACTGCTGTTTATGCTCGGCGATTGCAGAAGACGACAATCCAGTTCGCGGAAAGCATTAACCAATCTTTGCGCTTAATCTCTGACCTTCCGCGCGGCCCTATGGACACAGGAAACCTGCCGCCCGTGCCGCAAGAGGAAACACCTGTCCTTGAACCAGTGGCAGCCGCGATGAGTCTTTAACACAAAAGGCAAGTGCTCCGGAAGCTGAAAAACGTTTCAGCTCCGGAGCTAGGTCATTTGTAAAATTCCGTTGTAACTACTGCTTGGCTGCCGTGCGCTTTTCGTCAGCAAAGTAGCCATCGCGGGTCCGCACCTGCAGGTCTTTATAACCGGGTGCGCGGGCTTCCACTTTGACTTTCCGATATCCGCCATTGCTGCGAGGGTTGCTCGGCTTGTAAGTCAGGCTGTATTGGTTGCGGATGTCGCGGGCCACTTCCTGGCTGATTTCATCTACTTCCATCAAATCTTTGGGGAAGAAAGCCACGCCGCCGGTCTGGTCAGAAAGACTTTGCAAGGCGCGCTTAGCTCTTTTAATTCCCGGCTCGTCGCCTAGAATTCCGATGGTATAAATCGTCGGCCCGTTATCGTCCTGAACTTTCCTGATGGCGGATTCGAGCGATTCGCGACTCTCATTGTCAACGCCATCGG
Organism: Candidatus Angelobacter sp.; assembly: GCA_036496525.1. Classification (GTDB taxonomy): domain Bacteria; phylum Acidobacteriota; class Terriglobia; order Terriglobales; family Acidobacteriaceae; genus Angelobacter. The sequence continues at coordinate 4,421 of DASXKZ010000009.1, forward strand.
TCACGACAAGAAGCACTTTCTTTTCCTTTTTCGCGCCCTTAGCCAGATGATCGGCCGAGGCGATCACGGCGTCATAGAGTGCAGTGCCACCGCGAGAATCAACCCGGTCCAGCGCTTCACGAAGCGGGCTTAGTTTATTGGTGAAGTCCTGGTCCAGATAAGGATCGTCATTGAAATTCACGACAAAAACTTCGTCCTGCGGGTTGCTGGCCTGGATCAGGTTGAGAACAGCCTTAGTCACCGCGGCGCGCTTGGTCCGCATAGATCCGGAGTTGTCCACGACAATACCAATGGAGACAGGAATATCTTCACGCTTAAAGGACGTTATCTTCTGCGGTTGATTGTCTTCATAAACTGCAAAGTTGGTAGGCGCCAAATTCGTCACCAGGTGCCTTCTTGAATCTAAAACCGTGGCGGAAAGCGTAACTTCATTCACCTGCGAGCGAAAGATATATCGATCGCCATTCTTCGTTACGCCCCCGACTTCGCTACCGGGAATCTGGCCCGTTTGTTGTCCGGGCGGTACATTGGGCGATGGCGTAGCAGCCGGTTTAGCAGCAGCAGTCGCTGGCTTTGGCACCCAAGCTGGTAGAGCCGGGTCAGAAGGGTCAATATCTGACGGTAGTGGCGTGGCCTGAACCCGCTGCTGGTTTTGCTGCGGCGTGGTGGTTGGCCCCTGCGTGCCCCAAAAAGAGGTGGCGCCCAGCAGCATAAAGACTGTTGTTCCGATTACTAGCTTATTGCGAAGGCGCATAGTATCCCGTTCTGGCATAAACATTTAGATGCGGCAAACCCTTAGGCGGGTTAAGTTTCACTTTGATCTTGCGCCAGTGACCGTCCTTAACCTTGTTGTTTGGACGGTATCCGAGTACATATTGGTTGCGCAGCTCTATTCCGATTTTGGTAGCCACATCAGCCAGTTCGTTGGGATTATTGATGGTGAACATGCGTCCGCCGGTGACCTGCGAGATTTCAGTTAATAGGGCCGGACCGGCGATTTCTTCCTGCTGCGTAGGCGCCAGACTGAAGATGCCGATCGCGTAAATCTGCACGTCAGCCT
>DASXKZ010000010.1:0-4672 GCA_036496525.1 Candidatus Angelobacter sp.
TTCTTGCGCATCTTGCCGGAAACGTGCGCCAGTACCTGGTGTTTGTTTTCCAACTCCACCTTGAACATGGCATTGGGCAACGGTTCGAGGACCGTCGCCATAACCTCAATCGCGTCTTCTTTGCTCATGCACCTCTCAAAAAGCTATTGCGTTTTCTACTGCGTCAAAATCATCGGACCGTTTTTCGTCACGGCCACACAGTGCTCAAAGTGAGCGCTGTAACTTCCATCCATGGTCACCGCAGTCCACTTGTCATCCAGGACCCGCGCTTCCGGGCGGCCGGTGTTCACCATCGGCTCAATCGCCAGGACCATTCCTTCTTTCAACGCCGCGCCGAAACCCTTGGTGCCGAAGTTCGGAATCTGCGGCTCTTCATGCAGGCGCGTCCCGATTCCGTGTCCCACGAACTCGCGAACAACGCTGAAACCATTCGCTTCGACATACTGCTGAACTGCTGCGCCTACATCGCCGATGGCATTTCCAATTTTCGCCTGCTCGATGCCCTTGTACAGCGCAGCTTCTGTTACTTCGAGCAGCTTCTGTGTTTCTGGTGTCAGCGAGCCATCCACGGGGACGGTGATCGCCGCGTCTCCGTAATAGCCGTCCATCACCACACCACAGTCAATCGAAACAATATCTCCAGCTTTCAATGACCGCTTCGGCGACGGAATGCCGTGAACAATTTCTTCATTCACCGAGGTGCATAGCACACAGGGGTAATCGTAATATCCCTTGAATGCCGGCTTCGCACCCAGTTCTTTAATCTTCGCTTCGGCAGCGCGCTCCAAATCCATTGTGGTGATGCCCGGCGCCACCATCGCCTTAACGTGATTGAGGACCTCGCGTACGATGCCGCCGCTGCGGCGCATCTTCTCAATCTCACTTGCCGATTTGCAGACAATCGCCATTTTTACTTGTGCTTGGCAGAGTGCGGATTATGCCGCTCGATCTCCCTAAACACCCACTCCGAAACCTGCTCCACCGGCAGCTCGCCATCTACCGAAACCAGCCGCCCGCGGTTGGCATAATATTCCGCCACGGGACGGGTCTGGCGTTCGTATGCCAGCAAGCGTTCCCGGATCACTTCTTCGCGATCGTCGTCGCGGATAACCAGCTGGGAGCCATCCTTATCGCAAAGTCCTTCCTTGCGGGGTGGCTGTAGATGGATGTTATAGATATGCCCGTTGGACAGACAGATCCTGCGCCCGGTGAGACGAAGCAACAACTCATTATAATCCACATCGATACGCACCACCAAGGGGTGCCATCTCTCATCTTCCGGCTTGTCAAAGAACTTGTCGTCCAGCAGTGCAGCCAGCCAGCCAGCCTGAGATGGCGTGCGCGGGAAGCCGTCTAAAATGTACCCACGGTCGCAGTCTTTCTCGCGAAGCCGCTCGGAAACAATTCCATAGACCAAATCGTCGGGAACCAGTTCGCCGCGCGCCATGATGGAAGAAGCAGTCTTCCCCAACCCAGTGCCCCGGCTTACATTATCGCGCAGCAGATCTCCGGTTGAAACCTGCGGGATCTGATAGTGACCCGAGATCAGCTTGGCTTGTGTACCCTTCCCCGCACCCGGTGCGCCGAGCAAAATAATCGGTCCGATTATGCGCGAGGTATCAAATGCCATCGACCTGGCCCTCTTACCGCTTCCTCTTTTTCCAGATCTGCCAGCCAGCAGCTTGCCCGAGCCGGCGTTACGGCAACCTCAAAAATTTCACATCTACCAGGAACGGCGGCCGCGCATACGTCCACTGCGCGGCGTAAAGCCGTCGTAGTGACGCATAATCAGCTGCGCTTCAATCTGCTGGACTGTATCCATAGCCACGCCAACAACAATCAGAAGCGACGTACCGCCAAAATAAAAATTCACGTTCAAACCGTTGGTGACCCAGGCAGGCAGATGGTCAAACCAGGCTCCCAACGCGCCCGGCAGGTGATTCAGCTTGATACCGGCGATCATCCACTCAGGAATGAACGAAATCAGGATCAGGTAAAAGGCACCGACCAGCGTGATGCGGGTCAGGATCTCGTTGATATTGTCCGCAGTCCGCTTGCCGGGGCGAATGCCGGGAATGAACCCGCCATGCTTCCGCATGTTGTCCGCGACTTCATTGGGATTGAAGACAATCGACACGTAGAAGTAGGCAAAAAATATGATTCCGACGGCGTAGAAAAATGTGTAAGTAGGTTCGCCCCACTTAAGCGCGTCCAGGATTTTCCCGATTGTGGGATTGCTGTGCCAGCTATAGGCCAGCATCTGCGGCATGCTCAAAATGGAGGAGGCAAAAATCACCGGCATCACACCGCCAGCGTTGACTTTTAATGGCAAATGCGTGGACTGGCCGCCCATGACTTTGCGCCCGACCACACGCTTGGCATATTGCACCGGGATGCGGCGCTCACTTCGCTCCACGTAGACAATAAAGGCGACAACCACCACCATCAGCGCGACCAGCAAAATCATCGCAGGCGCGGTAAAAGCACCCCACGCATCGGTGCGAACTTTTTCGTAAAGATCCATCACGCCGCGCGGCAGGCCCACCACAATGCCGGCAAAAATCAGCAATGACATGCCGTTGCCAACACCGCGTTCAGTGATCTGCTCGCCCAGCCACATGATGAACGCGCTGCCGGTGGTGAGGGTCAGCATGGTCATCAGGATAAAACCGTAACCAGGATCGACTACAAAATCACCCTGTTTCTGCAAGCTGAAAGCAATACCGAAGGACTGGATCGCGCTCAATATCACGGTCAGATAGCGCGTCCACATGGTGATCTTTTTGCGCCCCAGTTCACCCTCTTTTTGCAACTTGGCCAGCGGCTCATAAACCACGGTAAGCAATTGCAAGATAATCGAGGCGGTGATATAGGGCATGATGCCCAGGGCGAAGATGGTCAAACGGCGCAACTGACCGCCGGAGAATAAATCCACGAACCCAAGGAAGCTGCCACGGTTTTGTTCAAAGAATTGCTGCAGCTTGTCCGCGTTTACACCGGGTGTGGGAATGTGACCGCCGAGGCGGTACACGAAGAGCAAGCTAAGCGTGAAAAAGATCCGCTTGCGCAGATCCGGGATGCGGAAGATATTGGCCAGCTTTTCCAGCATTACTGCAAGACCTCGATTTTACCGCCGGCTTTTTCGATCTTTTCCTTCGCCGACCTGGAGAACTTGTGTGCGTGCACGGTGAGTGCCGACTTCAATTCACCATCGCCTAATACTTTTACCGGCAAATCGCGCTTCACTAATCCCGCTGTCTTTAAGACTTCCAGCGTGATCGTAGTTTCGCCCAGCGCTGCCAGCTTTTCCAGATTGATGACGTTGAATTCTTTCTTGAAGATGTTGGTGAATCCGCGCTTGGGAACACGGCGGTGTAGCGGCATCTGGCCGCCTTCAAAACCACGCATCAAGCTGGAACCGGTGCGCGAGTGCTGGCCTTTGTGTCCACGGGCAGAAGTCTTTCCCATGCCCGAGCCCATACCGCGGCCCACGCGTTTAATTTTTTCTGTCGCCTTTTTCGGCGCTCGAATGTTGGAGAGATTCATAATTAAACTTTCCGCTATTTCAAAATCTCGACCAGATGCGGCACCTTCGCCACCATGCCGCGGATCGCAGCATCATCGGGGCGCTCGATTACCTGGTTGAGCCGGGTGAATCCTAAACCTTTAATGACCAGCTTATGTTTCACTGGCGCCTGAATCGCGGAACGTATCCACTTAAGCTGGATCTTTCCGCCGCTTTTGCTCGATGTCTTTGCCATATTACAGTTCCTGTACCGACTTGCCACGGAGGGCAGCGACGTCTTCTCTGTTCTTCAGCCGCTTCAACGCTTCGAAGGTGGCTTTGATTACATTGTGCGGGTTGGTGGTGCCGATGGACTTGGTCAGCACGTTCTGAATCCCAACCGAAGTCATCACCGCACGCACAGCGCCGCCTGCGATCACCCCGGTTCCTTCCGGGGCCGGCTTCAGTAGAACGCGGCCGGAGCCATACCGTCCCAAAACCAGATGCGGGATGGTGGTCTGGGTCATATTCACCCGGACCAGATTCTTCTTCGCCGATTCAATTCCCTTGCGGATGGCCTGGGGAACTTCCTTGGCTTTGCCGGAACCATAACCGACTACGCCAGCGCTGGGGTCTCCAACCACAACCAGTGCGGCAAACGACATGTTCTTGCCGCCTTTAACGACTTTGGTGACGCGGTTGATGGCGACCACCTGGTCTTTCAACTGGTATGCGCCGGCGTCGAGTTTTTTTGTGACTGTTGGCATTATTTAAACCTAGCTTTCAGCTATCAGCATTCAGCCAATTTCGCTTTCAGGTTTTGCTGAAAGCTGAATGCTGAGTGCTTCTCTTAGAACTGCAATCCGCCTTCACGCGCGGCATCGGCCAGGGCTTTCACCCGTCCGTGATACAGATAGCCACCGCGATCGAACACAACTTTTGAAATCCCTTTGGCCTTGGCCTTTTCGGCGATCGACTTGCCGATCTCTTTCGCCGCGGCGAGATTTCCGCCGGCCTTGCGCTGGCCTTTTTTCCCGACTGCGGAACTGGCCGCAATCAGAGTCTTCCCCGCGAGATCGTCTATCAGTTGGACATAAATATGGTTCACTGAACGGTACACATTCAACCGCGGCCGCTCAGCCGTGCCCTGCACCTTTTTGCGGATGC
>DASXKZ010000011.1:0-98756 GCA_036496525.1 Candidatus Angelobacter sp.
GGGCTGATTCTCTTCATCGGCAAAGCAGCCTGTTCAGAGTGCCATAACGGCCCCAACTTTACTGACAACAAGTATCACAATCTCGGAATAGCGGCGGCACACGGCAATCCTGAAGATGTGGGACGCTTCGCGGTCACCAAGAACCCTGAAGATCGCTATGCGTTCAAAACGCCGACACTGCGCAATATTGCGCTTACTGCACCTTATATGCACGATGGCTCCAGCGCGACGCTGGAGGAAGTCGTCGAGCTCTATGACCGCGGCGGTGGCAATGCGCCTAACAAATCAAAGCTAATCTATAAGCTCAATCTCACCGAGCAGGAAAAGTCTGATTTGGTGGCATTCATGAAATCGCTCAACGGGACCCTGCCGCAGATGAAAGCTCCTGTCATGTATCCGGGCTCTGACGCGCACTCCAAGGAAAAATCGGGCCGGTAATGAACAGAATCAGAGTGAGGATCCTCCTGGTAACTTTGTTTACTTCCATGCTTGCGCTGGCCGGCTACAGGCTGCGCACGGGCCATGTAACAGCTTCAGTGCCTGCCGGAACGCATCCGGCAGTGCAGAACCGCGAAGACCTGCGGAAGTTCATGCAGGCCCGCATCCATCAGGAATATACCTTCCTGAGTTTCACCATCTGGCATGACCGCCCGCTGACGCCGCAAAAAATGGATAATATTGCCGCCGCGTCATCCCATGTTGTAGATATGTCCAAGGAGCTTACTGCTTACGCAGCCATCTACAAAGACCAGGGCTGGAGCAGTGACGACGTGAAGTTCTTTGAAGAAAAACGCTTGCAGCTCTCCCGCGTGGCAGAAGAACTGGGCCGCGCCGCGAAAAAACATGACTCATCGGAAGTGATTAACTTCTTTATGCACCTTGACAGCACCTGCCAGAGTTGCCACAAGCGTTTTCGCCCTGATCTGCAGTGGCTCTAATTTTAAAACTTTATTCTGAGCGAGAGTTCTAGATTTTTTGCAATGAAAATCAAGAAACCTCGCTTCAGACGTTGTTCATCGTTTGCACATCTCCAACCCCGCAATTAGATTTGACCTTACGAATCGCGAGATATTTCTGGCGCGGCCTTGAGGTCCATGATGAACATGATCAAGTTAGCAGTGCTGACGGCGCTGCTTGCATCTACGGTATTAGCACAGAATTCCCGCCACCAGCAGAACATGCCGGACTGGCATTTCGCCGTCTCCGGCGACTCACGCAATTGTGGCGACGTGGTTATGCCTTCCATTGCTGCCGGGGCCATAAAGAACAAAGCGGCCTTTTATTGGCATCTGGGCGACCTGCGCGCCATCTATGGCATTGATGAGGATTACCAGAACAGCCCGGAACATCGCGGCAAGGTCATTCAGAAGGACGCCTACCTGAACGATGCCTGGGACGATTTCATCCAGCAACAGATCGGCTCTTTCGGCTCCATGCCGGTCTTTATTGGCATTGGCAACCATGAAATCGCGCCGCCCAAGACGCGTGAACAGTTTGCCGTTAAGTTTGCTCAATGGCTTGATTCTGCTCCGCTAAAAAAGCAGCGCCTTACTGATAATCCGGATGCAACAACTCCCACCACTTATTTTCACTGGATCCAGGACGGCGTCGACTTTATCTATCTCGACAATGCTACGTTCGACCAGTTCTCGCCGAAGCAGCTGACGTGGTTGGAAGGCGTGTTGGAGCGCGCTTCTTCCAATCCTGAAGTTCGCGCCATGGTTGTGGGAATGCATGCTGCACTGCCGGACAGCGTGGCTTTTGGCCACAGCATGAGCGATTGGCCCGTAGGCGTTGAAAGCGGCCGCCGCGTTTATACCGATCTGCTTGATTTCAAGAAGAAGACGAAAAAGAATGTGTACCTGCTGGCCAGCCACTCGCATTTTTTTATGAGCGGCATTTTCAATTCTGAATATTGGACCGCGCACGGCGGCGAACTGCCAGGCTGGATAGTGGGGACCGCCGGAGCAGTGCGTTATGTGCTGCCACCAAACGCGGATCGTGCCAAAGAAGCACGCACCAAGGTGTACGGCTATTTGTTGGGAACGGTCCATCAGGATGGAAAAATTGATTTCAAATTCCAGGAGATTAAGAAGTCGGACACTCCGTCCGCGATCACTGATCGCTATACGCCGCAATTCGTGGATTTCTGCTTTGATAAAAACACGGCTTTCAATCCAATGCCGGAGCCGCCTCACAAATGAAAGTTTTGAACTGGATGAAGAAGTGACTTGGGATTTTTCAATCGCGGCGACCTCAGCAGTTTTGATCCAACTCAAAAACGAACCCTGTTGATCCAGCATGCATTTTTTTGTTGACATTGCAACATCAGTACCTCAATATCTTGTATGTAAGCATCTAGCGATACAATTCGTTGGGCTTCAAAAAGTGAGATCGGGCTCCAAAGCAACTAAATCTTCTTAAGGAGGGCGTTCAACTCATGGCAACCAAGAAAAAAGCAGCCAAGAAAAAGAAGAAAAAGTAGCAGATTAGCGGAGCCAAGTCTCCGTAAATTTCCAAGGGAAAATAGTTATGACGGGGTGTTCATCGGAACACCCTTTTTTATGCTATTTGCGTATTCTGTGCCGGATTTCAGATCTTACAAAAATTCCACCCTGAGCTGTCATGCAACTCTCGCAGCCCTCTAATACAATTTCAATATATGCGCATGATGCCGCGGGCCGCAGCTCGCACAATCCGCAACACACTGTTTGTGCTTTTGGTCGTTTTTGCTTCTGGAGGAATTGCCGGCCGCGCGCAATTCGATAATGACGCGTCCAAAAAGGACGCAAATGCAGTGCAGCCGGCTAGCGCGGAAGACATCGTCGCCTTTCTCAACCAGACCATTGTGTGGTCAAGGCAGCTAACGGCTGAGCAGCAGCTGGTGAACGAGCCAAGCGATGCGCTTTTTCTCAATGACAGCCGTCAGGTGGCAGATCATGTTGTAAAACTTGCCTTCGACTACGCCCGCGCCAGAGCGCAGGCAATATCCAGCCAGACGGACAATAGCGCCACCCGATCCCAGGCACCGTCTCAATATCAAAGGCTGATCGATTCAGCCAATAAGGCTGACCAGCAGGTAAAAGGCCTGCAAGGGGAGCTGGATCATTTCCACCAGCAGTTGGAGACTGCCACGGGGAAAAAACGCACTACTTTGCTTGCCATCATTTCAGAGACTGAAGGCGAGCTGGAGTTGTTCCAGACCCGCCGAGACACTTTGCGCTCCATGCTTCAGTTTGCCACCGGAACGGCAGCAAGCGGCCTGGGCTCAGGCAGTCTTCTTTCTCAGGTTGAGGAACTGGCACGCACGGTCCCTGTCGCGTCGGCTGAGAACAAAGAACAAACCGGCTCAAATGCCACCACAAACAATTCCACATCGCCGGCAGTAGTGGCCTCGCGTGAGCGCAAGGAAACGCCCACGGGCATTCTGGCGCTGGCTACGGATTTATTTTCCTTGCGGCGCAAGCTGCGCTCGCTGGAAGACAATCTGCGCCAGACCGATGCGCTTTCCCAAAGCTTGAAAGACTTACGGGCGCCGTTGGTGGCAAAAGTCAGGGAGCTTACGAAAAAAGGCGACGACGTTGCAGGCCAGCCGGATTCCCAGGATCCCAAGGTGCTGGCACAGCAGAAAAAAGATCTCGACGCGTTGACCGCGCAGTTCAAGCAAGTCTCTGCCAGCTTGCTGCCGCTGGGAAAACAAGCAATCCTGCTGGATATTTACAAGCGGACAACCACAAACTGGCGCAGCGCCGTTGACAGCCAATACAAGGCTGAACTTAAAGGATTGCTGTTGCGACTGGCCGTTCTGGCCCTTGTTCTGGGCGTGGTGCTCGGCGTTTCAGAGGTTTGGAAACGCGCAACCTTCCGTTATATTCCAGACGTGCGCAGGCGTTATCAGTTCCTGCTGATTCGCCGGATCGTCTTGTGGTGCCTTGTAGCCATTATCATTGCGACAGCATTTGCCAGCGAGCTCGGCGCCATTACCACATTTGCCGGCCTCATGACCGCGGGCATCGCCGTGGCGCTGCAAAACGTCATTCTGTCAATAGCAGGCTATTTCTTCCTGATCGGCAAGTATGGCGTTCGGGTGGGTGATCGCGTGAATATTGCGGGCGTCACCGGAGATGTTGTCGATATCGGCCTGGTGCGGCTGCAATTGATGGAAATTACCGGCGGCCCGGCGCCGCTTCCGACTGGACGCGTTGTCGCCTTTTCTAATTCTGTGGTCTTCCAGTCCAATTCCGGCATGTTCAAGCAGATTCCCGGCACGAACTTTCTGTGGCATGAGATCACGCTCACGCTGGATTCCAAGGGCAACTATCGCCAGGTTGAGCAGCGCATGATGGAAGCGGTAAACAAAGTATTTGCGGAGTATCGCGACCGGATGGAAGCGCAGCGGCGCAACGTGGAGCGTTCGTTGAACTCCACCATCGCCGCCTTTTCTCCGGAAAGCTGGCTCCATCTCACGCAAACCTCGCTTGAAGTGGTGATTCGCTATCCAGTGGACATGGAGCATGCCGGTGAGATTGATAATCGTGTGACCCGCGCCATCCTGGAAGCTTTGGAACTCGATCCCAATTTCCGTGAGCAGGTTTCCGGCGGTCCCACCGTCAGGACAGAAGAAGCGCCGGTTGAGCCGGTAAAGAGCTAGTTATGTTCGAAAATGCTGCTCGTCGGCTGAATGGTAAGGGATAATAAGGATGCTATCCGCAGTTCAAGCTCATTCTGGCCGCGCACCGGGTAATGCCTGCCTGATTCGGGTTCCTGCCGGGTTGCTGGAGGGGAAACAGTGAAGACTGTCTTTGTGGTTGGCGCAGGACCAGCAGGGATGTTTGCTGCACAAAAAATCGCACAGGGCGGCCATGAAGTCATCATCCTGAACCGTGACATCAAGCCCGGCGGCCTGGCTGAATATGGCATTTATCCCACCAAAGACAAGATGAAGATTGGCCTGCGTAAGCAATTTGCCAAGGTGCTGAGTCTGCCCAACGTGCACTACTTCGGCCATGTACCTGTGTCGAGCCAGGCGGCGGTTTCCATTGCTGATTTGCAGCAGTTCAGCCCTTCAGCAATTGTCTTTGCCATTGGCGCGCAGGGAACAAAGAAGCTTGGCCTGCCCGGTGAGGAAGTCACAGGAGTTTACGCCGCCAAGGACTTCGTCTACAGCTATAACCTGCTGCCGCCTTTTACTTCGCGCGACTTCTCAACTGGCAAGCGGGTGGCAATCGTCGGCATGGGCAATGTGATGGTGGATATCGCGCGCTGGCTCTTGATCGATGCGCCTGTAAAGGCCGCCGAAGAAGTGGTAGTGGTGGCGCGCCGCGGGCCCTTTGAAGCCAAGTTCGACAAAAAGGAATTCGACTACATTGAGGAATTCCTGGACCGTAAAGCCTTTGACGAAGAGCTGCGCCGCATCCAGCCGCAGCTTTCCTCCATTGGCCAGGACATCAGCAAGCTGGCCGAAGAAACTTTCCCGGTGTTGGCAACACCCGCAAATGAGCACCCTGCAGGTAAACCTCGTCTGCGCTTCCGTTTTCTGTGTTCACCGCAGGCCATCCATGCCGACTCCTCCGGTCGCATTGACCGCCTTACTGTCGCTGAAAATGTTCTTTTCGAGCGTGACGGCAGCATCGCTTGCAAAGCCACGGATAAATCGGCCGACCTTGATGTGGATACCATGATCTTTGCCATCGGTGATGTGGCTGATCCAGCGGTGGGTCTGCCCTACAGCCGCGATAGCTACGTTATCAATCCTGACCAGACAGATCCCAAGCGGGCAGCGTATGAGTTGTTTGACCCGCAAAGCGGCAAGGTGCTTGAGGGGACGTATGCCGTCGGCTGGGCGCGCAAAGCCAGTGACGGCCTTGTGGGTATCGCGCGGCACGACGCTGAAGTCGGAGCGGCGCATGTTCTGAAATATCTGGAAACCGCCCGCGAAAGTAATTTTGGAGCTGCTGAGGTGCAAAAGTTCCTGGAGCGCAAAGGCCTGCAAGTTGTCACCAAGCCCGACCTTGAAAGCCTGGCGCGTGCTGAAGAAAAACAGGCACAGAAGCTCGGTGTTTTATGGTTTAAGTTTGCCGAGGACAACGCCATGCTTGCAGCCATCCAGTCAGAGAAAGCGAATGCTGTTTCTGTATAACGCCTTGATTCTTCCTGCTGCTCGCAATTAAAGTCTTTGAACAGATGCCCGTCTGGGACCCCAACCTATATTTGAAGTATGCGGATGAGCGCGCGCGCCCGACAGCCGATCTCATCGCGCAGATTCATCTGGAGGCTCCTGCGCGCATCGTCGATTTGGGCTGCGGTCCGGGCAACAGCACGGAACAGTTGCGCCAGCGCTGGCCCAACGCCGCCATCACCGGGGTGGATAATTCGCCTGAGATGCTGGCTCAGGCCAAAGCCAAACATCCTGCCTGGCAATGGGTCCTGGGCGATATCGAAACGTGGAATCCGGAAACGGCGGTCGATCTGATTTTTTCCAATGCTGCCTTCCACTGGGTCGCAGGGCACGCCACATTGTTTCGCGGCATGATCAATGGCGTGGCCCCGGGCGGGGCTTTGGCGGTGCAGATGCCGAACAATTTCCATTCGCCGGCCCATTCCGCCATTCGAGAAGCTGCGCTAAGCGGCGATCCTCGCTGGGCCAAGACGATGGCCGCTGTGCCCGGTACGTTGACTGTCCATCCAGCCACGTTTTATTACGATGTCCTGCGCAAACATGCCAGCCGCGTCGATATATGGGAGACGGAATATCAACACGTAATGGACGGCCCCAAGGCTGTTTTTGACTGGATTCGCAGCACTGGCATGCGTCCTTACCTTGATCGCCTGCCTGATGCCGAGCAGCGCCAGCTCTTTGAAGAGCTATGCCTGGAAGGCATTCAGGAAGCCTACCGGCCCAACGATCAAGGGAAAGTGCTGTTCCCGTTCCGCAGGATGTTCATCGTGGCATATCGGTGAGGCATGTTTAAAAATAAGCCACATCTTTCAACGATTATTGTTTGGATTGCGCTGTGCTTTCCTGTCCTCAGTCGTGCCGCCTCAGTTCATAAGATTGGCCCCGACCTCTACGCGTACGTTTCTGACAACGATGCCAGCGCAAATTCAACTTTTCTTATCAGCGATCAGGGAATTCTCGTCGTCGATACAGGATTGAACGCCGAGGAAGGCCGCAAGCTGCTGCAGCAGATTCGCAAAGTTTCTCAAGCTCCAGTGCGTTGGATCGTCAACACCCATTACCATCCCGATCATCGCGGCGGCAACAGCGCGGTTGGCCCGGATGCGGTCATCATCAGCACGGAATTCACCCGCTCACACGTGGAAAAGCTGGCGCAAGAAAATTCCGCCAATGAAATCGTGGGGCCGAAAGGGCTTGTGCTCTATCTCGGTGGGCACGAAGTTCAGATTTACCATCCCGGCCCGGCTCATACTCAGGGTGATCTGGTGGTTTACTTTCCTGATGAACATGCCATTGCCACTGGCGATCTCTTTCTCACCAACTCATGTCCCGCGATGGACGATGGCGACATGGAAAACTGGATTGCGGCACTTGATCATATTCTCGCGTTGCCGGTAGAGCACGTTGTTCCTGGACATTTTGAGCTGGCCACAAAAAGTGAGTTGCAGCGCTTTCGCAATTACCTGGCCGACCTGCGGGATCAGGTGGCGCGAATGTATCGCCAAGGCATGTCGCTGGAACGCACACAGGCCGCGCTTGCGTTGGACGCTTATAAGAATTTTCGCCAATATCCAAATTATGAGGCCACTTTCAAAGACAACGCTGCTGCCTATTATGGACAATTGAAGAAACGCTAGGCGGTGAAGCATTAGAGTTTCTAGGATTGCCCCGGCGCCTGCTCGGCCTTTCGTCATGCTCCAAGAGTCTTGCTGCAACTTACAATAGCTTTCATGACAGATACATCCATGCAACCTGCTTTGCCTCGCCGTCGCCTGGCGCTGCTGCCAGGCCTTCTGATGGGCGCAGTTATCGCTCTGCTGCTTGCCGTGCTGATGGCACGAGTTCAGTCCGGCCCGCTGGCGGCCTTTTGGTCACTGCTCAGCGGACGTAATACGCGCATCAGCAGTGAAGGTAGCGTGATTGAGCGTATCCAGCGGTTGCAGAGGATGGAAACCGTGGTCTTCAATATGGACAAGATCGTAACCGGCGAGAAGGACAATCCGATTTTGCCGGATTTTATTGCCGGCGATCGTTTGCTGATGATCGTCCACGGCCAGGTTGTTGCCGGCATTGATTTCAGCCGCCTGAAAAATAGCGACATCAAGATTCAGGGCAAAGAGGTGCGTATCCATCTGCCCAACCCGCAAATCTTAATTACGCGCCTGGACAACGCGCGCACCAAAGTTTATTCACGCACCACGGGGCTTCTTGTGCGGGTTGATCCCAATCTTGAGACGCAGGTCCGGCAAGAGGCTGAAGGCGAATTGCTGCAGGAAGCGGCCGTAGGCGGCATCATTGCCAATGCCCGCGATAACGCTCGCGCCACCGTGACCACGTTGCTTCTAGGGATGGGCTTTGAGAAGGTTGAAGTGGACTAACGGTTTGCCTGAAAATGAGGAGATTGGTTTTTCCCATCCTGAAAAATCAAGAACGGTTTTTGCGAAAGGCGCAAATGAAATACACGAACCTTGGTTCTACCGGCGTAAAGGTGTCTCGCATCTGCCTGGGCTGCATGACCTATGGCACTAAGAAGTGGCGGCAGTGGGTGCTGGAAGAGGAAGAAAGCCGTCCTTTCATCAAGCAGGCGCTTGAAGCTGGAATTAATTTCTTTGACACCGCGGACATGTATTCTCTGGGCGCCAGCGAACAGGTCCTTGGTCGCGCATTGAAGGACTTTGGGCCATCGCGCGACAAGCTGGTGATCGCCACCAAAGTATTCTTTCCACTTGGTGACGATCCCAACCAGAAAGGGCTTTCACGCAAGCACATCATGCATGCCATTGACGACAGTCTGCGCCGTCTGGGCACAGATTACGTCGACCTTTACCAGATTCACCGCTTCGACTATGAGACGCCTATCGAAGAAACTCTTACAGCGCTGCATGATGTGGTGAAGTCGGGAAAGGCGCGATACATCGGAGCGTCGTCAATGTTTGCGTGGCAGTTTGCGCAAATGCTGCATACCTCTGACCGGCTTGGGCTCACGCGTTTTGTGACCATGCAGAATCATTACAACCTTGTTTATCGTGAAGAAGAACGAGAGATGATTCCTTTATGCCGTGCAGAGGGAGTGGGGTTAGTTCCTTGGAGCCCGCTGGCGCGTGGCGTGTTGGCGGGTAATCGCAAAGCGGGCACCGTGCGTTCGCAGGAAGACGATTACACCAAAAAGCTCTATACGCAGGAAGCTGATGACCGCGTGGTAGAGAGCGTGGCTCAGGTAGCGAAGAGTCGCGGCGTGCCACCGGCCCAGGTCGCTCTTGCGTGGCTGTTGCACAAGCCAGAAGTCTCCGCGCCGATTGTCGGAGCATCCAAGCCGCATCATCTACAGGATGCTCTGGCAGCAGTAGATCTGAAGCTTACGCAAGAGGAGGTCACGCAGCTGGAATCCACCTATGTGCCCCATGCCGTTCTGGGCCATCACTAAAAGCCGCTAACGCTTGCTTAAGACCGATCTTTGCGGCCTATCAGCCATCCGGTCAGCATTCCAATGGCAAATGCCCCCGCGGCTACAGCTGCAACCGAGGCCAGCGGACGGCTTTTCACGTGGTCGCGGAGATCGTCGAGGCGGTCCTCAGTTGCATCCTTGGCCCGGCGCACGGTGCGGTTCAGGTCATTGTAGGTTTCGTCCAGCCGGTCCTTCACTTTGGCGGAGAGGTCCCGAGCCCGGTTAGCGATTTCTGCTACGTTGTCTCTTAGGTCACGCGTCAGATTTTCAGCCTTCATGTAACTTACCTCCAATGCTGCAATCATCATTATGACAGAATGAAGTTCAAAGATGGCTTGCTCTTACCAAATTTGCTTCGTAAGAGCAGCTTGGCTTTATGTGAGCAGCAGGAACCGAAATTGCCTGATAATCATGTGATGCCAATTTCAACAGATACGGCGGACTGGAACAGTTTTGGCCGCGCCAACGCCAGCCAAAAATGGCGCAGGCAATCGGCAGCCATGGGCAATGACATGACTCGGGCAATCGTTGAAGCGGCGCGAGTCCAGCCGGGCATGCGCGCACTCGATATTGCGTGCGGAACTGGCGAGCCAGCAATTTCTTTGGCAGCTCTGCTGGCTGGCGACGGCGAAATTGTTGGAATTGATGTTTCTCCTGCGCCGCTCAAGATTGCCGAAGAGCGCGCGACACAACGCGGACTAACCAATGTCATCTTTCAGCAGGCCGATGCGCATGCTCTGCCTTTCCCGGACCACAGTTTTGACTGCATCACGTCGCGCCTGGGCATTATGTTTTTTGCTGATCTGCCGCGTGCTCTCAGCGAAATGCGCCGTGTCCTGAAGCCCGAAGGAAGGGCCATCCTGCTGGTATGGGGGCCGTTCAATCAACCGTATTTTCACACGACGATTGGCACCGTGTTGCGCATGCTGCCAGGATCTGCCGTGCCGGAGTCCGGGAGAAAAATGTTTGCCTTGGCGGAAGAAGACAGGCTTGCACAATCTCTACGCCAAGCTGGGTTTTCGCGGGCGAAAGAAGAATTAGCAACCGTGCCGTGGACATGGCTGGGCACGCCGAAAGAGGTCTGGGAATATTTTCAGGATGTGGCGGTGCCGTTCGCTTCTTTGCTGCAATCCATCCCGGTGGAACTCCGCCCGGAAATCAACGCAGCAGTGCTGAAAGCCATCAACCAATACTACGATGGCACAAGCATAAAATTTACGGCGACAGTGAACATCGCTGTCGCCGTGAAATAATTCTGTTGCCCGTGTTTCGGTCTTACGTCAAATCAACAATTTTCAGCTTGATCTCCGCGCTCTTCCAGTTGGATTGAAACTGCTTGTCGACAAACTGCGCGTCATAGGCGCGGTTTTGCGCGCGCAATGCCTCAGCCAAACCAAACAATGACCGTGGATTTCTTGGATTGCGGTCCAGATCTTCGCGGAACACCTTCTCCGCTTCAGCGGCATTTCCGTTCAGCAAGAGCACTGCGCCCAGCGATTCACGTACCGGATAGAACCAGTCAGGCGGCTCGTCATACTTCAATGAATCCTGGACCGCCACGGCGCGGCGAAGCATCGCAATTGCATTGGCTGAATCCTTCTTGGCCAGCGTAATCTTTGCTCCAAGCACGTTGGTGGCGATGGTCAGCACGTCTTTCGCTTTGTTGTTGACCGGCATGGCAAAGACCTGGTCCGGCGGCGTCTTGTCAGCAGCCTCGCTTACGATGTGGTGCTCAGCCTCGGCTTCCGTCACCTTTCCCTTGGCCGCCAGAGCCATTCCACGCGCGAAATGCCAGAAGACCGTGGTGGTTTGCATGCCGGCGGGCGGTTGCGGCATCGTGAGTATCTGGTCCCACTTCTGGAAACGGACTTCCACCGCAAGCGGCACCGTCATGAATCCTTCAAGGGGCGGTATGTCTTTTACCATGGGACCAACATGAGTTGCCAGCATCTCTGCGGCCTTGTGGGCTTCAGCGTAATTGCCGTTCATGCTGGAACACGCGGCAATGAAGTGCAAGTTGTGGCTGTAATACATTGCGCCATATAGGCCGGGCGAGCCGCTGGTCTGCAGATATGCGCGATCCGCAGCCGCTGCCAGCTGGTTGGTTTTCACCGCCGCCTCAAAATCGCCAGTGCGGATATAAACGTGTCCTGGCATATGCACAAGATGGCCGGCTGCGGGAGCGAGCGCCGCCAGCCGGTTCGCCGCCGCCAGCGCGCGCTCAGGATTCGGTGATGCTTCCACAGCGTGAATGTAATAGTGAATAGCGCCCATGTGGTTGGGATCGCGCTTTAAGACCGATTCCAGCGCGGCAATAATGTCCTCGGTGCCGCCTTCAGGCGTGCCATCGGGATGCCACAGTCCCCAAGGATGAAGGTCCATGCCGGCTTCCGCAAATAATGTGGCGGCGTCCAGATCATCAGGGATTTGTTTTACCAGGTCGCCCATAGCGTTGCGGTAACGTTCTGCCGCCAGGCGATGGTCAGCCGCAGGATCTTCCGGAAAGCGCAGCGCCATGGCAGCGATATAAGCTTTTTCGCTGGGCGAGGCATTCGCGGCCAGTGACTCAGCCTTAGCGATGGCTTCATGCGCTTTTTTGTAACGGTCAGGGTCAGCAGGATCGTTATAGTTCGGCCCCACAGCTTCTGCGAGTCCCCAATATGCCATAGCCATTTTGGGATCGAGTTCAGCCGCGCGTTCAAAAGATCCTGCCGCTTCTTGATGATTGAAGGCATAGATCAGGCGCATTCCCTGGTCAAAAAATTTCTGAGCTTCAGCGTTGCTGGTTGAAACGGGATGATGCAGGTCTCCCAGACCAGTCATCAGGGTGGCTTTCTTGGCCGTAGATTGGTTGTGCATGGAGTGTTGCTGGGCGGCGAGCGAACCGCAAAGCCCAAGCGCTATCAGGACGCATATCACGACCTTCATGGAGGTTTCCTCCTTTGGTTGACTTTTCGGGCTTTTAATACCTGAGATTCTACACCCGCACGAGGACGGCCAAATGAGCGGAACGGGTGGTAAGCTGTCGCTACTGCTTTTTGCCGAATATCTCACGCAGCAGCGCCGTTGTTTGTGCGGCAGGGTCCTTGCGAATCTTGCGTTCTTCTTCACCCATCACGTAAAACAGCCCGTCCATGGTTTTGCCGACAACATATTTATCAATGCTGAAGCCCTCATTTTGCGCTACGCGCGCGGCCAGTGGGTTTTGCATCAGCTGGTTGTATTGCTTCACGACGCCCACATTTTCCATGGCCCGATGCACAATGGGTGAGAACGCCGCTGTGAGCTGATCAGTGCTGGTGGTTTTAAAGTACTCCGTGGCTGCGGTATCACCGCCGGAAAGGATTTGGCGGGCGTCGGCAATTGTCATTTTGCTCACAGCATCGATAAAGATTTGCCGGGCAGCGGGCGCCGCCTGTTCCGCGGCGCGGTTCATTCCAATCTCAAGTGAATCCACCTGCTCGCCCATGCCCATGAGGCGCATGCCTTTGCCAACGTTGCGTAGTTTTTCCGGCAGCAGGATTTTGATGGCTGCATTCTTTAAAAATCCATCGACTCGCCCCGTGGAGGCCACCGCTTTGCGCGTGCTTACGGTCAGGGCTTCCTTCAGTCCGGCAGCAATGCGATCGTCGGTGGGCCCGCTTTTCTTGCCCAGAGCGTCCTCAGCCCTTTTCCGGAGATCATCCAGCGGAGACTGCGCTAAGGTTGCTGAGGAAAGCAATCCTATGCCCAAAAGCAATACAGCCACATATTTCTTTGTCATTTAGCCTCTAATGGTTCTAATAAAACGGGCCAGCGTCCCGCTAACAGTGCGAGCGCAGCGAAGTCTAAGCTGTATATTATGCGCTCCGACCTTTTATTTGTCCTATTTGCAAGTCTTGAAGGATCGAAGCTCGACATGGAGAGTGCGAATCTATGATTAGCAAGTTGTTTCGCCTCGGCTTATCTGTTGTGGCCCTTGTAGCATTTTCCTCTTCCGCCACGGCCAAGCCCGCCGATGGAACCGTCCATCACGAGATGATTGTCTCCACGCAGTGGCTCAGCGAGCATCTCAACGACCCCAAAGTTGTTGTGCTGGAGGTGGCTGCCTCCATGGGACCAGAGCGCGCCAGCTACGATGCGGGCCACATTCCCGGCGCACGCTTGCTGCTGGGCGAGGACTTTGTGCAAGGCCGATACGCCGAGCTGCCTTCCCCGGAGAAGCTCAAAGAGACGTTTGAGAAACTGGGCGTAAGCAACGATTCGCGCGTGGTGGTTTACGCGACCGATTGGTATCCTGTGGCCGCCCGCGCGTATTACACGCTGGACTATATGGGGCATGGCGATCGCACGGCCCTGCTCGACGGCGGCATGGTCCAGTGGAAAGCGGAGAAGCGTCCGCTGGAGACCACGGAGCCCAAGGTCGCGCGCGGCAGCTTTACCCCGCATGTTCATCCTGAACTTCTCGCCTTAGTGGACGACGTGAAAAAAATCTCCGCGCAAGGCCAAAAATCTGAGTTGCTGGTGGACTCCCGCGGGGAGAAGCGCTACATCGATGGCCATATTGCCGGCGCCGTAGACCTTTACTGGGGGGAGACCGTCGTGGATGAGAACAAGAAGCCGGTCTTGTTGCCTCCAGATAAATTGAAAGAGCTGTTTGCTTCGCGCGGCATTAAGGCTGGGCAAAAGCTGGTGACCTATTGCGAGGTCGGGCTGCAGGCATCGCATGACTATTTCATCGCCAAGTATTTGGGCTATGACGCGGCGATGTATGCCGGCTCGATTCATCAATGGAAGGATGTAAACAACCTTCCGCTGGTGCAGGGTAAGTCGCTGCGCTGACAAGCTGAAAGTCGAGAAAACAGTTGGCGACCCGATGGATGATTGTTGCGGTGTTTGACGCTTGCAATCGGCCGTGTCTGCTTGCGCACAGGCCGCCGATAGCGCGCCGCCGCTGCGCAAAGAGATGCTGGTCTCCAAATTATGCGCAACTGTTCATTTGTCCTATATTGCAAGTCTTGAAGGATTGAGATAGACAGGAGAGTACGAACCTATGATCAAAAAATTGTTTCTCCTTGGCTTATGTGTTGTGGCCCTTGTGGCATTTTCCTTGTCCGCGTGGGCCAAGCCTGCCGATGGAGCAGTTCATCCGGAAATGATTGTCTCAGCAAAATGGCTGAGCGAGCACCTCAATGATCCAAAGGTAATCGTCCTGCATGTCGCCGAGAAGCGCTCAGAGTACGATAATGGCCATATTCCCGGCGCGCGCTTTCTGGCGCTGGAGGATTTTATTGAAGGCAACGAAGCAGAGCTTCCTGCCACGGAAAAGCTTAAAGACACTTTTGAAAAATTGGGCGTGAATGATGATTCGCGCGTGGTGGTTTATACCACCTCCTGGTATCCAATGGCCGGGCGTGCTTACTACACTCTGGATTATCTGGGGCATGGCGATCATACGGCGCTGTTGGATGGCGGCATCGATGAATGGCGGAAAGAAAATCGACAGCTCTCCAAAGATGTGCCCAAAATGACGCGTGGCAGTTTTACTCCGCATGTTCATCCTGAAGTCCGCGCAATGATGGACCAAGTGAAGAAATTCTCTGAGCAACCGACGAAAGCCGCCATGCTGGTAGATTCGCGGCCAGATAAACGCTATGCCGACGGGCACATTGCGGGAGCGGTGCACATTTACTGGCAGGAAACGCTGGTTGATGCCAAGAGCAATCCGGTCTTCCTTCCGCCCGACAAACTCAAAGAGCTGTTTGCGTCCAGAGGAATCACGGCGGAGCAGAAACTGGTTACATACTGCGAGATTGGCCTGCAAGCTTCGCATGATTACTTTATCGCTAAATATTTAGGTTATGACGCGGCGATGTTTGACGGATCGATTCATGAGTGGAGCCACATGAACAAGCTGCCGCTGGTCACAGGTACGTCATTGCGATAGGAGCGAGCAACATGTCTTTGAAGGTCCTTCTTACGACGGTAGTGCTTCTGGTTGGATCGTTGCCGCCATCTCAAGCCAATGGAGAGCCCAAATCGAGGCCGGAAATGCTGGTCACTACTGCGTGGCTGGCGGAAAATCTGAGCGAGCCGGACGTAGTGGTACTCTGCATCAATTCCACACCGGAGTTTTATTCCAAAGGACACATCCCTGGCGCAAGGCAGATTAAGCTGGAGGACATCGCTGTGACACGCGACGGCATTCCCAATGAGCTGCCGCCGGTGGAAGCCTTGCGGCACGTTTTTGAAGCTGCCGGCGTCAGCAACTCATCGCGGGTCGTCCTGTATGGGGAACGATTCAATTTGCTGGCGGCGCGGGCCTACTTTACTCTGGACTACCTTGGCGTAGCGGCACGCGTTGCGCTCCTGGATGGCGGTCTGGAGAAGTGGACTGCCGAACGACGGCCACTTTCAACAGAAATACCGCAGTCGAAAACAGCAACGCTTGTGGTTTCACCACGTCCGGAAATTCTGGTGGATACAAGAACCATGCGCGAACTCTCACAAAGGAAGACGGGAAGTGTGACTCTGCTGGATGCACGGCCAACAAAAGAGTTTACAGGGGAGCAACTCTCAGAGGATGTTGCCAAAGCCGGACACATTCCCGGAGCAAAAGGCCTGTTTTGGATGGATATGCTGGTTAGCCGCCAGAATCCCGTCCTGAAACCCGAAGCAGAATTGCGGCGCATGTACTCTGAACTGAATGCCAGGGCAGATCAGCCGCTGGTTACTTACTGCCGCACGGGCATGCAGTCTTCGTTCGATTACTTTGTGGCGAAATATCTGGGCTACGATCCCAGCATGTATGACGCTTCGTTTTTTGAATGGAGCAAAAACAATTTACCCGCGGAAACAGCTCCAAAGAAATAAACGCTCAGAACAAAAATGCCTTGGCGTCCATCGGAGGGAGTCCACAGAAAGTAGGGTTTCCTCCCTCCGGTCGGTAAAAGGCAAAATCTAGAACATATTCCAGAGGAACTGGTTGTAAACGTCGTGGTGATATTGGACTTCTGGCGCTTTCACGAACGTTCCCAGCAGACGCGGGCAGCGGTCCGCTGAAGCCTGTTTCAGGTCGGCGTAGCGCGTCTTCACGTCTTCACCACCCATTAGCTTGTTGGTCCAATCGGCGGAACGGAAGTTTTCCATCGCCGTATAAATGTTGTCTGGCAGGTAACGCTGGGCCTGGCGCAGATTCTTAATCTTTGAGGTCTCGCCTGCGATTCCGGTCTTGAAAACCGCCATCATCACCATGTAAGGATTGGCGTCCGGCGCGACGGAACGCACCTCAACGCGCATGCTCTTTTCATTTCCAATTGGAATGCGGACCATGGAACCGCGATCGACCGCTGAAGCTTTGATCTGGTTCGGCGCTTCAAAGTGCGGATCAAGCCGGCGATAGGCATTCACGCTGGCATTGAGCATCAGGCAGATGTCATTGCCATGCGTTAGAATGCGGTCCACGAAAGCCCAGCCCAGCTTGCTTAGCTTTTCTTCGCCCTTGGGGTCCCAGAACAGGTTCTTGCCATCTTTGCTGATGGAAACGTTGGTGTGCATGCCGTTGCCATTTACGCCGACGACAGGCTTGGGCAGGAACGACGCGGTCAGGCCCATGCGGGTAGCAACCTGGCGGCAGATGAGCTTGTAGAGCTGGATCTGGTCAGCGGCTGCCACAACTTCGCCATAGCTGTAATTGATTTCAAACTGTGACGGCGCCACCTCAGGGTGGTCTTTTTCATTCTGGAAGCCCATAGAGCGCTGCACTTCAGCCGTAGTGTCAATGAACGTGCGCAACGGATCGCCGGGCAGCGAATGGTAATAGCCGCCGGTATTTACGTAATCGAACTTGTTGGTTTCGTGGTAGCGACGCTCCGCGTCAGCGCCCTGAAAGAGGAAGCCTTCAATTTCATTGGCGGCGTTGAGCGTATAGCCCTCTTTCTGGTGCATTTCTGAAGCGAAAACCTTCAGATTGCCCCGGATATCGGCGCTGTAAGGCGTCCCGCCTTTATCGATGACATCGCCAAAGACCAGGACCTTGCCGGAGCCAAACACGTCTGACGGCGCCCAGTAAAATGAGCTCCAGTCCAAGCCAAGGCGCAGATCGCTTTCACGCTGGGCTGTGAAGCCGCGAATCGACGACCCGTCAAAAGTGAGGTTGTCCCAGCTCTTGAGCAGGAATTTTTTGTCATAGTCCAGCATGTGGAGGCGGCCTTCAAGATCGCTAAAAAGCACGGTTACGGCCTTGATGCGCTTTTCATCGGTGAGATATTTCAGCCGATCTTCCTGGATCTTGTGCATAGCGACGCGATTCCTGCGCTGCTCCTTCGCCTGCAGGTTCATGTCTTCCAGTTCGTCATACGAGAGGGCGAGAAAATTGCGCAGTTCGTTTGCCATGAAGCTCCTTCAAGCCTAATTCTTTTGGTTTATGGGCCAATGCGGATCCGTGCGAGCAGTACTAACTTTTTAGCATATTCCATCCCGCCCGTCACTGCTCATTTAAAAACATGATGGCTGCCATCAAATTGCTTTATACCTGCTTTTTTGAAGCTGAGTGCATCGCATCGGCTATTCGCTTTTCGCACGTCGCCAGAAGCCCTCGTAATCCAGTACCAGGCCGTCGCCGTCCACAACCAAGTTGGCCTTAAACGCTCCACCCCGACTGGAATAACGGTATTCACGTTCAGACAGGCGAAGATACTCCTGAGGAAGTGGTTGCAGAAGAAGATCTGGGAAGCGCACCCAGGCTGCGATGAACTCGCCGCTCGCATGGCCGACTGGGAGATTCAAACGCCTGACCGGCAGAGTGTTGGTTGAAGGGCTCCAGCCCAGATCAATGTCAATTGCGCCTTTGACTGCGTGGCTTTCACTGCCATTTTCAAACCAGCGGCCATCGCGTGCCTCGATATTAAGTGTTCGCTCGCCAGTGGGCTCGCGGAGAAAAATACTTGCCCAGCGGGTGTGAAACAGGGAATCGCAAACAATCTCATATCGCACTTCCGTGGCTGCGTCTTTGGCCATGGCGAGGATTGTGCCGCGAAATACCCACTCATCACCTGCGCGCACAAATTCAAATCGCTCCAGCCCCGGGACCTGCAGCCACTGCCAAAGACCAGCGCATACGAGTTGAGAGTTTGAAGCCATGATCCTTACTGCGATCCTACAGTCTTTGGGCTGTTTCCGGCCAGCGGCTGTATCTGTTTACAACAGCCGCCAAAGCCTTTACCTTGGACGTATTGAGATGCCTGTTCCCGCGATGTGACTTCACGTCAATCAGCGCTGTATGAGGAGGATAAGTCGATGATCAGCGAAAGCAACGAGACTATCCACCATCGGATATGCCCTTTTTGTGAAGCTTGCTGTGGCCTTGAAATCACGGTGGCGGAAGGGCGCGTAAAACGCATTCGCGGACACGCCGCCGACGTATTTAGCCACGGTTATCTTTGCCCCAAAGGCGTGGCGCTAAAAGACCTGCATGAAGATCCTGACCGACTGCGCAAGCCGCTGATCAAACGCGGCGGACGACTTATTGAAACCACATGGGACGAGGCTTTCAAAGAAATTGAGCTCCGCTTGCCGCCAATCATCGCCAAACATGGGGCTGATTCTGTTGCTTTGACACTGGGAAATCCTATCGTCCACAAACTTGCTCTGCTGCTTTATGTGCCGCGTCTGGGCCGCGCGCTGGGATCGAAGAATGTTTTCTCCGCCTCAACGCTGGACCAGATGCCCAAACATCTTTCTTGCGGCCTGATGTTCGGCGACTTCCTGTCTATTCCCGTACCGGACATTGAACGCACAGACTTTCTGCTGATGCTGGGCGCAAACCCCATGGTTTCCAATGGAAGCCTGTGGACCGTGCCGAATTTCCGTGACAAGGCCAAGGCTTTGCGCGCCCGTGGCGGGCGGCTGATTGTGGTCGATCCAAGACGCACGGAAACGGCAGACGTGGCCGATGAGCATATCTTTATTCGCCCCGGTGGCGACGTGTTTCTACTGGTTGGCATGGTGCATACTCTGTTCGCTGAAAAGCTGGTTCACCTTGGCCGACTAGCGGAGCATGTTGCCGGGGTCGAAGCGCTGGAGCGTGCTGTTGCAGGATTTGCAGCGGAAAAAGTCTCGCTTCGCTGCGGAATTCCCGCTGAGACTATCCGTACTTTGGCCCGTGCTTTGGCAACGGCGAAACATGCTGTGGTCTATGGGCGCGTCGGCACCTGCACACAAGAATATGGAACGCTGTGCAGTTGGCTAATCGACGTGCTGAACATTCTTACAGGACATTTTGACGAGCCGGGCGGCGCCATGTTTCCCAAGGCGGCTGCGTTGCAGTCGAATACGTTCCCAGCAGGGGGCAAGCCGGGAACGGGCAAGGGAGTTGTTACTGGCAGGCGCAAGAGCCGCGTTTCCGGCGCGCCGGAAGTGTTAGGCGAATTTCCCATGAGCTGCCTGGCAGAGGAAATCCAGACGCCGGGCGAGGGGCAGGTAAAAGCGCTGATTACGGTAGCAAGCAATCCAGCGCTTTCTTCGCCGAATGGCGAGCGCCTTTCCGCCGCAATGGACCAGTTGGAATTCATGGTGAGCCTGGACGTTTACCTGAACGAAACTTCACGCCATGCCGACGTGATTTTGCCGGGAACGTCTCCGCTGGAAGACTCGCATTATGACGTGGCGTTCTCGCAGCTTTCTTATCGCAACCATGCGCGTTACAGCAATCCGATATTCACGCGGTCAGAGGACCGTCCTGAAGAGTGGCAGGTGCTGTTGCGGCTGGTCGGCATTATTCAAGGCAAGGGCGCTCAGGCGGATATAAACCAAATCGATGACGAATTGCTGATGGACGATCTGCGGCGTACCGCCGGGCCGTTTGCCGATCAGATTTTTAAAGCAAGCTCAAAGCGGCGCGGCATGGAGCGCCTTTTAGATCTTGGTCTGCGTGCAGGACCCTATGGCGATCAGTTTGGCATGAAGCCCGATGGACTCAACCTGGAGAAAGTCCAGGCGGCGGAAGGCGGAATCGATCTGGGAGCGCTTGAACCGCGCGTGCCGGAGGTTCTGCGTACGCCCTCAGGCAAGATTGAACTCGCGCCCGCCATACTCATTGACGATCTCAAGCGTCCAGCGAGTGATCTGGGACGATCGATGCCGGAACTGGTGATCGTGGGCCGGCGGCAGCTTCACGGAAACAATAGCTGGATGCACAATCTTCCAGTGCTGGCTAAAGGCGCTGCGCGATGCATTGCTTTGGTGAATCCTAACGATGCTGCGCGGCTTGGCCTGGAAGATGGCGGCAGGGCCCGGATCGCGCACGACGGGCGCTCGATTGAAGCGGAAGTGGAAATTACCGACGAGATGATGCCGGGAGTTATCAGCTTGCCGCATGGATGGGGCCACGATCAACCAGGAGCACAACTCGAAGTGGCCGCCACGAATCCCGGGGCCAACCTGAACGCGTTGATGGACGAAAACCGCCGCGATCCGCTCTCCGGCAATGCGGTGCTCAGCGGTATGGAAGTTGAAATGAAACCAGTAGCAGCTCGCGTCCTGGCGGGTCAGGCGCGATAAAAATCTATGTCTGCTAAGAATTCTCAAGCGCCTTTGGACGCGAGACCACGCTGCTCTTGGGCGACTACTCCGCAAATGATTGCCTATCACGACGCGGAATGGGGCGTGCCCCAGCATGACGACCGCGTGCTGTTTGAGTTTTTGATTCTGGAAGGCGCGCAGGCCGGCCTGAGCTGGTCAACCATACTGGCCAAGCGCGAAGCTTATCGACGAGCTTTCAGCAACTTTAATCCTAAAAGCATTGCACGCTACAATGCGACAAAGTTGAAGCAGCTGATGGCCAATGCAGGCATTGTTCGCAACCGGCTGAAAATATCGGCAACGGTACAGAACGCGCGTGCCTTTTTGGCCGTGCAGAAAGAGTTCGGCAGCTTTGCCGCTTATATCTGGCAATTTGTTGGTGGCAAGCCAATCGTCAATGCGATCAGCGCATCGTCCCAGATACAGGCGCGAACCGAGGAATCCGACAAGATGAGCCGCGACCTGCTCAAACGCGGATTTAAGTTTGTGGGCCCGACGATCTGCTATGCGTTCATGCAGGCAGTGGGGATGGTGAATGACCATCTGGTGGGATGCTACAGGTACAAGGAAATTGTGGCTTTGCACAAAAACCCAAAACCTTACCGCTGATAACACTGATCACACTGATTTACACGGATCAAAAAAGTGCAGTGGATCACCCCAGAATCGCGGGAAACGCCGCGTTCGTTGGATTTCTTAGGCTTATGTTTCCTGTCTTTGTCTTTCTTCCATTTCTCATGCCTCTTGTCGATCGCAGCCTTAGGGACTGACAAGAGGCGTTTCGTT
Organism: Candidatus Angelobacter sp.; assembly: GCA_036496525.1. Taxonomy (GTDB): domain Bacteria; phylum Acidobacteriota; class Terriglobia; order Terriglobales; family Acidobacteriaceae; genus Angelobacter. Next base: position 21,969 of record DASXKZ010000011.1, read on the forward strand.
AAACCTGAGAACTTTTCAAATTCCTCACTTCTCTTTGTCATGTTTAACTCCAGTACGCGGATCAATGTTCTTACGCTCGCACAGTTTTAATAGGCCATCTCGATGCACTTGGATATGCATACAGGGAATGAAGTTGAGGAGAAATTTGAATGCTCCCCTGGCAGGCAAATGAGCCCCAGTCCTTTGCTTCTTTAGATAAAGAAATTGTTCCCAAGCATAGTGATCGGCCGCCTGCAAGCCAGCGTAGTCTTTTTTATCTCGATAAACTGGAGGAGGTCCGCCTTCATCTTTAACGAGCTCCGTAAATTTCTCTTGCTCCAAATCGCCTTTCTCGAAAATTATTTCAGTTGGCTCTTGGACGGCGAACTGATCTTCCCAATCATGAACTTTTGCTACGCACATCCGAGCAGCAAGGGCATACGGAGGAATAACTCTCCTCAAATCCAACAATGAACTGATCTCATTGTAGATTTTCAGATCGACAATGCAGGAAATTCCGCAATTAACAATTGTCTGTTGAGCAAGGCATATATCTCGTAAAAATTTCTCTGCCTTGGGTAAATCTTTTCCAATCGCGACATAATCGGCTCTCGCATTCTTCTGTTTTGCATAGCGGTCTGGATTGCTGGTTGCGGCCATGAACTCTGACATATGGAATGGCTTATTAACGCCAGCCTCTTTGTGAATGTATTCCCACATTACCTCTAGAGACCGCCACTGCAACATGTTCGCAATGTAGCCCGACACAACGATAAAAGAGTTATTCTGTTCGGCGTTGCCTGAAGCGTCAAAGTATGCTGTAAACATCGCCATTAGCCTCGCTCTCGGATTGGGGCTGTTGACGAACGGTGATGCAGCCAAACTATCAATTGAATATCTAGCATCATCGAACGCACTGGCCCATTCCAGCAAATCGGAGAATGCGCGCATTATGCGCACCCCCCACAGTTCGCGGCAAGCCCCCTCCGTATTCTTCTGGACTGCCTCGGGGCAAGTCCAGACAAAAAACCGCATTTCTGCGGGTTCCGGTTTGATGTTGGAGAAATTGATGGATGCTGTGAACAGGTCGCCAGCGCTTGAGGGGTTTGTAACTGCCGGATTTTCAATTGACCAATTCAGGGACAACTGGGAAGCGCGGTTCAAGATTAAAGCTGAAAGAGGTCTTCTCCTGATGTTGTAATCGGGTGAGATTGCAAGTTCCACTTCGGCAGGGACAGCCATGATTAGCGGTTCGGGTAGAACGCCCTGAATCGGCATGGCAGAGGATAAATTCTCGGGGCCCTTCGACTTCGCGCCGATGAGCAGCGATTGAATCAGAGCGTGGCTGCGCTTCGCTCAGGTGCGTTGACACCTGTGTCGCAGTGAAACCGCCAAAACAAAGACATGCTATTCCGAGACTGAGCCATGATGGCTGTGTGATTTCTCTGTTTCGTTTGCGGCGAGGTCGAGGAATCTGCTCCGGCGGGTCTTTCGGTCCAGGGAATTGGTGGCCCTTAAGAGCAGCGGGGCAGTTCCCTCACCCTCCAGGCTCACCAAGGCTCGCCCGTTGGGATTCGGGATGGCATTTTCGTTGGGGATGGATTTGGATTTGAATAACAGCATAGGTGTGTGAGCGTTTTCGTTGCCGGCTCAGGGGCAGGATGTCCGCCAGAGACGCCACGCCGCGAAACGGCCTAAATGTGCTGTTGTACGCGCTTGCGATATGGTGCCGGTTGGTACATGTAGTTGTGTCTGTTTTTTAAGGAATCCACCGGCGAGGGCGCCGGTGCCACACGATTTTGGTCCAAAACTATGCCACTAACCTGCTGCCGATTTTCCTTGACAAAGGCGAACAAAATACGATATAATTCATTTTGTTGCGACCAATGCCGGATAAGTCTCCCGGCTTGGCTGAGCCGCCCAGGCGGCCTTAGCACAGGGTCTTTGAAAACTTAGCAGTCAGCGCTCAGCATTCAGTACTCAGCCAACACCCAACCCTACGCCAAACGAATGTTAATCGCTGAAACCTACGCCGATCTGGGATGACCTGCGATGCGGTGGGATGTCCCGGGAGGGGTAGGGGTGAAATCGCCGGGGATCGCACGTGATCGGAAAATCTAACCCTATGCCAACGAGGCGTGATCGCTGGAACCCTGCGCCAATCTGGGATCTGCCGTGTAAGCCCTTTAGAATCCTAATCGAGTGGGAGGGGGAGGGGTGCCAAGATCGCCGGAATCGCCGAAATCGGGTAATCGCCGAGATCGGAAAAGCCAAAACCTACCGCGGAGGCACGGAGACGCTGAGAACAGCCACGGTCGGGTGATCGGAAGGCAAAATCTTACCGCGGATAATCGCGGATTCAGAACGGCAAGAGAGGACAGAGAAAGAGCGACGCTCTACACCGCCGCTTCCGCCAAGGGAAGCCATATCTGAAAGCGCGTATCGCCCGGTTTTGAGTTCACCTGAATCTGGCCTCGGTGCTTCCGCACGATGCGGGATGCCGTATCCAACCCCAATCCTGTGCCCTGGCCGACTCCCTTTGTGGTAAAAAACGGCTCGAAGATGTGAGGCAAAACCTTCTCCGGAATCCCTGGACCATTGTCCGCGATTTCCACGACTACACACGCGTCCTCGCGATACGTGCGGAGACGAAGCTCGCCCTGGCCGCCCATGGCGTCAATGGCGTTGTCAATGATGTTGGTCCAGACCTGGTTCAGTTCACTTCCGAAAGAATTCACCAGAAAAGGAATGCGCTGATAATCGCGCTTGACTGTGACACCCCGCTTGAGTTTGTGATGCAGGATCGTGAGCGTAGTCTCCAGGCTTTTGACAATATCGACATTTTGCACCGGCGACTGGTCCATGTAGGTGTATTCCTTGATCGCCCGGACCAGGTCAGAGATGCGCGAGGTGCTGCTTTCAATTTCGTTGAGCAGGTTGGCGATCTCCATAGACGCAGCAATCCTTACCAGGGCTGCGCGCGCTGTGTCGGCGTCCAGCGTGGCGTATAAGCGGTCGAGCGTCGCGGGCTGGATATTTTTGTGCGCCAGGTCTGAGGCCAGTTGCCAGAGGTCGTCTTGTCCATGTGCGCGCAGCCAGGAATCGATTTCTTCTTCAAGAGTGCTGATCGTGAGCGTGTCCGGTGGGGGGCCGTCTTGCTGCACCAGTGACGCCTCCAGCTTTTCGATCTCAGCGCGTTGAGCGGCGGTAAGATCGTGTGCCCCCAGGGCGTGGCTCGCGTCCTTGATACGTTTCATGGTCGCGCGTAGCTGGCTGGTGGCGCGTTTGGCGGCGGACGCGGGATTGTTGAGTTCATGCGCCAGCCCGGCGGAAAGTTTACCCAGGCCGGCCAGCCGGTCGCGCTGCTGCTCAACGCGTGTAGCCTCGCGGATGCGATCTGACATCAGGCCCACAAGACGCTGGGTAAGGTCAGGCATTTTTTGGATCAATTGTGGGAAGTGGGTTACGGGAAATTTCAATAGACGGCTATCAGTGAAGGCGCGACCGCTTACGGTGTAAAACTTCATTCTGGAGAAAGGCAGCACACCTGCGATGTCCCCGGCCTTGCTGGTAAAGAAAATTGTTTCGCCGCCAAATTCCCCGCGTCCCTGCATCTGTCCTTCCAGGATCACAAACATGGCATCGGCGGGATCGCCCTGATGCAGGTATACTTCACCCGCTTTTATATGAAGCTCCTGCGCCTGGCTGATGAACCAGTCAATCTGATCGTCAGGCAGATCGGCAAAAACCGGAACTTTGAGCAATTCTGATTTTTCTACCATGTTTATACCTTGCTCAAATACTGATGAATGAATTGCACTGCGACCGAGCCTTCACCGACGCCTGAAGCCACGCGCTTGACCGAGCCATGCCGGACGTCGCCCACCGCGAACAGGCCGGGGATATTGGTTTCCAGGAGGAAAGGGTCGCGTTCCAGCGTCCAGGTCTTAGGACGCTTGCCTTCCCAGAGCAGGTCAGGACCAGTCAGGATAAAGCCACGATCATCTCGCTCAACCAAGTCGCCGAGCCAGTCCGTGCGCGGCAGAGCGCCAATAAAGATGAACATGGAGGTGGCGGGCACACGCTCAACTTTGTTTGTGTCTGAACAGAGCACAGAGATTTCTTCCAGGTGAGTGTCACCGTGCGCTTCAGCAACGTTCGCGTGTGTCCATAGCTGGATGTTGGGCGTATGCTCTATCTGCTCGATCAAATACTGTGACATGGTGCTGGCAAGCGAAGCGCCACGCACCAAAATTACAACCCGGTCTGCATACTTGGAAAAATTCATTGCAGCCTGGCCGGCCGAGTTCGCGCCGCCAACTACGTAAACTATTTCTCCCTTGCATGAGAGAGCTTCCGTGGAACCACCGCCGTAGTAAACGCCAGCGCCCTGAAGCCGATCAATGCCGGGAGCGTCCAGCCGTCGCCACTGGACTCCCGTGGCCACCATCAAAGCGTGGCAGGAAATTTCGCTCTCATCTTTCAGTTTGATGATGCGATAAGAACCTTCTGTTCGCACACCGACGGCTTCCTGTGGTGAAAGGATTTCCACGCCAAAGCGCTGCGCTTGTACTACAGCACGGCGGGCGAGATCGCCTCCGCTCAATCCGTTGGGAAAGCCAAGATAGTTTTCAATGCGAGAACTCATGCCGGCCTGCCCGCCAGGAGCGTCGCATTCAACGATGACCGTATGCAGCCCTTCCGAAGCGCCGTAAACAGCAGCAGCCAGGCCCGCGGGGCCGCCGCCGATGATGGCAAGATCGTAGAAGTCAGTTTGCGCGCGAGTACGCAACCCTACTTTCTGTGCGACATCAGCTGGAACACTCTCAAGAAGTTTTGTTCCGTCGGGAAACAGCACAACGGGAAGACTTGCAGATTCAGGACCCAACGCCTCAATCAAGCGCTTGGTTTCAGGATCATTGGCGGAAATTTCCACATCGATCCATTGATAGGGAACTCGATTGCGTGCTAGAAAATCGCGCAATTCATACGAGCGCGGAGACCACCGCGTACCCAGCACGCGGATGCCCTCAAACGTGGGACGGTAGGAAGCCTGCCAATCATCCAGCACATCATCCAACTGCGGATACAGATGCTCTTCCGGCGGGTCCCACGGCTTGAGGAAAAAATAATTGATATTGACCTGGTTGATGGCGCTGATGGCCGCATTGGTGTCGGCGTATGCGGTGAGTAGCGCGCGCTTGGCGTCGGGGAAGATGTGCATCGCTTCCTGAAGAAACCCAACGCCATCCATCTTGGGCATGCGCTGGTCAGCCAATAGCAGGGCTACGCTGTCATTCCGGACTTTCAGTTGCTTCAAAAGCTCCAAAGCTTTTTCAGGAGCATCACTCGCCAGCACCCGATATGTAGCGCCGTAATGCGAACGCAGATCGCGCTCAATGGCCCGCAGGACATCAGAATCATCGTCAATACAAAGCAAAATCGGTTTTGCCATGACAGCCTACAATCGTCTGAGAACGGCTTTCGTTAAACGCCCGGAAGAAACATTTAGATGCCTGACCCGAAATTTGGTCGCATTTTTGCTGCCGTTGAGCCAGGAAAGCCTGAGCCATTCGTCCCGAGCAGCTCAATGAGATTCAGGCAGCGTGTACTCGAATTCGTAAGAGTGCTTGCCTTCGGCAATAATGACTTTGAAATTGCCGGTTATGCCTGCAAGTTGTCCTGTGCCGGAATCTGGCACTACGGTGATGATGAGCTGCGGCACACCGCGATTCATGGTTCCTGTGTGCTGCAGGATGAAAGTGCCCGTGCGTCCCTTCAACGTCCCGCTGACCTTTTCGATAGCTACATATCCTGCCGAGCCCTTCACGTCAGTCATGCCGGTCAGCATCTGGCCTTTGCTGGTTCCTTCCAGATCGCCATGGAATTGCTTGTCGATCGTCATCCGGCCAAGCGCAGCATCGCCGCTTTTGTCATCGGTCTGGGGCACAAGTTTTACTTCAAATGTTCCGCTGGCGTGATCCATGGCAGGCCCTTTCTGAAATGCGCTGGCAATTAGAGGATGTGTATACACCCAAGACAAGACGGCAATCGATAAACACAAAGCAATGATGGTTCCGAAGCGGCGCTGGGCTTGATCGATAAAGACAGTGTTTTTCACCCAAGCATTCTAGCGCAGAGTCAAGGTCGCTATTCTGAAGACTGCGGACGTTTAAACACCAGGCACTTTGAGGTGAAGGAATGCACCGCTTCGCCGTTTTGGTTGAGCGTTGTGCTGCGCACCTTCACGATGGCCTGGTTCGGCTTGGACCGCGACGGCACGATTTCCAGAATCTCGCTTTCCACATGCAGCATGTCACCGGGCCGCGTCGGTTGAGGCCACGCCAGATCGCCGCCCAGGCCAATGATGCCGTTGCCGAAAGGCAGTCCACCATCCACAAGCAGACGCATGGCGACGGCGGCAGTGTGCCACCCGCTGGCTGCCAGTCCGCCAAATACGCTGGCTCTTGCCGCGACCTCATCCAGGTGAAATGGTTGCGGGTCAAACTCTGTTGCGAATGCCTTGATCTTTGTTTCGTCCATGTGGTGAGTGCCAGAAACGAACTTTTGGCCGACTTGCAAATCTTCCAGATACAGTCCCTGAGATTTCATAGCATGCTCATCGCCTTGCGCTCGAATTCACGCGCAGAAATTCCGAGCAACTCACCGAGCGCGAGACCGGAGTCATTCAAGCTTAGAGTTTGCTCATGATCGCTCACAGATAGATATTCCTTCTTGACCCTTTGATTTTCGCTATCATTAATTCATGTATAGAACCTTAGATGTGCCTGGAAGCGATTTGATGCTAATGATGGTCAGATTTCCGGATCGCCGCTGGAGAATGCATCCGGCGAAATTTGAACACCAGAATGCAAGGAAACTGTAATTGAGTTTCGCATCATCAACTCCCGGTTGACGTCATCTGAAGTCCAATAGATTAAATCCATGTGACGCGTCCGCATTTTTATGCGATGGGTAAGGATGCGCTGGCCCTTTCCCACGCGGCGGGCCCTGTAGGTGTGATTTTAATCACATCCTGGCGAACCGTATTCTATGAAAATACAGTATTGGATCATCCGATGAATAGTAACTCCAGCCACACAAACACGTTGCAGTTGATTCTTGGCACAGGTGCATTCGCGCTGTGCTTCGCCGTTTTTGGTTCTGTTTCGGCCATGATGCCGGTGCTCAAAAAGCAGTTTCAGCTTGCCCCAGTGCAGGTCAGTATAGCCATGGCGATTCCGGTCCTGTTGGGCAGCCTGGGCCGGATTCCGCTTGGCCTTCTCGCTGACCGTTTGGGAGGCCGCAAGGTTTTTACCTGGACCATGATCTTCTCGGTTGGTGCGGCGTTGTTGATGGGCAAAGTAGAGAGTTACTCGCAGCTGCTCATATTCGGCTTCTTCACTGGAGTGGCCCTGGCCAGCTTTTCGGTAGGCGTGGCTTTTGTGAGCGGATGGTATCCGCCGGAAAAACAGGGATTCGCCCTGGGAGTATATGGGGCCGGAAATGTAGGCCAATCTCTAGCGGCATTTGGAGCACCACTGTTGTTTGGGCTTGTTGGGTTCCGCAATACATTCTGGAGCTTCGCCGGCCTGCTGGCCGTCTGGGCTGTAATCTTTTTCTTGTTTGCAAAAGACGCCCCGCGTAATGCGCCACCAAAATCTTTTGGCCAGATGGTGCGCCCTTTAAGCGAAAAGATGAGCTGGGTGCTCAGCTTCTTTTATTTCCTTACGTTTGGCGGTTTCGTGGCCATGAGCATTTATCTGCCGATGTTCCTTACGGACCTCTTCAAGCTCACGCCGCAAGACGCTGGATTCAGGACCGCCGGTTTTGTATTGCTGGCCACAGCAATGAGACCGATGGGCGGCTGGTTGGCAGACAAGATTGGCGGCCTGACGATTTTGCTTTGGATCTTTCCCTTCGTCAGCGCAATGGCGTTGTTGCTGGACCTTCCAAACAATGGTTCCGTTTACCGTCGGTGCTCTGGGAATGGCTGCTGCGATCGGCCTGGGAAATGGCGCCGTGTTACTTACAAAGAGAGACCAAATTTGCCCTCGATGAAATTAATCGGAAAGATGATAGTACGATTTATGGTTCCAGTTAGATTAGCCAATGTAGAAGTACCTCATAGTCTGAGCGTTGGCACTCAGTTGATTTGTTTTAAAGATGATGGATATCAAAAGTTGCAACGCGCTCTTATCGTCCATTCGCGCTCACTCGGTATATCAAAATATTGAATCTTCCCGCAAAAGATCATAAAGCAGATTTCCACAAATAAGCCTACAGCGGTATATTCGCATGCTTCTTCGGCGGATTTTTGTCGCGTTTGTTCTGTAACATCTCCAGCGCATCAATCAGCTTCTTGCGCGTTTCCTGTGGACGAATCACAGCGTCAATATAGCCGCGCTCGGCGGCGACGTAAGGGCTGGCAAAGCGGTCACGGAATTCTTCTACCTTTTCATTGCGCGCCTTGGCAATGACTTCTGCTTTTTCTTTCTCCGATTTGGCCGAGAGCGCTGCGCGCTCCAGCTCGCGCTTGTAGACAATGTTCACCGCGCCCTCTGCGCCCATCACGGCGATTTCCGCCGTGGGCCACGCATAATTCACGTCAGTACGGATGTGCTTGGATGACATAACGCAGTAAGCGCCGCCATAGGCCTTGCGCGTGATTACTGTGAGCTTGGGAACAGTGGCTTCAGCAAAAGCAAACAGCAGCTTGGCGCCATGGCGAATAATGCCGCCATACTCCTGCTGAGTTCCCGGCAGAAATCCGGGGACGTCTTCAAACGTGATCAGCGGAATGTTAAAGGCGTCGCAAAAGCGCACAAAACGCGCGCCTTTTACCGATGCATTGATATCGAGCACGCCAGCTAGAAATGCCGGCTGGTTGGCTACGATTCCCACAGATCGGCCATTCAGGCGGGCAAATCCCACAACGATATTCTTTGCGTAGTGCTCATGTACTTCAAAAAAGTAACCGTCGTCCACCACACGCGTGATCACGTCTTTCATGTCATACGGCTGGTTGGATTCCGCAGGCACCACTGTCTGTAACTCGGAATCGGCGCGATCAATTGGATCGCTACATTCGCGGCGCGGCGGATCATCGAGGTTATTGGAAGGAATAAAGCCAAACAGCTCGCGCACCATGGAAAGACACTCGGCATCGTAATGCGCCATAAAATGCGCCACTCCGGAAGTTTCATTGTGCGTAGCTGCGCCGCCAAGCTCGTCTTTGGTGACCTCTTCATGCGTCACGGTCTTGATCACGTCCGGCCCGGTCACGAACATGTAAGAAGTTTTGTCCACCATCAGGATGAAATCGGTAATGGCCGGCGAATACACGGCACCGCCGGCGCACGGGCCCATGATGGCGGAAATCTGTGGAATCACGCCGCTGGCCAGCGTGTTGCGCAGGAAAATATCGGCGTAACCGGCCAAGGACATCACGCCTTCCTGAATGCGCGCACCGCCGGAATCATTCAGCCCGATCACTGGTGCGCCAACCTTCATTGCGGTATCCATAATCTTTACGATCTTGCCGGCGTTGGCAGCTGAGAGAGATCCGCCGAATACGGTGAAATCCTGGGCAAAGACAAAAACCAAGCGCCCTTCGATGCGGCCATAGCCAGTAACAAAGCCGTCACCATAGACCTTGTTCTGCTCCATGCCAAAGTCCGTACAGCTATGCGTCACCATCTTGTCGAATTCCTCAAACGTGCCTTCATCCAGCAGGAATTCAATGCGCTCGCGCGCGGACATCTTGCCTTCTTTGTGCTGGCGCTCCTGGCGTTCTTTGCCGCCTCCGGCTTCAGCCAGCGAATCACGACGCTTGAGTTCTGTAAGCTTCTGTTCCAGGTCCATGAGAAAGAATTATAGGGTAAACCCAAACCCTGAAGTACTTATGCCTGCAAAAGCAACATCGCGAGAAAAAGAGAACTGCCCAAAAAGGCGCCGCACTAGTGGGTTCCACGCAGAATCAGAGTAAAATCGCGATCATCAGGAGGTCGCCATGCCTGAGTCGCAGAGTCCGTCACGTTCGTTCCGTCTTGGCCCGGGAATTGTTTTGATCATCCTGGCCATGCTCGCCGTTCCGGCAACCATTACTCTGCATAGAGTCCGCGATGGAGGCTCGATCACAATCACCAGCCCTGACCCCACGCCGCACGGGTATACGTGGAGTTTGTTGCTGTTCTTTGTGCCAATCGTCGTCATCGCGATGTGGCTCGTTCCACATGAACGTATTCGGCTTCCCAAGAGTGCATTTTGGAGAACCATTGCAATCCTCGCGCCTCTAGGCTTCGCTCTGGATTTTTTCTTTGCCCACAAATTCTTTATTTTTCCTAATGGCAAGGCAACTCTGGGAATCGGCGCGCCTGCTTTGGGCGGCGGGGTCCCAATTGAAGAATACGTTTTCTATTTCTCAGGCTTCATCGCCATACTCCTGATCTACCTTTGGCTGGACGAGTTTTGGCTTGCGGCTTACAACGTGCCGGACTATGCGGTAGAGGCAAAAAAGAATGCTCGGCTGTTGGTATTTCATCCAACATCGGCTGTATCAGGTGTTGTGCTGCTGGCGACAGCTATTATTTACAAAAAGATGTTTTCGCCTGATCCGCTTGGGTTTCCTGGTTACTGGGCCGTGTTGGTCATAGGCGGTTTAATCCCAGCGGTGGGATTTTATCCGACTGTGAAAACACTCATCAACTGGCGCGCTTTCAGTCTTGTTTTGTTGTACGTTCTGCTGGTCAGCCTGCTCTGGGAAGCAACGCTTGCTTTGCCATACGGCTGGTGGGGTTATCAGCCGAATCAGATGCTTGGGGTATCTGTAAAAGCATGGTCGGGCCTTCCCATTGAAGCCATCTGCGTTTGGATTGCGGTAACTTATGGGACCATCATCACTTTTGAGGTGGTAAAAATTTGGCAAGCATCGAAAAAACCTGCAAGAGAAGCGTTCCTTGGCACTAAAAAGAACACTCCTAAAGCAGATGCCGCGTCAGCGATGTAGAGTTTGTTCTAAATTCAGTACTGCGGGACAGAACCGTGCTGATAGCAATCTGGGGAGAAATACGATTTAAGTTGCCTGGAACTCCGCCGCATCATTGAACAGTGTTGCCCGGCTCCCAACGCCAGCGCTTCCTCTTGGCTTCCCACCATAGAGCGGAATCCATTATCTGGGATTCCAGCACTTTGATCACAAAGATAGGGGGCTTCTTTTTGCTGATCAGCATTCGCCCTCGCTCAAATGTATCGAATGGAACATTAATGAGGACGAACTTGGCCTTCGGCGTTGCAGCATGCCAGGCTTCTTTTCCAATGCCAAAGATCACCAGAACATCGTGCGACCGTTCAGTATCAGTGCCGAAGGTGGATGTCACTTTGGGATTGCCAAAGCCGAAATAGGCGTGATAAGGGTCGGCCACCTCATACTTGAATGCATACGAGTCCGGCATGGGGTCTTTGCTGTTGGCGACAATAGCGACATCTTCAACGCCGTCACCGTCAAAATCAGCGGTAATCACAGGCGTAGGAAATTTTGCCGGGATGGTAAAGGTGTCGCCAAACTGCTGCTTTACGATCGCAACAAGCTGCGCCAGATCGATGCTACTTGCGGAGGCCGCCGGCGCGGCTGGCGGCGGACTCGTCTGTGGCGATTGCGCAGTCGCCACGCATGCCGCCATCAGCAGGAATTTGCCCAGGAACTTCATGAGCAAAGTCTACCGCTTTTGCGGCCAAAACGCGGCGCGGAATTAACTGTTTGAATCCTGCTCGCCAATAGCTGCCAGGCGCTGTTTGCGGCTTAGCCATGCCTGCCAGATGGTAATGGTAGTTCCGGTAGCCAGCGCGGCGAAAAGAAGAACCACCACCGGCAGCGGAAGGTAAAAATACATACTAAGAATCCACAGAACAAGTAAGGCCAATGTGATTAACATGATTTGCCAGGTCCCTAAGGTGCGCCATCGGACCGGCGCACTTTCAACTATCTAGGATGGAGAATGAACGCGGCGAGTTAGCCCGGAACTCAGGCTTATTCGATTTTTATCTGCAAACGCACATTCACCGTTTTTTGTGGATCATCGATTTGCTCAAACATCTTCCAAACCCATTTGTGGCCGGGGACCTTGACGACTGTATTGGCAATGAACTCGTGGACATACGTAGCGTCATAGGGCGCGCCTTCGGCCAGCCTCCATATTTGCTCTAATTTGTGCGCCTGCTCCGGCTCCACGCCCTGAATTTCCAGCTTGCCCATGTGATATAGATCGCCTTCGGTCACCTGAAACCCATAGCTGACAGTATCGTCAACAAAGGCTGGAACCGGCTTGATGATCGCCGCTTCACGCCCGAACTTGCCATAGAGCTTGCGCACTTGTGTGAGATCGCGATCCAGTTGCAGGGCGTCCACGGGGCTTCCCGGTTTTAAAGTAATGTGTTTGGCAAGCTCGTCACTGGAAATCAATGTATTGCCTGACCAGCTAAGGCCCGCGAGCCGATATTGCTCGCCTTCAGACAGCGTCGCTTCTATCGTCACCTGGGATTTATCATCCACTTTTGGCTTGATGTCAGTAATGGCGAACTTCAGATATCCACGCTGCTGGTAGATGGGCGAAAGATTCTTTTCCAGGACCACAGCAACGTCAGAGCGCAGGTATTCCGTGCCTTTGAGCGGTTCCACCGCCTTTGCCAGCAGTTCCGGCGCCATGTGGACCGCACCTGCGAGCACGACGTCACGAACTTTCAAATTCGCGCCAGCCACCTTGAATTTGTATGCCGTGGGCGGCCCTCCAAAGTTGGCGGACATGATGTAGGAAATTTCGTTGGGCAGTCCTTTGGAGGCAAGGAACTTGGCCAGGGCCGCGGAAACATCGTCTGACATGCTGCCGGAAGTTGGCAGCTCGCCTTTAAAGAGCGGGACTGTCTGCTGCACGGCCGCCTGCAATTCCTGCTCACTGAACCAGACAAAATTTTCAAACACTGCGGGAAGATACTTTTCCGCGTCGGTCACCTGAAAATCTGCTTCAACGCCTTTTCCCCCGACTACAGGCTTGAATAGGAACTGTACGGAGGCAAACGCGCCGCTGTTGCCCAACCGGTTGGCTGCATTTTGCAGATCATCGGCCATGACCTGTGTATTTACGGCCAAGCCTGTGGCGCGGACAAGATCGTCTTCTCGATATCTCTGCGAGCCGGTCACCACAATGCGGGCCAAATTGAAATGGTCCGCCGCGCCAGCCATTGCAGGCAGCGAACAAGCGATAAATAAGAACAAAAGTCGCATACAGTGACGAGATATTCTGCCCTGAAAACACGTATCTTGGCTAGCTGCAAGGGCTACACCGCTCAGAACTACTGCATCAAATCGTATAAAGCACGTAACCTGCGTATCGATTCTAAGGGCCCGAACAATGAAACCACTTTCAACGTCTTTATTCTTTGCAGCAGTCCTAATTTGCGCCGGATGCGGTGGCGTTTCCAGGGTTGTAACCAACCCACCTCCGCCCGCGGCAACGGCAGACCACGTTTTTCTTGTGGTGCTGGAAAACCACAGTTTCGGGCAAGTGATTGGCAATCCTGCCATGCCGTATTTGAACGGACTGGCCACGGCGCACAGCCTGGCAGCGGATTATTTCGCCAACGCTCATCCCTCCATCCCGAATTACTTCATGTTGACGGCGGGAAATCTCGAAACGTTTGACGACAGCTTCACCGGCACTGTCACCGATGACAATATTGTCCATGCACTTACCGGAGCTGGAAAAACATGGAAGGCATATATCGAAAGCATTCCTTCCGTGGGGTATCTTGGGCCGGATGCGGGAACATATCTAAAACATCACAACCCGTTTTCATATCTGAGCGACGTTACCGGCTCCGCGACTCAGGCAGCGAATATGGTGCCATTCTCGCAGCTTTCCTCAGATCTTGCCGCCGGATCATTGGCAAACTTTGTTTACATTTTGCCCAACTCGCAGAATGACGCACATGATTGCCCCGGCGGCGGGACTTCATGCACATCAGACCAGCAGCTTGCCGCAGCCGATGCGTGGCTAAAAGCAAATATCGATCCCGTCATCAACAGCCCCAAGTTCGGCAATAGCGTGCTTATCATTACGTTTGACGAATCGGTCACGACCGATGTCACAAATGGCGGCGGCCAGGTAATGACTGTGCTGGTAGGCCCGCATGTGAAGACCGGCTTTCGGTCATCCACTATGTACCAGCACCAGTCTCTGCTTCGCACGATGCTGCAATTGTTGAGCGTCAGTGACATGCCCGGCGCATCTGCGGTGGCGCCCTCCATGGGAGAGTTTTTCCAGTAGCACTTTTTGTAAATGAGCCAAGTCCTGACCGGCCCTCCAAGGGCCGGTTTTGCTTTTAAGGCCCAAATTAACTTGCTGGCGTGCCCATGGCATAAGACCAACATCCAGCAGCTCTGTTGCATCCAAAGTCACTGAAGTGCAGGAGAACATCCCCATGGGCCCAAAGGTCATATGCTGCTTGGTTTTATCCCTTCTTGTACTTTCGATAGGCTGTGGCGGAGGCGCCATTAGTGCCACAGGTTCCACAGCATCAGCGACCCCGACACCACCGCCGAGCCCTACACCAACGCCGAGCCCTACACCAACGCCCACAACTTTCCCTGCCGCCGACCATGTTTTTGTGGTCGTGCTGGAGAACCATGCATTTAGTCAGGTAATTGGCAGCCCTTTCATGCCCTACCTGAACTCGCTGGCAACGCAACATTCTCTGGCGACGAATTACTTTGCCGACACACACCCGTCTATCGGCAATTACTTCACGCTTACAACCGGCAATATTGAAACCAATGATGACGCTTTCACCGGAACGGTCAGCTCTGACAGTATCCCTCGTGCTTTTGCTGTCGCAAGCAAAACCTGGAAAGCATATATGGAGAGCCTGCCTTCTGTGGGCTATACCGGTGGCGATATCTATCCATATTTCAAGCACCATAATCCGTTCGTTTACATGACCGATGTTCTGGGCTCAAGCGCGGAAACCGCCAACATGGTTCCTTTCACCCAAATCACTTCCGACCTGAATGCCGGAACGCTACCCAGCTTTGCCTTCATCGCTCCCAACGCGGAAGACGATGCGCATGACTGCCCGGCTGGCGGCTCCGCGTGCCTGGATTCCGACAAACTCACAGCCGCTGATAACTGGCTCAAGACTCATATCGATCCTTTGATCCAGTCGCCGGAGCTCGCCAACAGCGTTTTCATCATCACATTCGACGAATCGCTGGACGTGGATGTTGTGAACGGTGGCGGGCAAGTGGCCATGGTGATGGTGGGAACACATGTGAAGTCTGGATTCAAGTCGACGACCTTCTATCAGCACCAAAGCACGCTGCGGCTGGTGTTGGACTTGCTACGGGTAACTGACCATCCCGGAAATTCTGCTACAGCGCCGACGATGCAGGAGTTCTTCCAATGAAGCATCCATTGCACCCTTCCGACCCGCCATCCTGAACCAAGAGTTACTGTATCCCGCTCATCATGCTCACCCCGCGACGTGCCTTCCTGAGCCCGAGCACACAGCCCTGTTGCCCGATCCATGCTCACCATGCGAAGGCGAAGAATCGTCTCCGCTGTTCTTAAGGATCACCTTATCTGCTTTTTCAGCCTGGATAAGCGTCCGGTTCGAATTTCAGCCGATATCAATTGGGTACATCTATTCAGGAACCGCTTTAGAACCCCATAAACAGCATCTTTTTCGGCGCTTTCTTTTGCGCAAAGGGCCGATTCAGAAATTCCACCATCGGCGCCATTACCGCAAACCGTTTTGCCAGTTCAGGGACAACGCGTGGGGTGGTGAGCACACTGATCGGGAGCGTGGACTCCAGATACCATTGTTTTCGCCGCAGCAACGCTTCAGCAGGATGGTCCACGGGGAAGCCCTTGGGCATGCGGCTTAACTGTTCGCCTTGAAGCTCGCCCACCATTTTTTGCAATGACTTGCTCTTGAGTATTGCTGCAAATTCCTCGTGATTCTGTTGCAGCAAGGTTCGATAGGCCATGAGTTCATCGCGGTCCGGCCCCCATACACCGCCGAAAGCCAGCACTTCTTTTTCCGTGAAATGCAGATAAAAGACCGCGCCCTCACGCTTGACTGCGCTGCTGCGCGGGAAGATGGCGGCGATATGCGTTTTGTACGGCGTTTTGTCCGGGGAGAAACGCGTGTCACGATAGATTCTGTACACGGCCTTTGCCGGTGGCGTTACGTAGACCGGGGCGAAGCGGGCAAACTCTTCATTCATGCAACCGACAAATTCCAGCATGGGGCCCTTAATCAGCGCTTCATACTTTTCTTTGCGCGGCTGGAACCATTCACGCCGGTTGTTGCGCTTGAGCGCACGTAAAAAAGAAATTGCTTCAGGAGAAAAACCGCGGAAACGAGACATTGATTAATTTTAAATGAGCCAAGCCGCAACTCTGGTATTCACCAAGAAAGTCTATGACGATCTCTGCTCCAACCACTTCATGGATTCGCTTTTACCAGAATCAGGGCCAGACCGTCATAGCCCTTGCAGCCCACCGTTTGTATCACGGTGGTGGCGACACGTTTTTCCGCGGCCAGAACTTCGTTGAATTTGCGGATGCCCTGTACGTTTTCATCGGTGCTGGCAGCATCAGCCACGGCGCCTTTGCGCACCACGTTGTCCGCGATAATCAATGTGCCCGACCGTGACAGTTTGAGAGACCATTTCAGATATTCAGCATAGCCGGACTTGTCGGCATCGATAAAGATCAAATCGAACGGGCCGTGATTTTCCGCTACTAATTTCTGCAGTGAATCTGCCGCACGGCCCACCCGTATCTCAACTGCATTCGCCAACTCAGCACGCGTAATGTTGGCGCGAGCAATCTCCGCTCGCTTTGGATCAATCTCCAGCGAGATCAATCTGCCATCGGACGGCAAGGCGCGAGCCAGCCAGATTGTGCTGTATCCGCCCAGCGTGCCCAATTCCAGGATTTTGCGTGCTCCCTGCACCCGGGCCAAAAGGTTCAGAAGCTTGCCTTGCGCAGGAGACACGTTGATGGTGGGCAAACCTGCGGCTTTGCTGGAATCGAGCGCAGCTTCCAGCGCGAAATCATGCTCAATGAAAAGATCGGCAATGTAATTGTCAACGGCTGTCCATTGTTCCTGCGCCATGATTTGACTGCCTCATTTGGTTCCCGCCAGCTTATTGCTGACAAAGGGTTTCTTTTGCCGCCTACCCAGTGCTCCCCGGGCCGAAACACGATTCTACTTGACATAGATCAATTGATCGCTCAGTATTGAACATGTTCAACTTATGGATTCCCTTTACCCGCTCCACGATCAAAAATTGCACATCGTCATTCCCGGCGGCAGTGGTCAAGTTGGCAATGTGCTGGCACGGCATTTTCATGGTCAAGGCCATTCGGTCACCGTACTTTCACGCCATCCAGAGCCCTCGCCGTGGCGGGTCTTGCCGTGGAGCGGACGTGACTTGGGAACCTGGACAAATGCTATCGACGGGGCAGATATCGTTATCAACTTGGCCGGTCGCAATGTAAATTGCCGGTATACATCTGCTAACCGCCGCGAGATTCTTGAGTCCAGAATTCGGTCCACACAAGTTGTCGGCGAGGCCATTAGACAGGCGGCTAAGCCGCCGGCCCTCTGGATGAATGCCAGCACTGCCACGATTTACCGTCATTCTCTGGATCGCGCCATGGACGAAGCGACAGGTGAGCTGGGAGGGCATGAACCCGATGCGCCGGCGACATGGCGCTTCAGCATTGACGTGGCAACAAACTGGGAGCGAGAATTTTTTTCTTCTGCAACGCCCGGCACTCGGAAGATCGCTCTACGCAGCGCCATGACCATGAGCTCTGATCGGGGCGGCATCTTTGACACGCTGTTGCGGCTTGTCCGAGCAGGGTTGGGAGGGGAAGCCGCATCAGGGAAACAGTTTATTTCCTGGATTCATGAAACTGACTTCGTACAGGCGATTGATTTCCTGATCGATCATCAATCTCTGGATGGCTTTATCAACATCTGCTCGCCTTGTCCGCTGCCGAATCAAGAATTCATGCGCGTTCTGCGCAATGCCTGGGGGACTCGCATTGGGCTGCCCGCGACACAATGGATGCTTGGAGTGGGAGCTGTCTTTTTGCGGACAGAAACCGAGTTGATACTCAAGAGTCGCCGCGTTGTTCCGCAGAGACTCCTCGAAGCAGGCTTCAGGTTCAACTTTGCCGAATGGCCCAGAGCTGCAGGCGATTTAGTGCAACGTTGGCGTTCAAATCATAGACTGCATAGGTAAACCTATCTGGATGCGAGCGCTGCTTGCTTTGGGCGTTCTTTCTTTTTGCCGCCCGATGCCTCGTCAATAATCTGCCGCGCAATCCGTTCACGATGAAACGTTGCATCGCCCAGCATGGTCTCTGAAGCCTTGGCGCGGCGATAGTAAAGATGGATATCGTTCTCCCAGGTAAAGCCCATGCCGCCGTGGACCTGTATGCCGCGATTGCCGACGTTCCGCGCGGCGTCACTCGCGTACATCTTAGCCACTGAGACTGAAGTAGCTGCATCCGGCGTATTCTCTTCCAGCGCCCACGCCGCATAGTAAGTGGCGGAGCGCGAGCTTTCTGTCTCAAGATACATATCGGCGCAAAGGTGCTGCACGGCCTGGAAAATTCCAATTGGCTTGCCGAACTGCTTGCGTGTCTTGGCGTATGCCACGGTCAACTCCAGCGTGCGCTGCATGCCGCCGGTCATCTCCGCACATAGAGATGCCGTGGCTACATTGAGCGCGCCAGCCAGGCCACCGGGATTGCCCAGCGCTTCTGCCGGTGTATCTTTGAATTCCACGGCATAAATCTTTCGGGCCAGGTCCATGCCTTTCATGGGCTCAATGTGCAGGCCGGGAGCTTTAGCATCGACCACGAAAACACCATCACGCGCGGCTACCACGATGAAGTCGGCAACAGCCGCGTCGGTAACAAACAATTTTGTCCCCGTAAGCTTGTTGCCGGCGGAGCTGATCTTTAGATTCTCTGGATTCCAGCTTCCGGCCTCTTCCACCAGCGCAACCGTGGAGCGCACTTGCCCGGCAGCGATGCGGCCCAGATATTTCTTTTTTTGGTCGGGCGAACCGCAAGTATTGATGATCGTTCCTGCCAGCGCCACGGTGGAGAAAAAAGGTCCCGGCAGCAATGCGTAACCAGCTTCTTCCATCAGCAATATCAGTTCCACTTTTCCCAGGCCCATGCCGCCGTGCTCTTCCGGGACAATAATTCCGGTGAAACCCTGCTCAGCGAGCTTGGTCCAGAGCGCGGCGTCATAAGCTGTTTCGGTTTCCATGGCCTTGCGCACCGCCGCGATGGGACTCTCACCGGCAAAAAACTTGCGCGCCGTGTCTTTCAGAATCTGCTGGCTTTCGCTTAGTCCAAATTGCATGGTGGTGCTCCTTTACAGCATTCAGCCCCAGAACAATTTGTTTACCGCAAAGGTCGCCAAGGATCGCAAAGAAAAAGCTCACATAAAGAGCAGCAATTTTCTGCGTCCTTTGGTTTCATTCCTTTCTTAATTCCTTTGCGCTCTTTGCGTCCTTTGCGGTTCATGTTTTGGCTGAATGCTGACTGCTGATTGCTGAATGCTAACTGCTGCACTAATAGCTCTTTGGCAATCCCAGCACAAAATGCCCAATGATATTGCGTTGGATTTCTGACGTGCCTGCTTCAATGGTGTTGCCGCGCGATCTTAAATAGCCATACGCCCACATGCCGTTATCGATCGCATATTCGTCCCCGGCTTCAAGTTGTCCGTATGGCCCCATCACTTCCTGGGCGATCTGCTGAAAGCGCTGGTTCAGTTCGCTCCAAAAAATTTTCTGGATAGAGCCTTCCGGTCCGGGCACGCCGGTAGCATTGATTCGGCTGAAGGCGCGCATCTGATTGCAGCGCATGATTTCGATTTCGGCATAGCATTGCGCCAGCTTCTGCCGGACGACGGGGTCTTCCGCCGCCGGATGGCCATTGCGTTCTGTCGTCTTCGCCAGATCAATCAGCCGCTCCATATTTCTTCGATACGTAATCTGCAGACCCGCGCCGAAGGTGCCCCGCTCATGCATGAGCGTCCCCATGGCCACGCCCCAGCCTTCATTCACTTTGCCGACGACGTTGGCCACAGGTATGCGCACGTCATGGAAGAAAAGCTCGTTAAATTCGGTTTCGCCCGTCATCTGGCGTAGCGGACGGACTTCAACGCCGGGCGTCTTCATGTCCACCAGCAGCACGGTCAATCCTTTGTGCTTGGGAACATTTGGATCTGTGCGGACAACTAGTTCGCACCAGTGCGCGGCCCAGCCATAGCTATTCCAGACTTTCTGGCCGTTTACAACATAGTGATCGCCCTCCAACTTGGCTTCGCAGCGCACATTGGCCAGATCAGAGCCCGCGTCCGGCTCGGAGAATCCCTGGCACCAGATTTCTTCCGCGCTCAGGATTTTGGCCAGATGCCGCTTCTTCTGTGCCTCAGTGCCAAAAGCGATGATCGTCGGGCCAATAATTCCCAACCCAAGAACATTCGCTAAAGGCGGCGCCTGGGCCAGCGCCATCTCCTGCCAGAAGATCACCTGCTCCATAAGGCTGGCGCCGCGTCCGCCGTATTCCTTTGGCCATGAGATGCCTGCCCAACCGCCCTCATAGAGTTTGCGCTGCCAACGCTTGAGGTATTCAAAGCGGACTTCCATGGATTCTTCTCGCCGCTCGTCCCAATCAGTAGGCGCGTTGGCGGAAAGCCATGTGCGCAATTCATCGCGAAACTTGATTTCATCGGGGCTAAGGTTCAGGTCCATAAGTCCTCCTCCCACGTCTTCCGCACTAACGCCAGCCGACGAAACCATCGTCGGTCGTCACTCAATGAATGGCTATTCATTTTGGCAGACAAGTTTACATGGTTCCGGCCGCTTGCGCCCGCTCTAAAGCGAGATAAGAGAACAATCAGGCGTATCATCGGCTGCCCTTCACCATGTGAATGATAGGCAACGTAATTTCGCCTTCCAGCGGGACATCGAGTCGCTCCCCTGCTACATAGCCTCTTTTCTCAAAGAGTCTTGCTCCAGTCAGGGTCGCGCCCATTTCAAAGCGAGTGAAGCCAGCCGCGAGAGCTGCCGCTTCGCAAGCGTCCAACAGCAGAGTTCCAATGCCGTGCCGCGCCCAGTCAGAATGAATGAAGAATGCGCGAATTTTTGCGGCGTCAGTCGCAGGATCAAGCATGTCATCCTGGCGATCTCGCCAGCGATCACCGCCATAAAGCGTTTTGCGTTTACTCCAGCCGCCACAGGCAACAATTATCGGTTTCTTCTCTGGATCAACAGGGACAGTTTCGACCAGCAGATAGGTACCGTCTGCGACCAACTGGCTGTCAATGCCAAAGACCGTCCTAAGCGCACTGTCAATCTGGGCAGGCGAGTAATCGCCGGATTGCAAGCGCCGCACTGAAGCATCAATCAAGTCGCGCAAAACCGGGATGTCTGCCGCGACAGCCGGACGGATTGCAAAAGATGAAGGCATGTGTGAGTGCATTCAATTTTATCCAAAATAAAAACGGCCCCGCGCGCTGGGCCGCTTTTGTGATCGGGTTTGCGTCCTGGCTTACTTCGCCGGTATCGTTGCCAAGAAACTCTTTACCTCGTCAGCATGAGGGCCGCTGGGTTCAAGCTGGAGATATTTGTTGCAAGAGGTTTTGGCATCGTCAAACTTTTGCGCGTTGAACTCCACGCCGCAAAGGTTATAGCTATACAGCGCGGAAGAGGGATCTATCTCGGTGGCTTTCTTCAACGCCGCAATGGCCTCGTCCTGCTTCTGCAGTTTTAGATAGTCATTGCCTTGCGCGGTCAACATCCGCCCAGCGCCTTGTTTGGCGGCAGCAGGATTCAACGTCGGAACTTTTGAGTCAGCCGGCGACGAGCCGGAAATCAGCGACTGCGCTACCTGGACGCCCTTGTCGTAGGTCTGAACTGCCTCATCCAACTTGTTGGACTTGCTTTGCGCCTCGCCCAGGGCCATATAAAAATCCCAACGGCTGCTGTCGGGCGCGGCTGCAATCAGTTGCTTGAGCGCAGTCTCCGCCTTGGGCCAATCCTGCGCCTGCCGCGCGTTTTGCGCGTCACTGATCAGGGAATTCAAGCCCGCAATCTTCTTATTGTCAGCCTGGATTTTGGCGAGTTGTTCCTTGGTGAGTTTTGGGGCAGCGGGTTGAGGCAGGCCAAACTTGCTGTCCGTAATCGGTTCCTTACCAACAGGGATGTTGAGATAGTTGCTGTCTGTTGTGTTATCAGTGCCGAGAGTGGTTGTCTCTGAAAAAAGCTTCTCTCCTTTATCGTTTAATACATCTATCCGGTACGAACCGTAGGGCACGCCAAGCAACTTGAATTCTCCGCCCTTGTCAGTCTTGGTCTTGGAGACTTTACCGGTCTCAGTACTCGTAAACACAACCTGTGCGTTGGAAAGGGGGCTGCCTTCCTGGGTGACTTTGCCTTCCGCCTGTGCGCCCACCGACTGCGAGTGCGCGGGCAAAGATCCCACAGCAAACAACAGAGCGCCCAGCGCAAGAACAATAACATTCCGCTTCATTGTGGTTGTTTCCTCCAGAGTGCCTTGCTTTGAATGCAGCAAGACCTATCGCCCAAAAGGTCCAGGGATGTTTCTTGCTCGGAACCCAGTTGTTTTACCAGAATCCGAAAGTGGGTTCATCTTATTTCTTCTTCTTTTCGTGATAAGTGCTCTCAACTTTGGATCCGATATACGCCAACATTTGCTTTACGTCATTAGCATGGCTGCCGTCAGGAGCCAGCTCAAGATATTTATTGAGTGCCTCAGCGGTGCCCGGGGCTGGTTTGACTTTACCGTCTTTATCTGTGGTGCTTGAGGCTATCAGCAGTGATCCCTTAATGAAATAGGCGTCTGCCCGGTTCGGATCGGCGGCAATTGCCTTATCGCAGGCGGCCAATGCGCCTTCCGTGTTGCCACTGTTGTATTGCGTAGCGCAGATATTGAAATACGCCGTTGCAGGATTGGGGTCCATGGATGCTGCTTTGGTATAGGCCGCAATCGCCTGGTCATTCTTTTTCAACTTAAGATAAGCGTTGCCTTCATTGGTGAGCATCTGCGCCACACCGGCTTTGGCCTTTGCAGGATCAGCTTTGGGATCGGTCTTGGTGGCATTTTCCGCGATGGGAATCGCCTTTTCATATGTTGCCACGGCCTCGTCAAATTTGCCTTCGCCGAATTGAGCATTTCCCAGCGCCTGCTGGTAATCCCAGCGATTTGGGTTCATCGCGATTAATTTGGTCAGGATCGGTTCAGCGGTTGCCCAATCTTTAGCTTGTAACGCCGGGTTCAGTTGTGCAATCAAGGTATTTTCATTGATCGCCTTGCTGCGTTCCGCCGTCATCTTTTCCAGTTCTTCTTTGCTGGGACCTGCGCCCGGTTTGCCGGAAGTGAGCTCTACCGAGATGTTATCGACCGCGCCGCCCTCGCCCTGAATCCGAACCTGGCCTTTGAAGCGCTTTTCGCCGGCAGTTACCTCTTCGTTGTAATCGCCGAACGGAATTCCAACGCCCTCAACTTGTCCGTTCTTGTCGCTCTTCATCTTGATGGTGTGTCCATTGGACATATTGGTCAACACTACATCCGCATTGGCTACCGGCTTGCCGCCATCGGTAATCGTTCCCTGGACCTTGCCTGCTGTGGCCTGCGACCAGGCAGTTGTTGTGGCCACCATAAACAGCGCAATCACCATGATTGGATATGTAAGTTTCATTTTCATTTTGTCGAGCCTCCGGCTTCAACTTGAATCTTGAAATTTAACGGCCTGCCACTTTTTGCAAATGCTCCAATGGCAAATAAGGAATCGGGTCCCGCGTTTTAGCTTCAGCAAAAGCGCGCCGCCGCAATACACAACTCTCACACACGCCGCAGGCTTTATCTTCACGGCTATAGCAGGACCAGGTCAAATCAAACGGAGCGCCCAGCTCCATCCCCAGTTGCACGATCTCAACCTTGCGCATTGCGATGAGCGGTGTAACAACCTGAATCCTGCCTTCGCGCGTACCTGCTTTTATAACTTCGTTGAAGGCTTGATAATATGCCGGCCGGCAATCAGGATAACCTGAACTATCCTGTTCCACCGCTCCGATATAAATCTTATCCGCGTCCAGGACTTCCGCCCAGCTTACGGCTGATGCAAGAAAGTGAGTGTTGCGAAAAGGGACATATGTTACAGGAATCTCGGCTCCAATTTCCTCACCAGCTTGG
This sequence comes from Candidatus Angelobacter sp., assembly GCA_036496525.1. Taxonomy (GTDB): domain Bacteria; phylum Acidobacteriota; class Terriglobia; order Terriglobales; family Acidobacteriaceae; genus Angelobacter. The sequence continues at coordinate 46,259 of DASXKZ010000011.1, forward strand.
GGCACCTGAATGTCTTCATCTGTAAGGGCCGATCCACCAATGACGCCAAGAGCTTCATTTCTGATTACCAGCCGCCGCTTTATGCCCAGATGATCGCAAATCCGCTCAAATGCCCAGCGCTCGCGCTCGGCAGTTCGCTGCCCGTAGTCGACGTGCAGAGCGGCAGCGTCTGTATCCCGTGCCGCCAGCGCGGCGCAGACGCATGAGTCCATGCCTCCACTCAACAACACCACCGAGCGCGGTTTTTCACCTGCCAAGATAAACCCCTGATGTGCGGATGCCTATTTTTCAGATGGCCGTACAGCCAGAATAGCTGCCCACTTATTTCTTAATTATCGCAAAACTTCAGTGTTCATGCTGGGTTGCAGTTGCCCGTCAGACTCCCTTGGTCGCCGGCTCCCAAATGAATTTATGAATCTGTAGCCCAAGACGCACGTTAAGCCCATCTGCCAAAATCCATTCCGCCAAAACGCGGGGATCAAGCTGGCAGTTGGACGCGTCGCGTTCTCGGCTTGGAGACTTCAGAAACACCGGCGAAAACAAGACTGCCCCCACTTTCTGTTCTAACCCGTGCCGGCGCGTGAAGTCTCGCGCGAACTCGTAATCTGCGCGGTCGGCTAAGACGAACTTAACTTCGTCAGCGGCGGTGAGCGCCGCTAGATTGCTCATGCGAAACGTTCCGCCTTCGCCAGAGCCAGGGCACTTCACATCCACGATTTTGTGTACAGCGACCGGCACATTTTCCAGAGCACGCTCGCCGCTGGTCTCAAGCAAAAGAATGTATCCCCGACCGAGCAGACGTTCCATCAGCGGGACCAACTCGCGTTCCTGTAACATAGGCTCCCCGCCGGTGAACTCAACCAAGCCCGCGGGCGCAAGCTTAAGGACTTCCTGTTCGACCTCTTCGGAAGACATCTTTCCGCCGCCGGTAAATGTGTATTCGCTATCGCACCAGGAGCAGCGCAGATTGCACGCAGCCAGCCGGACGAAGATACACGGCACGCCCGCGAAAGACGATTCTCCCTGAATAGAACGATAGATTTCTATGATCTGCATGATTGATGATCTGCATGTGCCGGAAGAACACAGCCGAGTGCGGCTGGTGCTCCAAGTTTTATTCCGAATAGCGCGCGGTCGTTGTATCAGTTTCCCAGATGGTGACGTCTTTCACCGCAACGCGGCCGCTGGTAAGCAACTTCAGGCGGCCATTCGTTTGATCGTAAAAATATTTTGCCAGGTTTTCCGCTGAGGGGTTCAGCGCAATGAAAGGCTCGATCTCATTCAGCATCTGGTGGTCCAGCCGGTCAATCACATGCTTCATGACCTCTTTCAGGTCTTTGAAATCGAGCAGCAGGCCGGCTTTATCCAGAGTTGGCCCCGTCAGCGTGACGCGCACTTTGTAATTATGCCCGTGGGGGTTCTCGCATTTCCCTTTGTAATCGCGCAGGTAATGCCCCGCGGCAAATGAATCTTCAACCGTAACCTCGTACATCCGCTCCCCTTAGTGGGCTACGTGCTCAGGCCCATTCTCCATTGTAAATGCCAGGGTTGAACGCGAAAAGCCGCCTACGTCAATTAGCACTGTTCCTTGAACCTGCTAACAGTGTCACATTCGAGCCATGAAATACGGAGGCCTTTTCTGATCGTCTTACAGCCAGGAATTATTCAAAGCCCAATTTGGACGACTTGACCAGGTTGAATAGACTGAAGTGCAACAATACAGGCTGGTAACTCGCGAAGAAGGTCGTCGATTTCTGATGATCTGGCCCGGATGATAAGGATAGCTATTTTTCGGCCGGAAAGATTCTGCTGATAACGGATGTTCTTATCGATTGTAACGAAAACATCAAATTTGCCTTCAGCTAAAGTAAGCAATTCACCGTTTTTTCTGCCCGCCAACCCGACCTCTGGGACCGTATAACACTCATGCCCGTGGGAGGCAAAGCCTGCTTTGAAAAGCCGGGACACACATTCATCGAACAACAGCTTCATTTAAGGCCCGCAAAAACAAACGCCTTAGCCTCTTCAAGGCCGGCAATGGCTGCCTCACGAGTCACGGTCGGAAATTCATCCAGAAACTGGTAGAGCGTTTTCCCGTGCTCCAGATAGTCGAGCAGGGTCTGAAACGGTACCCGTGTGCCGCGAAAAACCGGCTCGCCGCCAAGAACCTCAGGATCTTTGACAATGACGCTCATGAATTGCCGCCCTTTAAGGAATGCAAGCTCATTGTAGGTCTTTTTTGCTTCAGAGCACCAGTGTACATCGTCTCCCCATAACGCTTTCTGCCAATGTAATCAGCGGTTTCCGGGCAATCGCCTGACAGGCGACTCAACCACTTATTACTCGTCGGTAATTGCATTTTTCAGCTAGTCTAAAGACCAAGATCGAACAGCTGAGAATTTCTGAAGCAGATTGTTGAGTATTTTTTAAGCAAGAGAACGAAGACGGATCGTTCTTTTCGCAGTTAAGGGGAAGAACTTAATGATTAGCGGAGGCAGTAGAAACTTCAATGCAGCCGAGTGTGCCGACCGAGCGGAGAAGCACGCTTTTGGATTGAATGACAACAAAACCGTGATGGCATTGCGCAGATTAGCCGACGATATCGAAGCCGGCACGGTGGTTCTAAACAGCGTTACAACCTCAACACACGCAACGCATGAAGAGTTTACAGTTCGTGAAATCGTTATTGAAGTGCTGGAGGAGTACCCCAATACGGGGCCGAGGATGGTCGGGAAATAGCTGTCGCCGAATCGGAAAGATGCGAAGCGAAATCAAATTAGAAACTTCTATGTGCTCGGGCCGGTGAAGAACTGCTCCACCTCAGCCAGGTCTTTCGTCTTTTTATAGGCAGGCAGGCTGTCAATAAAAGTTCTGCCATAGCGCTGCTTCAGCAGACGATTATCCAGCAGAGCGAGCACGCCGCGATCTTTCACTGAGCGGATCAGGCGGCCAAAGCCCTGCTTGAGCGAGATCACAGCCGCCGGAACCTGGTATTCGAAGAAAGCATTGCCCCCGGCGGAGTTGATGGCGCTGATTCGCGCGGCTACCACCGGATCATTGGGCACCGCGAACGGCAGACGGTCGATGATCACGCAACTCAACTGCTCGCCTTGCACGTCAACGCCCTGCCAGAATGACGATGTTGCAAACAGCACGGCATTCGGCGTGAGACGAAATTCTTCCAGCAGAGCATTCTTGGGCGCCGATCCCTGCAAAAGCATGGGGAATGGCAACTCTCCGAGCAGACGGTCATGGATGTCATTCATCTGTGCGTAGCTGGTAAATAGGCAGAAAGCGCGGCCTTGCGTAATATCCAGCAGGCGGCGGATTTTTTCCGCAGCGGAGCGTCCAAACTGAGTGGACCGCGGATCAGGCATGTCCGGCGGCACATAAAGGATTGCCTGCTTTGAGTAGTTGAAATGTGATGTGACCACCATTTCACGCGCATGCTCCAAGCCTACGCGCTGGCGGACATAATCAAAGTTACCGCGATCAGGATTGCCGGCCACTGCCAGCGTCGCTGAGGTCAGGACAGCGGTTTCAAGGTTCTCAAAGAGCGTTTGCTTCAGGATCTGCGACACGTCAATGGGCGTCGCTTGCAACACAATGTGGGTCTGCCCGCCGCGCGTGCGACGCCCTTCACCGCGATACTCGATCCAGAAGACCGTGTTCTTGTCTGTTGACTCAAGAATGAATGCCAGTTGTGCCTGCAATTCCTGGGTGCGACGGGAAAAGCCAAAAACTTCTTCCGGCTTTTGCGGCAGCAGCTCAAGCTCGGCCAGCACGCGGGCCAGCGATTGCATCACGGCGTCATAATCATCGCCATGCTTTTCCAGAAAGCCATCGCGGTCAGTGAATGCCGACCTGCCTTGTCCAGGCGGCAGCAAGCCAAAGAAAAATCTTGAACGCTCCCGCAGCTTGGCCAAAGCTTGAATCACTCCCGCAGAAATGGCCTTCTTTTGCTGTAGCGTGGCTTCAATGTCGCGAGCCAGTTCCTCAAAACGCAGATTGCTCACGCTGACGCCGAAGTAGCTTCCCGCCACGTCTTCCAGCTCGTGCGCTTCGTCAAAGATCACGGCGGAAAAATCCGGCAGAACGCCTGCATCTGGGCCACCTGATTGGCGGAGTGACAGATCGGCAAAGAAGAGATGGTGATTGACGATGATGATGTCACTCTCGGCGGCGCGACGGTGCATCTCTGTGATAAAGCAGCGGTCCCACTGCTGGCATTTTTGTCCGGTGCAGCGCTCCGTGCGCGCATCAAGCTTCTGCCAGAGTTGGGTGGCTTCCGGTAGGCCCTTCAGTTCGGCGCGATCGCCGCTTTCGGTGGTCTCTTCCCATTCGGCGATCTGCCGGTATTGTTCAATTTCCTGCAGCCCGTTCAAGACCGGCTGGTTCGTGAGATCGTAAAGTTTTTGCCGGCAAAGATAGTTGTTGCGGCCTTTCATGTAGCAGACGCGCAGTTTACCCAGATGTTGCTCAAGGAATGGGATATCCTTGAAGAAGAGCTGTTCCTGCAGGTTCTTGGTGCCGGTAGAAATAATCACGCGTTTGCCGCTGCGGATCACCGGCAACAAATAGGCCAGCGTTTTGCCCGTTCCCGTTCCAGCCTCAACGATCAGGTGCCTTTTCTCCGTCAATGCGCGCTCCACGGCTTCCGCCATCTGCAACTGGCCACGGCGGAATTCGTAATTCGGATGCGCCTTGCTGAGCAATCCTCCGGGGGCGAAGAACTCATGCAGCGTGGGCAGGCGGCGCGCGGGGACTGCGGCGGTTTCGGGCTGGTAGGAAGAGGCCATGACGAGCGTGTTTTTATAATAGCTGGGAACGGCAATTATCGGTTAGCAATCGGCAGTATGGCAGCCGCAAAAATTTGATCCGGACGTGGAGAGGTATTGTCACAATCCAAGAATAAGTCGCAGGCGCCACTGATCGCGATCGTTGGCCGGCCCAATGTGGGCAAATCCACACTCTTTAACCGCCTCACGGGATCGCGGCGCGCCATTGTAGGCGATGAACCCGGTATCACGCGTGACCGGCTCTATAGTGAAGTCAACTGGGACGGACGTCTGCTGCGCGTGGTCGACACAGGCGGGATTGTTCCGGACGACAAAGCCTTGATTCCCGCGGAGATCTTTCGCCAGGCCAAGGTGGCGCTGGAAGAATCCGATGCGGTGGTGATGGTGGTGGACGCACGCACGGAGCTGGCGTCACCGGACATGGAATTGGCTCGACTGCTGCAGCGCCTGGGCAAACCGCTTTTTCTGGCGGTGAACAAAGTCGACTCGGCCAAGCAGGAAGCCGCAGCGCAGAACTTCAGGACGCTGGGTATCCGTGAAGTTTTTCCCATTGCCGCCGAGCATGGTCTTGGCACCATGGAACTAATGGACGCGATTATAGAGGTTGTGCCGGTTGTGATGGCGTCAAATGAGCCGGAACGTGATCGCCATGGTGCAAAGATTTTGACGGCAGGAACTGTCGAAGAAGAATCTCCATCAGAAGCTTCCGGGGCCGAGGCTTCCGAAGAAGAAAAGAAAAAAGAAACAAAGGTGGCGATCATCGGCCATCCGAACGTGGGCAAATCCACGTTGCTCAACATCCTCACCGGCAGTTCGCGCGCTATCGTCTCACCTATTGCAGGCACCACGCGTGATGCCATTGATGAGCTGATTGAAAAAGATGGCCACACCTACAGGTTTATTGACACTGCTGGAATCCGCCGCAAAGGCAAGACCCACCTGATGGCGGAAAAACTTTCCGTGGTGATGGCGCGCAAGCACCTTGAGGCCGCCGACGTCGCTCTGCTGGTGATTGACGCCGTGGAAGGTGTGACAGGCCTGGATGCCACTATCGGCGGATACGCGCATGAAAGCGGACGGTCAGTGATTGTGATCGTGAACAAATGGGACCTGGTGGGCCCTGCGCGCAAAGATGGCCGCCCCCCTGCCGATCGCGATCTTTATGAAAAGCAGGCGCGGCGCGCCTTGAAGTTTCTGGACTATGCGCCCATGATTTTTGTCTCCGCGGCAGCGGGCAAGAACATTGACAAGATTTTTCGGGCCCTGGAACTGGTGGCCAAAGAGCGGCGCAAGCGCATTGGCACTTCCCAGATGAACAAATTCCTGGAATCAGTGGACTTTACCCGTGCCTCAGTGCCTCATCGCCAGCAGGTGAAAATCTTTTACATGACGCAGGCTTACGCTTCCCCGCCCACGTTCATTCTTTTTACTGATAAAGACGTGAAGCTGCACTTTTCCTACGAACGCTTTTTGCAGAACCAGATCCGCCAGAAGTTTGGCTTTGTGGGCACGCCAATCTGGATCAAGAATCGCCCCAGAACGAAAGTGGAGTTGCCGCCGCGCAAGTCAAAGCGTAAAAGCTAAAGCGCCGGTTGTACATCCAACGTTTGTGGCGGAGACGTTGGCGGTACAGGCTGCGGCCAGAGCAGGGCAGCCAGCTTGGGATAGCGTCCGCCAAAAAAGTAAAGCGCATACGCGGTAAAAAACACAGAGATGGGCGCGGTCAAAATTAGAAGCAGACAAAAGAATCCGGCTATGGCCCGCAAAACGGCGATGCCGCAGATAATAATCCCAAACACTGCGCCGATGGCCTTGAAGGCCAATATTCCCAGCGCCACCAAAATCCCAACTGGAATGCCAATCAAGACCAACGCAGGAAGCAGGGCGATGACAAAAGCAATGGAGAGCGCAATAGAGCTCCCGATAGCGCAAAGCAGTTTCATTCCCATATAGGCTGCCCACGCTTTCGGCTCGGAGGCGGCCACGCGCCACACCGCAGACCATGCGTCGCCAACAGAAAGGTCATCGAGCGCCAGCACCGGCATGATGAAATCTTTGGCCAACGTGGACACAACGGCAAAGGCGATAGTGACGGCAAGAACGCCCACCGCCACAGAGGCAATAATCGCAAAGAACTTAGGGAGAGAGTTGTCACCGCTGAAAAGGCCGTTTTTATAAGCGCGCCATAGAGGCCAGCCCACAATCAGAAAGAACGCTCCCCACGTAACCAGTTTGAATACGAGCCAGAATCCAAAATAACGATTGGCCTGCGACTCGTATTTCCCCCATCCGCGCGCGATCTCTGCCCGCCCTGTAATCACGGTATCAAACAGGATGAAGCGGAAGCGGCAGAACAGGTAAAGAAAGATGAGCGCCAAGACGACAATCACGGCAATTACGATCACAAAAATATGAAAGTAATCTGCCAGATGAATGGAACGAATTGCGTGCAAAATATCGTCCACATTATGAGGAAGATCATCGTGCGGCACATTGCGAGGAATGACCGGCGCGCGAAAATTAGAACCACCGCCGCCAGAAACTACTGCTCCACCAAGAAGTCCGATCAGGCCGATTTTTAACCACATGCCCAGGCGGAACGGACGAAAGAGCATTGCACGCACACGCGCAAATGCCGGTGCAAATGAGTCAGTTGCGGATAGACGGTTCATAGAGACTCCCCGTATTTGCGCCAATCCTGGAATTTCCCTGAAGCCACGATGCTAGCTTTTCCAGCGCCGTTTCACAAACCATCTTGTGCCGCAGTTTCTTATCGCGGACGCGGCGGCGGGTGGCTTCATCCAGTTGCGGCAGCAGATCAAAAGTGATGTTGGCCGGCTGAAAGTTTTTGCTCTCAGCATTGCAGATGTAGTGAACCAGCGATCCCAGCGCGGTCTCACGCGGCGGCGGGGTCGCGGGCAGTCCCTGCACAATTCCCGCGACGTTTATCCCCGCCAGCAAGCCCATAGCAATCGACTCCGTATAGCCCTCGACTCCGGAAATCTGCCCGCTAAAGAATACGTTCGGATGCCGCTTTAAGTTCAATATTTCCGTAAGTAGAGTGGGCGCATTGATATACGTGTTGCGGTGGATCTGGCCATAGCGGAGGAACTTTGCATTTTCCAGACCGGGAATTAGCCGAAGCACGCGCGCCTGGTCGCCGAACTTCAAATGATTTTGGAAGCCGACCAGATTGTAAGAGTCGGCGCGCAGGTTTTCCTGACGCAACTGCACCACGGCATATGGCCATTTTCCAGTGCGAGGATCGTCCAGCCCGACCGGCTTCATGGGGCCAAAGCGCAGAGTGTCGCGTCCACGGCGCGCAATCTCTTCAATCGGCAGGCAGCCTTCAAAGTAATTCAGATTTTCCCAGTCATGCCCTTCCACCATTTCGGCGGAGGTCAGCGCATGAATAAAGCGATCATACTCCTCTTTGGTGAAAGGACAGTTGATGTAGTCCGCCGTGCCTTTGCCGTAACGCGCCGCCATGTAGACCTTGCTCATGTCAATGGAGTCGGCTTCAACAATGGGACTGATGGAATCGTAAAAGAAAAGATGATCGCTGCCGGAAAGGCGCGCGATCTCAAGCGAAAGAGCGTCTGAAGTGAGCGGTCCTGTGGCGACAATGGTGAGACCGTTATCTTCCGCGATCTTGGTAACTTCCTCACGGACGATTTTGATTTTTGGTTCAGCGGCAACGGCTTCCGTCACCTTGGCTGCGAAGGTCTCACGATCCACCGCTAGAGCGTGTCCGGCGGGAACGCTGGCCTCTTTGGCAATGCGCAAGAGCAATGAGTCCACGCGCCGCATTTCTTCTTTCAGCAGCCAGGGAGCAGTGTTCTCGCTTTCTGACTTCAGAGAATTGGAGCAGACCAGTTCGGCAAATTTGTCTGTCTGGTGCGCAGGCGTGGATTTCACTGGACGCATCTCATACAGCTCAACTTCGACTCCACGGCGCGCGCACTGCCACGCCGCTTCACAGCCTGCGAGTCCGGCGCCAATGATTTTGATTCTTGTAGCCACTTAAACAGCTTACCGCGGATTTGCGCGGATGGACGCGGATCAAAAGCCAAAAATAAACCACAGAGAGCACAAAGGACACTTTGAGGGGGGTAAACCACAAACGACACTAAGAAAAAGAAGCTAATCAAAGCCGATCACTACTTTGTGCTCTTCGTGTTCTTTGTGGTTAAGGCTTCTCTGTGTTCCTCTGTGTCCTCTGTGGTAAAACCTCCGCCAGCTGCTCCAGCGCTTCCCCGCGCAGCAGCATGGTTTCCCATTCGCCCAGAAGCTCCGCGCCCAGCGATTCATAAAACTTCAACGCCGGATCGTTCCACTCCAGCACCATCCAGCGCAGGCCATAACATTTTTCTTCCAGGGCAATCTGGGCCAGACGCTGGAGTAGCGCTTTGCCGATGCCTTTACCGCGCATCTCAACCAGTACAAAAAGATCTTCAAGATAGAGTCCCGCGTGGCCCCGCCACGTTGAGTAGTTGTAATGAAAAAGCGCAAAGCCTGCGGGAGCGCCGTCCCATTCGGCAATCAGGCAGCGATATTTTGGCTCAGAACCGAAACCATCGCGGATGAGGTCAGCTTCCGTAGCTACCACGGCATCCGGCTCACGCTCATACTCAGCAAGACGGTGGATAAAATCGAGGATCAGGGGTGCGTCATGGACGGTGGCTTTACGGATGGAAAGCATTCTTTAAAAGTTACCGCAGAGGGCGCGAAGGGGCAAAGGAGCGGTACTTAGTATATGGTATTTTAGCCACAAGTCCGCGTCAGTGTTCTTGAAGGCCCGATGTCTTGAATTCCAGATCACTCGGTCTCCTTCACGCTGTCGCTTTGAACTGCGCCAGCGCTTCATCTTCAGCTTCGTAATGAAACTGCGCGTGCGGCTGGGAGGGCGGATTGGCCCGGTCCCATGCAATGGTGCGACGGATCGCTTCTTCACGTGACAGTAGCTCTCGATATCCCAGCTCTTTGCGGACGCGCTCAGAGGACGCAACCAGATGTTGTGCCGTGTTCCCCGGCCAGAGCAAGTGCTGGGGAGTGCGGTCATGCGGCAGCACAACAAACTCTCCTGTCCAGGTTGTGGCTGCAGCAATTTTGCGCGCCCAATCCAGTTCGCCGAAGGATTCGGTTTCGCAAACGTTGTAGATGCGGCCGACGGATTGTGACGATGTTGCCGCGAGCGCGACGCCGGCGCCCACGTCTTCCACGTATCCGCGCGGCGTTCTCATAGCAGCTACGTCATCGGCAAAGATGATCTGCTTTTGTCCATCGTCGATACGCTTTAATACCGGATGAAATCGCTGCGCGGGATCGCCCGGACCATAGATCATGGGCAGGCGCAAGATTGTGCCGGGAAGTTTGCGATCACCGAGAATGGCCTGTTCTACTGGAATCTTGTCATACTCTTCGTCGATCCAGCCGTATACGCTGCGCGCTCTCTTCAGAGCTTCCGGCGGATAAGTGTTCCGGCTTGCCCTGAGCTCTGAGTCTTCCGTCAGCGGCAGTTCCTGCAAGCCGCCGGGTTCCGCGCTGTAAAAGACGCCCCAGGCGCGATATACGTCCATGCTGCTGAGCCCAACGACCCGGCCCGTGATGCCGCGGAAAGTGTCCATCAAGTGCTGCGCCTGGCGTCCTGAGCTGAGAATGAAATCTACTACCACATCAAATTTTTGCCGCCGGAATTCAGGTTGATGACCCTGAAGAAACTGGCGATCGCCAATAATTTCTTCAGCGCCCGCGGGTGCGCTGGTTTTGCCGCGATGGAAAATGGTAACGTGATGGCCGCTCTGTTGAAGGTGCTGGGTGGTGAATTGTCCGATAAAACCGCTGCCGCCAATGAGAAGAATTTTCATATTTGTATCTCGAATTCTCTGGGCTGAAAGCCCGTCTCCTTAGACACGCGGCCCTGAAGGGCCATTCTTTCACCGGCGCAGCGCTCAAAGGCTTTGCACAAATAGATTAAGATCGCTGCGCTTGATAAAAGTTTCACAGCACCAACACCGACACCCGGGGTGATCGTTCCGCCTGCGGGCTGGCAGAAGGCTACGGGCTGCAGCGAGCAACCAAGGGCGATCACAAGTACGGCGAGCGTCTTCATCTCGATTATCAAAGGATATCCAAAATATACCGGAATACCGCCATGCTCGTCAGGTCATCCGGTTTCCTGCGCAACGCGCTGATACAATGGAGGTGAGCCCGCGCATCCACGCATCTAAAGAATGCGGGTCTTCTGTTAATCCCGTCATAATCTGACTTTGAGAACCGGGTTGCTCTATGTTTGAAAATCTTCAGGAAAAACTGCAACGGGCGTTCAAAAACCTGCGCGGACAGGGCACGCTCACGCAGGAAAATATTCAGGAAGCGCTGAAAGAAATCCGCATGGCGCTGTTGGAAGCCGACGTTAACTTCAAGGTGGTCAAAACGTTTATTGACCGCGTGCAGGAAAAAGCTGTTGGACAGGAAGTTATGACGGCCCTCTCTCCTGCCCAGCAGATCGTCAAGCTGGTACACGACGAACTGGTTGAAGTGCTGGGCAAGGACACTGCCAAACTCAAGTTCGCTTCTCAGCCGCCGTCTGTCATACTGATGGCCGGCCTGCAGGGCTCCGGCAAGACCACCACCTCCGGCAAGCTTGCTGCGTGGCTCAAAAAGGGCGGACACCGGCCCATGCTGGTTTCCGTCGACGTGTATCGTCCTGCGGCGCGCCAACAGTTGAGAGTCGTGGCGGAGGCCATCAAAGCCAATCTTTATGAAGGCAAGGTTGAGACCGCTGATACTCCCACAGTCGAGCGGCTGGCTAAAGAAGCGCGCAAGGAAGCTATCAACGGCGGCTGCAATTTCCTGATCGTTGATACCGCCGGCCGCCTGCACATTGATGACGAGTTAATGTCAGAAATGCAGTCGCTCAAGAAGATTCTCAATCCGCAGGAAATCCTGTTTGTGGCCGATGCCATGACCGGCCAGGACGCGGTCCGCTCCGCCGACGAGTTCCACAAAAAACTTTCCATCACTGGCGTGGTGCTCACCAAGATGGATGGCGATGCACGCGGCGGCGCTGCGCTTTCCATACGCCAGGTCACGGGGCAGCCTATCAAGTTCATAGGCGTGGGCGAAAAGTATGACGCGCTGGAGCCGTTTCATCCTGACCGCATCGTCGGGCGCATCCTGGGCATGGGCGATATTCTTACGCTGGTAGAAAAAGCGCAGGAAACCGTTGACCAGAAGAAGGCAGAAGAATTTGCCAAGAAGGCCCTTGGCGGTGAAGGTTTCTCGCTAGAAGATTTTCGCGACCAGCTTCGTCAGGTCAAGAAGCTGGGCTCGCTGCAGAGCGTCATCAAGATGCTTCCCAGCATTGGCCCATTCGCCAATATGCAAAAGGCCGCCGACTCAGTCGACGAAAGCCAGATCACACGCGTGGAAGCCATCATCAATTCCATGACGGCGAAAGAGCGCACGCACCACGAGATCATCAACGGCAGCCGGCGCAAGCGCATTGCTCGCGGCTCCGGCACCAGCGTGCAGGAAGTGAACCAGCTTCTGCGCCAGTACGCCCAGATGCGCAAGATGTTCAAGGACATGGGCAAATCCAGCTTCAGCCGCAAGCTGGCCGGGATGAAACTGCCGGGAATGCGATAGGTTCTTCTTTCTGAAATCCCGAGCGCAGCGAGGGAGCCCTATTACTACGATTAATTAGAGGACCACGAGTTACAATCCTGTCCCCTATAGGCAACAGGCGATCTAAAATCTCGTTTCGTATTACTTCAGTCTTTTCGTAACAGTAGGGCTCCCTCGCTCCGCTCGGGGATAAGACAACAATGACTCTCAACCAACAATTCGACGCTCTCACCGCCAAGCTGCGCGCCATGGTCTCGGCCGAGCGCCTGCTTGTTGTCGATCGATTCGCAGAGGAGTTAGTAAAGTCCGGACTAGACGGCCGCACGCTCAAAGCCGGCGATCCTGCTCCTGTGTTCGAACTGCCTGACGGCGACGGCATCCTGTGGCGATCGGAAGATCTGCTCCGCGGCGGTCCACTGGCAATCGTCTTTTATCGCGGACGCTGGTGTGCCTACTGCAATGCCCAGCTGGCAGCATTGCAGGAAATCCATCCTAAGCTCGCTGCGGCAGGCGCTTCGCTCGTCGCCATCTCGCCGCAAACGCAGAAGCACTCTTACATGACGCGCGACATGCACAAGCTGCGCTTCCCTGTCCTGAGCGATCAGGGAAATCAGGTGGCGCGAAAATTCGGGCTCGTCTATCGGCTCTCGCCGGAGCTGCAGACGATGTACGAAAGCATCATGACAAAACTACCGGGCTATAACGGTGACCAGAGCTGGGAGCTGCCGCTCGCGGCGACTTATGTGGTGCAACCCGATGGAAAGATTTCATGGGCGAGAGTTGATGCGGATTGGCGTAAGAAGCCGGAGCCGGAAGAACTTTTGCAAGTCGTGACTGATTCCGTCGGGAAAAACGACGCTGTTTAGAAGTGTTCTTGCAGCTCCACAAACTTTTCTACTTGAATCAGCTTCAGCCCGTCCGGAGCAGGATTCACCGACTCATGCTCCAGAGCCCATGTGAGATCATGCGGCACAAAGACGGCATTGATCCCCGCCGCCAGCGCCGGATTAATGTCTGACCTGGGACTGTTGCCGACCATCCACGTAACTTGCGGATCAAACTCATACTTGGCGACGATCTCCTTATAGGCAGACTCGGTCTTTTCCGCCACAATCTCGACAGCCGAAAAATATTCCTTGATGCCGGAGCGCTCCACCTTGCCGGATTGCTCGGTGAAGTCGCCTTTGGTCATCAGCACCATGTGGTGGCCTCGACCTGAAAGATAGTTCAGCGTCTCCTGCACCCCCTCAATCAGCTCAATGGGATAATTCGATACCTTGTGAGCAAAGCCCCAGATGAATTCATGCAGTTCCGGCGTGACTGGTTTTTCTGAGAGGCGCTCAAAGCACTTGACCAGCGAATGAGAGAAGCTGTGCGATCCATAGCCGCGCTCCAGCACCGTCTCACGCTCGACCTCATACAGAAATTTCCGGACTTCGTCCGGAGAAAGGTGCTGATGGTTCAGCCGCTCAATGAAGTCGGCAATCGCCTGATCAAAGTAAACGTTGTTTTCCCAGAGCGTGTCGTCGGCGTCAATGAGGAGAGTTTGTGGAACCATTCACAGAAAATCTACCACGGAGGCACAGAGACACGGAGGAAAACAGGGGAGATAAAGAGTCTCACAGATATCGGTTGTACATTTATTCATGGATCGAAGCTTGGAGGCGTCGTCCTACCAAGAAAGCTCGAAACAAGCCATGAACGTGCCTATTCCAAAGCCATTTTGATTTGCTTTTCTCTGTGTCTCTATGCCTCCGTGGTGGTTTTTCTGCGCATCCCCGGCGAATGCTCCAAGGCATCCAGGGCTGCTAGAATCTTGGCTATGAAAACAGAACGCTGTCTGTTGGCACTTTTCTTCGCGATGGTCCTTCCGGGAACGCTCTTGGCCCAGGCAGGCCGCCGTGCCGCGCCTCCGCCCAAGACCGCCGACAAATGTCTTTTGAAAGAGAACGTGAATGAAGATATTGCCGCGCAGGTAAACAAGTTCAAGCTTGTTTCCATGCCTTTCAGCGTGAATGGCCTCACCGAAAATGAACGCAAGATGGTTTACAAGCTCGTGGAGGCCTCGCAGTTTCTGGAGAGTATTTACTGGCGGCAGAGCGATCCTAAAGGGCTGGAACTGTACAAGCGTTTGCTCGGCTGCAACCAGGTAATGAACCAGAAGATCCGCCGCTTCTTGATGATCAACGGCAGCCGCTATGATCTGCTGGAAAACCAGAAGCCATTCATCGGTAGCCATCCTTTTTCTCCCGGCCGTGCTCTTTACCCCGCCGGCATCACGCGCCAGGAAATCGAGACCTACGTAGCCAAGCATCCGGAAAAGAAAGCCCAGATTTACAGCCCGTTCACTGTCGTGAAGCGCCAGGGCGGCGAACTAATTGGAGTTCCTTATCACGTTGAATACAAGCCATGGCTGGTGAGAGCGGCAAAGGCCCTGCGTGAAGCCGCAGCGCTGAGTCCGGACAAGGCTTTCGCCAACTTCCTGCACTTGCGAGCAGACGCACTGCTTACCGACGACTATTACAAGAGCGATCTTGCATGGCTGGATCTGGAGAACCCAAAGTTCGACATTATTTTTGCTCCGTATGAAACCTATCTAGACGATCTGCTGGGAGTGAAAACTTCTTACGGCGCGGCGGTGATGATCCGCAATCAGGAAGAAAGCGCCAGCCTGGATACTTTCAAGAAATATGTCCCAGACATACAGGACGCGCTGCCTCTTGCGCCGGAAGACCGGCCGTCGATGCAGGGCAAGAGCACGCCGATGGAGGTAATGGATACACCATTCCGTGCCGGCGATCTGCGCCACGGATATCAGGCCGTGGCGGACAATTTGCCGAACGATCCGCGCATCCACCAGGAAAAAGGAACCAAGAAAATCTTTTTCAAGAATTACATGGATGCCCGCGTGAACTACGTCGTGCTGCCCATCGGCAAGCAACTGATGCGGGAAGATCAGGCGGCGCTCGCCAGTATGGAAGGCTATCTAGCCGTGGTGCTGATGCATGAAATCTGCCACGGACTGGGCCCGGCATATGCTCGCACCGCTGCCGGCAAAGCCGATATTCGCGAGTCCATTGGGCCAACATACGCAGGGCTGGAAGAAGCCAAGGCCGATATCGTAGGCCTGTTCGCGCTGAACGGGCTGATGGATAAGGGCGTGATACAAAAGACGCAGGCCAATACATTTTATGCGTCGCATGTGGCAGGGATTTTTCGTACGGTGCGCTTTGGCGTGGCTGAAGCGCATGGCCGCGCAGAGATGATGGAATTCAACTACCTTGCGGAGCAGGGCGCGATCACCTTTGATCCCAAGACCTCAAAGTATGCAATTGATTTCACAAAGATGCCGGATGCGATTGCCGCGCTGGCCAAGGAACTGCTGGAAATTGAGGCCACGGGTGACAGGAATCGCGCTGAACAATGGTTTAAAAAGTATGATTCCATGCCGGCTGAGTTAAAATCGGCGCTAACGAACGTGAAAGATGTGCCCGTGGACATTGATCCGGTCAGCGCATTTGGAGAGCAGATTCAATGAGGCCTACGACGGAAGCCCAAAATCCAGAAGAACGCCGCAGGTTTGAGCGAGTGGACATCGCGCACCAGTCACAGGTGCTGGTAATGGATGCCAAAGGCGGGCAAACCGGCGTGCTGCGCCAGCTGGCGCGCGGCGGCTTTATGATGGAACCTGACCGGCACTACACCGAAGACAGCAAAATCTATACCTTCACCATCCACGAGCCGACGGAGGACATCCGCGTGCGCGTGAATGCGCGCCTTCGCTTTGCCGACCAGCAGTATGCCGGCTTTGAATTTGTAGACCTTGATCCTGAAGCAGCCGTAGAAATAGGACACATCATCGGCAAGTATTACGAGCACACCAAGGCGTAAGCCCTAACAACTTACTGCGGATTTGCGGGGATGATCGCGGATCAGTGGAGATTTATGAACGGCGATCCATCCAGTGTTATCTAATTGCCGTTGTGCGGTTTTTTCTCTCTGCGTCCTAAATTCTTATCCGCGACGATCCGCGTTAATCAGCGGTAAGGTTTTGCTTTTTTCTGATTGCGGCGATGACGCACGATTTCGGCGATTACTGATCCAGCACAGGTTCTCTGCGAAATCTGACCGCGTGGTTGGCCAGGCGATTGGCTTCCTGATTTTGTTCGCGCGGAATGTGGGAAATGCAGAATTTCAGGGTGCGGGCCAGCTTGCGGCACATCCAGTGGAGAGAGTAAAGTCGAGGGCTGCGGCAGGAATACTCTCCGGTCATCTGTTTCACTACCAGTTCTGAGTCGCTAAAGACGCTCAGTGATGTGGCATTGAGTTCCAGCGCGCACTGTAGGGCTTCCAGCAGGGCGGCATATTCGGCCACATTATTGTCATGGTGGCCAATCCAGCGGGCGATCCGGATCATTTCTCCGTCCGGCTTCTCAATCAGAACGCCAATACCAGATGGCCCCGGACTGCCGTGGGAGCCACCGTCGACATAGGCGATGAGATCTGACATCCTTAGTCTCTAAGAGACACAATGAGGCAGATCAGGTTGTGCCGTCAAGAACATCTTTGGTTCATTCGCACGTTTGGACCGGCACTTTCGGCATAAAGATTTTGTGGAAACTGCTGTGGAAATCACGGACAGGGCAGAAAGAGCGTTCTCGCGACCGCATTTTATCAGTGCTTTTCAAATCGGGAATATGAGGAAAAAAATCTTCGTTTGCACAGATCATGGGCGTTGACTTTTCACGGTCTTCAGCTAGGATCACACATGTCGACGGTCGAAAGGGTTAGCCAAAATAAACAGTGGCTGATCCGAAGTAGACTGAGTGACCAGGTTCAGTGGAGCGATCCAGTGAACACCCAGACCCGAAAAAACCGACAGGCTCTGCGAGGAGCAGGTTGGGGTCAGGAACTGCGAAAGCAGTGGTCGCATCAAGGGCTGTGACGGTACATGCATCCACGTTGTTAACTCCCTCGCAGGAGTTGGCGGCTAGAGCATAACCAATGTCACAGCCTTTACTATTTTCAAAACAAATTTCCATCCTTAGCTTTCTACCCCTCCCGCGGAACACTTCCTATCCCAAACTGTCTGGCTGTCTCGATTATCAGCTTTTCCGGCCTCTATTTCGTTCGTCATTGATCTCGGCGACCGTTGGCTTTTCGCTTTTACGACAACAAAACATTTTCTGTTCCGCAGGATCGCCAATTGTGTCTAATCCTTTAGCGGCTAGATTTGAGTAACCGGCGCGAACCTTGGCAATTCTTGTTCCGCCTATTATCCGACTCCTGGCTGCGCTCCTTAGGGTTTCAGGTATAGCTGCCTGAAACCCATTTTTGTTGCTCGCGTGCGTGTCCGGGGCGACACAGTGTCTTCTTTCACACACGCACACCCTCCTTTTAGTAGATCATTAAGTATTTATTTAGCAATACCTTACGTATTGGCTGCCGTTCTGCTCTTAATCCTAGTGTCACACGACACTAGGAGAAATCAACATGCGGCGGCTAGTTGTGATCTCAGGGAAATCAAAAATCATTGCGACCCTGGCGGCGATGGCCTTCTCGCTCACCAGCATTCATCTGGCTGCTAAAGCCCACATCGCCAGCCTGCAGCGGGAACAGGAACAACTGGAAAAAACAGCTTTCAACCCTCAGCAATCGGCACTCAGCCAGAATGCACAAATTGCGGCAAGCCAACCGGCGCTGCAGATTCCGGCAAATCCACTGGCTGTCGATCAAAAAGTTACCGCTTCCAAGAGTCAGCACAGCCAAACTACCGCTGCAGCGGCGCCGGCCATCGACCATCTCACCAACTCAGTGCCTAAACACCAGATCATCATCAGCATTGCGGACCGTCAACTGGCGGTCATCGACCGTGGCCAGGTGTTGAAGACTTATCCCATCGCCGTGGGCGCGCGCGGCACCCCAAGCCCCGACGGCGATTTTGTGATCATCAACCACGCAAAAAACCCGGTCTATCGGCACGGCGACAAGGAAATTGCGTCGGGAAAAGACAATCCGCTGGGCACCCGGTGGATGGGGCTGAGCCTGAAAGGTTACGGCATCCACGGGACAAACGTGCAGAGTTCAGTGGGCAAGGCGATCTCACATGGCTGCTTCCGCATGCGCAAGCAGGATGTGGAAGAGCTTTACACGCTGGTGCAGGTGGGTGACACGGTGATGGTCCGGCTTGAGCGCGACTCAATGACCGCCAAGGTGTTCACAGCGCCATCCGCAGCGCAGCCGGCCATGACGCTGGCCGCCGCGCAGGGCAGCGACATTCAGGTTCCTGTTTCTGCCACAACGGCAACGGTTGAAACCACTGAGCAATAGGAACTACGAGATTGAAACCGCAGAGAGCGGGAAGATCGCAGAGAGAGCAGTTAAATCAAAGAGGATTGGCCGCGAATCAACGCGAAATAGCACGAATGAAACACAGGGCGGAAGCCGGGGCCGCCGAAGCAGAGATGAATAGAGCTCAATAATGAAGTTGTTCCTCTGCGACCTCTGCGGTGAAAAGGTTTTGGTCTTTAGGAGGCATTGCGATGTTGTTCTTGAGATATCTGCTGTTGTTCACCGGTTGGGGCTTGCTTGCGGCCGCTGCCATCAACGTTTTCAAAAATCTTTACCAGGTTGTCCAGTATCACCGCCAGTTGCGACATATAGCTCCAGGCTCCCTATCCGGGCTTTCATCGGGACCGGAAGGCGCCCCCGCGGAGTTGCCATCAACCCATGGCGCTACCGTGGAAAAACCGCAACTGAACTGGACCACTGCCAAATGGGCGTTTCCTGCGGCCTGGCTGCCGCTCATCCTTGCTGCCGGCATAGTGGTGGTGCCCAGCGGGATGGGTGGCATCAGAGTGAGCCAGACTGCAGGAACGCTTCCAGGAACTTTGTATCCGGGCGTGCATTTCATTGTGCCGCTGCTCGATTCAGTGGTGCTCTATGACATACGCGACCAGGTGCTGACAACATCGTCCGGCAAAGACGGGTTGGAATCGACCAGTGAAGCTGAAGCAGAAAAGCGGGAAGCGAAAAACAAAAAAGCCGACGCCTTCACCGTGCAATCGCGGGAAGGCTTGAGCATCGGGCTGGCAATTACGGTGCGATATAAGTTTGATCCGGCAAGGCTGGATTACATCCATGCCAATCTGCCGCAGCCGGTGGAAAAAGAGATTGTGCCGCCGGTAGTTTCTAGCGTCTTCCGCGAGCTGGCGCCGAACTATACCGTCCGGGAAGTTTTTGCCACCAAGCGCGAGGAGATATGGCAGAGCGCGGCGGACCGCATCACTCGCAAGCTGGGAGCCGACGGAATCATCGTAAAAGAAGTCATGCTGCGCGACGTCCAGCTGCCGGAAGAATACGCCAAGGGCCTGGAAGGTCTGCTGCTGAAAGAACAGCAGAATGAGGGCATGGGCGTTGAGACTGAGATGAAAGCCAAGCAGGTGAAGATCGCGGAACTTGAGGCCGAGGCGGCGCGTGTCCAGCAGGTAAAGCAGGCCCAGGGCGCGGGCGAAGTAAGAGTGCTGCAAGCCAAGTCAGAGGCGGACGCAATGCAGTTCACGCTGCCGCTGAAACAGAAACAGATCGAACAGTCGCGCCTGGAAGCTGAAGCCCAAAAGGAAACCACGGTGAAAAACGCGGAAGCTCAGGCGCAAGCCAAGGTCATCGATAGCAAGGCTGAGATGGAACGTCGAGGCATGCTGGCCGAAGCGGAAGCCAACCGCATCCGCATTGTTGCCGTGGCTGACGGCGAACGCATGAAGTCAGAAGCTGCGCTGCTCAAAGAGAGTCCATTATTGATTAACAAGATCGTGGCGGAGCGCATGTCTGACAAGCTGCAAATCATGATGGTGCCCTCCGACGCCAAGATCTTCTTCAATGACGTGATGAAGAGCGGCGTCACTCCGGACGCGTTCACCAATGCCAAGGCAGCCCAGGCCGCGGCGGAAGAAAGTGAAGGCACTGACCAGGAAGAGGAGGAACAACCAGCGCCAGCGCAGCAGGCAAACAGCCGCAAGGCCTGGAAAGCAAGATAAGTTTCTGCCGGTAGTTTCCACCGGGCTGCCAAGTTCCCGCCGGGACAGGCGGCCCGGGCCGGTGGAAAGCACGGAACTTTCACCACAGAGACACGGAGGCACGGAGAACAGCGAGCAAGGAAGAAATGGTCGCCAAAGAATTTCACATTATCGTGCGCATGGCATTTCTGAAATCAAGCTAGAAACAAGCGGCTCTCTTCTAATCTCCTGTGAAGATCCTGGATCGATGGCTAGAGATATTGGTGATGAAGCGCGATCATCAAACTGATTTCCTCCGTGTCTCCGTGCCTCCGTGGTGGATTTGCTCTTGACTAGTTCATTTCCCCGATTGCTAATTGCGATGTTTTCCAGTCAAATGAGGAGCTACCAAGCTTTAAATTTAATGCTAAAGACTGCCAATAGACGATGGCTGTGCGCATTTATATTCTTCTGTGCTGCGGTCGCTTCAGCCGCGCCGCAAGAGGCGACTTCCTTTCCCGCCGCAGCCAATGAATTCGTCCAGTTAATCCAGTCGCGCGCGGGGTCGCCTTCGGCAGTTGCTGTGACGTTCCAGAATTTATCTTCGCTGTCGGCAGAGCGATTAGAAGCATTGCAGAACGCAATCTTTAACAGCTTCCGCAACGCCAACGTCAGGGTGGTGAAGCCGGAACAGGCGGTGGCGGAAGTGCATATCACGTTTTCTGAAGACTGGCAGGGCTATTTGTTGATCGCTGGCATACAGCAGGGATCGAGCAGCCAGACAGTAGTTAAAAAACTGCTGCGCCCGCAGCAGGCGCAAGCCGCACACGCCACCTCGCTCACCATCCGCAAGATATCGGTATGGCAGCAGGAAGCGCCCATCCTGGATTTTTATCAGGACAACCAGAGCCTGCTGGTGCTGGAACCAAGCCAGGTTGCGCTGTACTCAATGGACTCGGGACAATGGCGTCCGCGACAAACGCTGGGAATTCCGCACCAGAACCCGTGGCCGCGCGATCTGCGCGGACGGTTGGAAGTGCACGGCGGAGAGATCAATGTCTTTCTTCCCGGCGCGCGCTGCAACGGAAAAATTTCTCCTCCATCACTCGATTGCCGCGCCAGTGACGATCCCTGGTCAATCGGCGAAGGGCTGGTTGCATTTTTCAGTCCGCGAAGGAATTTCTTCAATGGCCTGCTGGCTGGACCGAGCGCAGGCGCGTCAGTCGCGGCATTTTTTTCTGGAGCAACGTGGCAAAACGGCGATCAGCATGTTTGGCTTTTTACCGGCACAGACGGTCATACGCGGCTTTTTCAAAATGATCTTGGCACGCCCACAGCAACATTCAACGGATGGGGAAGCACATTGGCTCCGGTACATTCAGTTTGCGGCTCAGGCTGGCAGGTACTGACCAGTTCACCCGCTGATACTACGCGGCCAGACAGCGTACAGGCCGTGGAAATTTCCGGTCACGAAGCTTTGCCGGTGAGTGCTCCAGTGGATTTAGCCGGCACGGTGGAAACGTTGTGGACCGCGGGCAATTACGGGCAGTTGGTGAACGGCGTGCTGCATTCGCAAACGGGAAAATATGAAGCGTTTACTCTTACGGTTATTTGCAATCAGTAGCCTCGCGTTGTTGGCAGCCGGCGCGTATGGCGGCTCGCGTCCGCGATACGGCGGCACTGTGCGTATTCTGCTTCATGACCGCGTACTCTCAATTGATCCGCTCGGCGATGAAGACCATCCCGCTGCGCGTGACCGCATGGCAGCGCTGGCGTTTGAGAACCTGACGGCAGTCGATGCACAGGGGCATTTGCGTCCGAACCTTGCTGTGTCATGGCACGCGGACCAGTTAAAACGCGCGTGGCAATTTCGGCTCAGGCTGGCGAATTTCCACGATGGCACGGTCCTGACTGCTACCGATGTTGCAGCCAGTCTGGCCAAGAGCAATCCGGCTTGGAAGTATTCTGCTATTGACCGGCAGACTGTATCGATTGAGACGCCTTACGCAATCCAGCAGATGCCGGAAGTGCTGGCGCTGCCGCGCTATGCGATTGTGAAACGCCAAGCTGACGGCAGCAACGCGCCAATCCTGATAGGCACAGGAAGCTACAAGCTTAACCAGTGGCAACCTGGAGAGCACGCTCAGTTTACTGCCAATGAAGATTACTGGGGTGGACGCCCCTTCGCCGACTCTATTGAGTTCCAGATGAGTACATCTCTTCGTGACCAGCTGATGGACCGCCAGCTTGGCTTATATGCCGCGACTGAATTGAGTGTCGACCAGATCCGCAACGTGGAGCAGAACAACCAGACGGTTACCTTGTCACGTCCTGCCGATCTGCTGGCTGTTGTTTTCGTGCAGCCAGATTCCGGCGGACGACCCGGCAGGAAACCAATTGACGCGCGCGTGCGCCAGGCTCTTGGACTTACGATGAACCGCGCAGCCATCAGTAATGTTATCTTTCAGCGGCGTGCCATTCCGGCATCGGGGCTCCTGCCACAATGGCTTACGGGATATGAGTTCATGTTTAGTGGCACAACAGATATCAACCGGGCAAAAGAGTTGCGCGCGGATGCCGCGGCCTTTGTTGTGATCAGTCCTATCGCGCTCGCGTATGATTTTGCCGATCCGCTGGCGCGGCTGGCGGCTGAGCGTATTGCCGTCGATGCGCGCGAAGCCGGCATCGTGGTGCAGCCATATGCTGAATCCCACATCAACAGCAAGGCGGCGCGAGGTTCCATGAATGCCGACGCGGTTTTGCTCCGCGTGCCGCTTCAGTCTCTCGATCCATCTGTTGCCTTGGCCGCGCGTATGGATGATTTAGGTCTTCCGCTGGAAAGCGCGCCGGCGATTCTTGGCGCATCGCGGCCAGAAGACCTGCTGGAGATTGAACGTAAATTGCTGGAGAGCAATCGCGTGCTGCCTGTAGCACACATCCCCCAGGTGCTTTGGCTGAACAGCACAGCGCACAACTGGCAGCAGGAATTAAATGGCGCGTGGAACCTGGACCAATTATGGATGGAAGGAGCGCGATAGGCATTGTCTTTAAAGACCAAGCTGCTTCTTCTGGTAACGATCAGTATTACCGCCAGCGTGGGGGCCGTGGCCTGGTTGATTGAAGAGCGCGCGCATGAAGCGTTCCGGCAGGTGGAGCAGGAGCGCACGGGGGCGCTGGTGAACCAGTTTCGGCGAGAGTTTGAGCACGCGGGCGACGATATAACGCGCGGTGTGGACACGATTGCAAGCTCTGACGCGATGCAGCGCTCACTTGCAGAACTTGCCAATGGCGCGGAGTACGCAAATTATGTGAACGAGGCTGCGACAAACGCGGCGGCGCAGCGTCTGGATTTTCTTGACCTGATTGCCCCGGATGGCGCGATTATCTCTTCCGCGCACTGGCCCGCGCGATTTGGATATAAGCAGCGCTGGTTTATGGATCTTCCGTCGCCTTTGCCTCGCCAGGCTTTCTTAAAGCACATTGAAACGCCGCAAGGTAGCGTTCTGGCCATGCTCTGCTTCCGTATTGTTCCCGTTCACGGCCTCAATTATTACCTGATCGGTGGGCGCAAGCTCGATACGGTTGTGCAATCGCTTTCTCCGGCGGAAGGTTTGCGCGTGGCAATTTTCAGCGTGCCGGAGCAGGGCGCCGGCGAGCTGATTGGGCCGGGTAAAGATAGCTTTGATCCTTCAAGGATGTCGCCGCTCATCCAGAAGGTTTTGAATAAGCGGGCCGAGGATTCTGCGACGCTGGATTCAGGACCGGAGCTGGGGCATGAAGAGATTGTGCACGCAATTCCCCTGCCGGGCTATACCGACCGCGTTCCTGCCGTGTTGTTGGTGGGCAACTCGCTGGAGCAGGAGCTTCTACTGGAGAAACGCATTCGCAATATCAGCCTGATTATTGCGGGAGTCGGCGTCTTTATTGGCGTAGTGGTGAGCGGGATTGTGACTGCGCGATTCAGCCGACCCATCAAGACGCTGGCGCAGGCGGCGACGGAAATCGGGCATGGCAATTGGGACGTTCGCGTGGAAACTTCCGGCAAAGATGAAATCGGCAAGCTGGCCGTAGCGTTCAACCAAATGACAGAAGAATTGATGGGGCAGCGAGAGCGCCTGGTGCAGAGCGAGCGCGTCGCCGCGTGGCGCGAACTGGCGCGACGGCTGGCCCACGAGCTGAAGAATCCGCTCTTCCCATTGCAGATCACGGTAGAGAACCTGCTGCGCGCGCGCCAAAATACGCCGCAGGAGTTCGATGAAGTATTTCAGGAAAGCACGGCGACTATGCTGGCCGAAATCGCCAATCTGAAAACCATCATCGGACGCTTTAGTGATTTTTCCAAGATGCCCGCGCCGCAGTTGCAGGCAGTTGATCTGAATGAGCTGGTTCGCAGCATTGCCCAACTGTTTCAGGGCCAGCTCAACCGCGATCCTGGCCGCATTCAGCCGCGGTTGCAACTGGGTGACGTGCCGCAGGTGAGCGCCGATCCGGTCTTGCTTCGTCGGGTGATAGAAAACCTTGTGTTGAACGCAATTGACGCCATGCCGCAGGGCGGCACATTGACTTTCTGCACCATGACCAGCAGTGACGATCGCTTTACGCTGTTTGAGCTGGCCGACACCGGCGCCGGATTGACGCCGGAAGAGTGCGAGCGCCTGTTCACTCCTTATTACACGACCAAGCAGCATGGCACGGGACTGGGGCTGGCAATAGCGCAGTCGGTCATCAGCGATCATCATGGCCGAATCACCGTGAGCAGCAAGAAGAAAGAGGGCACAACGTTTCATGTGGAGTTGCCGGTGTGGAATGACGTGGGGACTGAGGGGGCCGGAAATGCCACGGTGTGATCAGTGGCTGGCCGGAACGCTCAGTTTACAATGGGCCGTTATATGCAGGCATAAAAGCCATTAGTTTTTGATGGGAAGGGGTAGGACATCAATGCTGAGATTTTTCTTGACCTTGATTCTGCTAGTACCCATGTCTCTGGTTTCACAAGAGCCAAAACCAGCCGCAGCCCAGGACCAGTACCGGCAAGCCATGAGCCTGTTGCTGGGAAGCAACGCAAATCAGAGCGATCAAGACCAGGCGGTAACGCTGCTACGCGCAGCTGCGTCACAAAATTACGCGCCGGCGCAAACGACTTTAGGAACTATCTACCAGGAAGGTATTCTGGTTGCACGGGACCCCAGCCAGGCAATTCTCTGGTATCGCAAAGCCGCCGATCAAGGGGACTGGATTGCCCAGTTCTCGCTGGGCAGGATCTACTTTCTGGGACTTGGTACTGCTCGCGATATTGCTGTGGCAAGGGAGTGGTTTACCCAGGCAGCGGCTGCAGGGGATAGTGGCTCGGCCTTTTTTCTCGGAGTGCTCAACGACCGCGATAACGGAAACTCGCCAAACTACGCTGAAGCCGCTAAATGGTATCGGTTCTCCGCGGAAAGAGGAAATCCCTTTGCGCAGGAAAGGCTGGCGCGTCTTCTGCTGGAGGGACTGGGCGTAAAGCAAAACCGTCAGGAAGGCTATGCGTGGCTGCTGGTGGCTGTGGAGTTCGGGAACAGGCACGCACAGATCAAACTAAACTCCATGGAAAGCGATCTGGGAAAGTCGGCCTCGGATGCCGCCAGAAAACAGGCGCTCCAAATGCGTGACCGAATTCTGGGTTATACGCGCACCGATTGTGCCGGCTGGGACGGACAATATAGCAATGCACCGACCGCACCACCGCTGAGCAGCCAGACATCCTGCCAGCGCGTAAAGTAACCGCATGGAGTAAGTTTGCCCTTTGAGCCGATCGCACCAGCGGAAAAAAGCAGCTTGTTTTGCCCAAGTACGCTAAAAATTCTATGAAAGCTAATCTCATTATCGTCGATGATGACGCCAACACACTGGCGTCGCTTTCACGCGCGTTCCGTCTGGCGGGGCATGAAGCCACGGTCTGCGACAATCCCATCAAAGCCCTGGAGATGATCAAGGCGGAAAAGTATGACGTGATCTTTTCTGACGTGGTGATGCCGGCAATGAATGGACTCGAGTTGTTGGAGAAGATCAAAGCGGCGGGTGTGACCACCCCAGTAGTGATGATGTCGGGCCAGGCGCACATTGAAATGGCGGTGAAGGCCACGCGGCTGGGCGCGCTCGACTTCCTGGAAAAACCCATCTCTACCGACAAACTTTTGCTCACGGTGCAGAACGCGCTGCAACTGGAACGGCTGAAGCAGGAAAACCAGCAACTGCGGCAGCAACTGGGCAGCGGCGGCATTGTGTTTACCGGCGAAAAGATGCGCAAGCTGATGGCGCAAGTGGAGCGCGTGGCGGCGAGCGAGACGCGTGTGTGCATACTGGGTGAGACCGGAACGGGCAAAGAGCTGATTGCGCGGACGATCCATGACAAGAGCCCGCGGCATGCAGGCCCGTATGTGACGCTGAATTGCGCAGCGGTACCGGCGGAGCTGATCGAGTCTGAGTTGTTCGGGCATGAGAAGGGATCGTTCACCGGCGCGGCGTCGCGGCATATTGGAAAGTTTGAGCAGGCCACGGATGGAACGCTCTTTCTGGATGAGATCGGGGACATGCCGCTGACGATGCAGGCCAAGCTGCTGCGCGTGCTTGAGCAGCGCGAGGTGGAGCGCATTGGCGGAGACAAGCCGACCAAAGTAAATGTGCGCGTAGTGGTGGCCACGCATCGGCAACTGGAAGAACAGGTCAAGCAGGGAAATTTCCGGCAGGACCTGTTTCATCGCATCTTTGTTTTTCCCATTGTGCTGCCGCCGCTGCGTGAGCGTCCCGAAGATATCCCCGCGCTGACCGCGCATTTTGCCGCGCAGATTGTAAAGCAAAATAACTGGAAGGGAATCACGTTCAGCCCGGAAGCATTGCAGGCTTTGCAGGCGCATTCATGGCCGGGAAACATCCGCGAGCTGCGCAACGTGGTGGAGCGCTTGCTGCTGTTTGCCGAAGGCGACACCGTGACTCCAGCGACGGTGCAGGCTGCTCTGCCATCACAGGCCGTGGGAGCTGGAAGCATGGCTTTTTCCGGGAGCGGCACTCTGGCCGAGCGCGTGGAGCAGGTGGAGCGGCAGATGATCCTGGAAGAGATCAAGCGCCACAATCAAAACATCACAAATACGGCAAAAGCGCTGGGCTTGGAGCGCAGTCATCTATATAAGAAGTGCCAGCAGCTGGGGATTGATTTGAAAGAGATGCGCAAGGAATAGCTCAATAACGCGGAGAAATTTTAACCGCAAAGGACGCGAAGAGCGCAAAGGAAGCGCCGTTCATTATGCTCTTATTCGCCTTTGTGTTTCTTCGTCTCCTTTGTGGTAATTGGGTTTCCGATACGCGATTGGCAAGGCAGGCGAGCGTGTGCGAAACTTGAACGCGGGGGCCTGTAGCTCAACGGTTAGAGCAGCAGACTCATAATCTGTTGGTTGTAGGTTCGAATCCTACCGGGCCCATCTTGAGCCGGTCTGCGGGCGTGAGCAAAGCGGGAGCCCGCAGGCGAAATCCCGAGCGCAGCGAGGGAACTGCTGCAGAAGAAATCGCCGGAATCGGGTAATTGCCAAAATTTAAGATACCAAGCGAATACGGCTCAATTTAGAAATCCCAAATAGGTCCTTCGCTTCGCTCAGGATTTCGGCTGGTGGCTCAGACGCCACCAGAACGCCTCAAGTTCGAATCCTACCGGGCCCACCAAACTCAGCAAATAGCAATTGGCAATCAGCTCAACCCGCGCGCATCACTTGGCGGAGCAACAACTTGATCGAGCCAGCCAATCAGGTCGCTAGTCACTTCATCGCGATTCGTCTCATTGAATAGTTCATGGCGGGCCTCGGGATAAAACTTGTACGTCAAATTCAACAGGCCTGCGGTGCGATATTCCGCCATCCACGGCTCCAGTTGGCGCGTGTTGCCACTCACGGGATCGCAGCCACCGGCAATTAAGTACAGAGGCAGATTCTTCGGCACTCGATCGCGATGAGCAGGACGCGAAACCGCCGCCCATCCTTCCAGCAGATCGATCCATAGTTGCACGGTCGCGGGAAATCCGCAGAGCGGATCGGCAACATATTTATCCACTTCGGCCGGATCACGCGAGAGCCAATCGAATGCCGTCCTTGCCGGAGCAAAGTTTTTGTTGAAGGCGTCAAAGGTGAGCGACTGGACGAGCTTGCTTTTCCCGCGCGCTCCCAGCCTTGCGCGCTCTGCCCGGGTAATTGCGCCGCCTATTTTGGCCAGGGCCGTAGGCTTCCCGTTGGCGCCTGACAGCACCACGCCGGCCAGCGCGTCTCCGTGATCTCCCATGAACTGCTCCGCCAGGGTTGAGCCCATGGAATGCCCCAGCAAAACCATCGGCAAGCCGGAATGTTTGGCGGCAATGTGACGGTTGAGCTGCCACAGATCGTCCATGCATTTTCGCCAGCCGTCGCGCTCCGCAAAGAAACCGAGATCGTCGGTTGACTGCACCGTTCTGCCGTGGCCGCGATGGTCATTGGCATACACCGCGTAACCCGCGGAGGTGAGAGCATCCGCCAGCCGCGCATAACGCGCTGCATGTTCCGCCAGACCGTGCGCAATCTGTATTACCGCCTTGGGCTGATCATTTTTTGGCTTCTCAGCCGGAAGCCAGCAGTATGTAAATAGATCAACGCCGTCGGGCGTGGCGAGCGTGAAAGTGGAAGCTTGGCTCATGGTTAGGCTCGCTATCATAAATGCTCCGCATTGGGACTTGGTCTATTATGTGAATCGGCAAAAGGCCCTCGATTTTTGTGGGCTCGCGCTGTGATGGTCAAAGGATGTGTGCATGTCTACAGGACCCGGTTTTCAGCAAGCTAACTCACCAGCGCGTGGGAGCGTCTTCACCTGGATTGCGGCGATTCTAGCCAGTGCTTATATCTTGTGGAGCGGCACGATGCTTTATTTGTCGACTCCCAAGTTCATTGACATGTACCTCAGTATGGGTGTCGAGTTGCCTTTGGCGACCAGGATTGTGATTGCGACCTATCGCTTCGGGTATCCGCTCTGGTTTGGGGGCGCAACAGCGTTGGTAATCGCAAAACAGTTTTACGTGGGCGAGAAGTGGCCCAATCTTAGCATTAGCCTGATGGCCGTTGTAATGGTGGATATCATCAGCCGAACAATCGTGTGGGCGTTGTACCGTCCTCTGTTTGATATGGCGGAGAAACTGAGCAAGTGAAGTGTTTTTACCGCGCTCCGCTACGCTGCGCGCGAGCCTCCACCCCACCACGCGAAGCGCGTGTCGGGGACCCCGGGGCCTGCGGCGCAAGGAAGAAGTCTTTGCGCGCCTTACGGCACGACTGCGCAGCCCCTTGAATCCCCTTCGCCAAGCTCAGGGTCATCTCGCGCTTGCTAAAGTCGTGCCCTGACACTTGTCTCTACATGGACACTGATCAGTTTGCTGACAACGGAATCAGGTAAGGTGCGGCGGACGGTATGGAATCCCACCCTTTGCAACAGCGGCAAAGGATGGGGCACCTCCAGTGTTGTTAGTTTGAAGGAAAAGGGGAAGGTGGGCCACCCGCCAACTGCCATCCCTTCATGGTTTCTCTTGCAGTACAGTTACTTATATAGCGATTTGAGGGTCGGTTTGCTGGTCGCGATGAGGCCCAACATCTGTTGAAACGCTAAAAGGGCATCGTCCATCAAGACAGTTCGACCATCTGCCCGACCCTCTGGGCTATGCTTGAATGCGTTCACTTCGTCATAAACACGCTGCCAATGGGCAAACGCGGCGGAGTTAACTTCCGCCATCCTCTCTCTTGCTGACGTCGATTTGCGTTTTCCGGCCACACGTTTCTCCATCTTCGCTTTTAGCATTTGAGGGAGACGGTCGAATGCCGCCGCGATTCGTTGAATGCTCGAATTGAAATAAAACCCAGCCATCCAACGTCGGTTGATATTCTCGCTCTTCGAAATACTTAATGCATACTTCGCCAGATTGGGTCGATATGATGATAAGTGGCCACTTTTGCGATCTCTGAACCCAAGGTCGTGAGCGCGCGACAGAGCGTATAGCGCACCCAGAATGTAGTCCAGTGTATCTGTGATTGCGGAATGTTGTGGTAAGTCCACGAAGAGCTCGTGCAGCGAAACACCGTAGTTGGTGAGCTGCTCTTGTATTGTTTTTGGCATCGCGAAATATTAGACCAGCCGGATCAAGTTGGTACGCCTGCCAAGCTGGCATTCCAAAAAGGTAAAGCCCCTGGACGCAACATCGATTATCAGCGGACTAGAGGCCGAATGAGAACGTATAGACCAAGCGGTTGCAGCTGCATAGGGAACGCTTGTGCACTCGCCCATATAAAGACTTTCCATTAACTGTTATTACTCTGGCGTTTAACAACCAGCGGCATTGCAAGACGGGCCACAAAGCGGAGCTTGCGCAGGTTTACACTGGCTGTCGCTTCGGGCGTAAACAGAACCGCGAAAAAGATGAAGGGTTCGAACTCAACGAAGGCTGTAAATTCGAGTGCAGGATATGAGGACTCCTTGAACCGGCGGAGCTTTGTTTTTGCATCATTTCTCGTCACAAACGCTGGATAACTAATTTCAGCAATAGGAAATCTTTCCCGCAGTTTTTTTTCTTGGAGGGCGGCCAACGAATCAATATCCGATGCAGCTTCATCCTTTATCCAGAAGTTAACATACATCCAAGTTCTCGCTTTCCCAGCATCGGCAAGGTCGAACCCTCTTTGATATAGGCATGCCACGGCCCCCTCAGGGTGCTTAGCATCGATAACCCAGCCCAACGGGGCGGGCAAGAGCACTCCATAGCCCCCGGCATGTGGAATCGCTAAAGGAGATTGGAATTCCTTTAGTTCCTCGAAATTAAGGATATCGAGCTGCAAATCTACATCGTCGTGATGAGCTCTGTTTACCGCGGCTTCGCTGTAACCGACGGTCGAAATCATGACTCCTACATGCGCTTCCACATCCCGCAACAATCCCAAAAACGCTTCGACGTCATTAATGTCAATTCGCTTATTTCTGTACTTGGCATCGACAATGATGCGAACGAGAAAATCGGAAGCGTGATCTTCAATCAGTAGATCAATCTGTCTTTCCTTTCTCGAGAATTTACCAAGGAGTCTCGCGTCTCTCGAAATATTTGCCGCGGGATATTGCTTTCTGAAATGCCATTCTATTTCTTCCTCATATTGTTTCCAGTCCATGAGCAGCACCAAGGCATTCTTGTAACAATGTAGTTTCTGTTGATATGGTTGGAATCCTATAGGGCGGATCAGAAAACAAGCAATCGGCATTTCCCTTTCTTGAAAGAAATGAGCCCTTCCGGGCGCTTCCGCTACACTGCGGGCCAGCGCACGATACCATGATTTATTTCAACCTGAGAAAGAGTTGCCACAACCCAAAAATGAATATGAGAAAGATGACGATCCTGGCAAGTAAGAGCTCGGCTGTCGTAAACCACTCAAAAATACGGCGGAGGTTGGTTGGCGTCATTCCGATTCTCCCACTCGTGAAAATTACTCGTTCACTATAAAAAACACTATGAATCGTCTAAAAGATTCCTGACGTCTTACTTATGGCCTGGAAAAGAAAAGTTGGTCAAGCGCTGTAATAGTCAAACTAAGCAGCTGTTGAAAACAAACGACTTTACTTCGACAGCACCGCGCCTCTATCCCTCCGCATCCACAGGACGGATCAAAAGATCCATAGCAAAAGCCCTCGCTTTCCCCTTGACAAAAGCGAACAAATAGCGATATGATGGGCTGTAACCAGGAAGTGTCTCTGGAGCCTGCCACCCAGGTGGCGGGGAAGACGGTCTTTGAAAATTAGCATTCAGCCATCAGCATTCAGCAATCAGCCAAAGGAAGGATTTGCGACCCTCTGCCGATGCTCTCAGCATGGGGTCGGATGGGGTCATGTGGGGTCGAATGGGGTCGAAGCCGGGGGGAGGGGGCGGGGGTGCGCTAAGAAATTTGGCCGCAAAGGTCGCAAAGGCATTCGAAGAACTTCGGGGTGACATTTCGAAACGAAACGCCTTACTTCGATGAAGATGATTGGCGCAGCAGCTCAGCAGTACGCGGCGCGGCCCCAGGATCATTGGCCAGCAGGCGGCGCAGGCGCTCAAGGTCTTCATGGCTGTGAATATCGAACCAGGGATTGATGAGCACGGTCTTCATGCCGAACTGTTCCAGCTTATGCGTGGTGGCGGCGAGCGTGGTGGAATGGCTCCACTGGATTCCTTCCAGCACGCCCACGGGACAATCTTTGAGGCCGATGAGGTAGAAGCCGCCGTCAGCGGAAGGGCCAAGGACGGCGTCGGCATTTTTCAAAGCGTCGCGCGCAGCTTGAAGATAAGCGGCGGGAAGGCCCGGACTGTCCGCACCAATGGCCAGCACAATGGGTTTGCGCTTGAGGGCAAGGCGCAGGACTTTTTCCAGACGCTCACCCAGGTCGCCTTCCGACTGCAGCCAGACTTCTTCCGGCTTAAAGTAACTGCGCTCAAAAGTTTCGGTGGCGGCGATTATGCATTCCGCCCAGGGAACCGTGCGGACCATGGCAACCGTGTCTTCAAGGAACGCTTCTGCCAGCTCCGCAGCACGGTCCGGGCCAAGCTCCGGGATGAGGCTCGTCTTTACCGTTCCGGGGATTGGCGGTTTAGCGAGAATGCAGATGATGGCTTCCGGCATTTCGAACCTGTTTCCTGTGAGACAAGATTATGGCGTTACGGCAGGCTTTAGGCAAAAAAATCAATTCATTGTTTCATGGCAGGCGGGCAAGCTGGCAAGCCACCAGACCAGAACAACAGCCGCGAATCCGCCCCATAATAATGGATGCAAGTCCGATGTGGAGCACAGGCAACAAGACGTTCTGCCGTGCCGGAGCTGGAGCGCTTGCGTTATTCGGCCCAACTCTCGCCCCATTCAGCTTTGCGGGCGCGCTTATAAGCTTCTTTGCTGGAGCGCGTGATAGTGCGATTTTCGATTTTGCCTTCGGCTGTGCAGAGCGGAAGCTGAACATGGCCGCTATGCTTGCCGGGATGGCGGACGATGCGCGCCGCTGCCGATGGCAAATAGTCTTTGGCGGCAATGAGATAAGAAAATTTCTCGTCTTCATAACCCAGCGCGCCGCCTTTCAATTGCCGGTGTTGCGATGTACGTTCCACACGCTGGGAGAAATGGCACCAGTCTCCGGCGGCGGCCATGGGGCAGCTGAAATGATGCGGACATGGAGCAAGGATGGCAGATGCGTTGGCGATCAGAGACGATCTTGCCGCGTTGATGGTGGCAAAGCCACGGCGCGTTCCCGGCTCAATGAGTACAAGAAATTTGCCGGCGCACTTCCACGCCTTGTTGAGCACGGCTTCCGCCGCGGCGTGCGACAGCTCGCCCAGCGTATAGGAGATCACTACCAGGTCATGCTTTTCACAAGAGAGGCCGGAGCGAAGGTCCTGCTTGAGCCATTGTGCCTGCTGGACGACAAGGGATTCACTTTGCTCAGCAAGATGTTTGCCAACGGCGATCCAACCGGCGTCGGCCTCAAGCAACGTGGCCTGTCGAAGATGCGGAAACTGTTCAGTGGCGGCAAACAGTGTTGTACCGGGCCCAGCGCCGAGATCGAGCAAGCTAGCAATTTCAGCTTGTGATGCACGCAACTTGATTTCAGCAAACACGCGGCTGATAGCCGCATACGTCGCCGGCATCCGCACCGCGAGGTAAGCCGCGCGTTGCGCTTCCGTAGCAACAGCAGGCGTAGAGAAGTCGGCGGCCTTATAGTGCTCGGTGAGCTGCGCTGTCGCTTGTGCCAGCTTGCGGCGGTCTACTTTTTCGGTCTCCCGCTGAATGGCATCCTGCAACTCGGCGGGAAGGCGCATCGTTGGAGTGAGTCCTTAATCCTTGTATTTTACGGAGCAGCCGTAAGGACGCGTTGCCGCTTCCGTTATCGGCTTGCCGCCCATGGCTTGCTCAAGAGCCATAGAAACATAGTTCTTCGAATTCGGAATATCGCCCTGGTCCGATGTTGGGTGATCGTCAATTGCGCCGTTATAGACCAGCATTCCATTAGGATCGATGACGAACATGTGCGGCGTTGTTTTGGCGGCGTAGAGATGCCCCAGAGATCCGCCGGGATCCATGAGCACCGCGGTAGGAGAGGCTTTCATCTGCTTCAAATAGTCATTTTCCTGCGACGGCGTGACGAAGCCCTGCGTTCCGGGAGCAGAAGAAATCACTGTGAGCCAGACTACGCCTTTTTCTGTCCACTCTTTTTGCAGGCGCTGCATGTTGCCGCTCTCATAATGTTTTTTGGTGTAAGGGCAGCCCTGATTGTGCCATTCCAGCACCACGAATTTGCCTTTGTAATCAGAGAGACGCTGCTGCTTGCCATTGCTGTCCACCGAGGTGAAGCCGGGAGCGGGATCACCCACCTTAACAGCAAAAGCCGACGCGACCAGCGCCAGCAGTGCACACGCTTGCCATATGAAACCATAGCGATTTTTCATTGCGCCTCCTCTATAAGCAGCCATTTGCAGCTATTGTATCGGCTGATGCGCAGGCGCTTCAATCCGGTAAGCCGGACTGCTGGGCATGACGAGTACGCCGCGCAACGTGGAAATAGTTTTGAGCAGCAGATCGGATTTCTTCATGGTGATCCTTGCACCACTGGGCGTGGATTGAACCTTTTGCGGCGCAGGATTATCAATTTGTCCTGTATCCAGCGGGAAGAATTCTGCTTGTGTGATCGGCTTGCCTGCACGGATCGTCAGGACCAAATCGTCTTTTGCCAGCGTGAAACTTGCCTTCCAGCCGGATGGCAACGGTTTGGGGATGAGTTTATACGTCCTCTCAAAGAGCTGCGCGTGCTGCTGGTCTTCGCTGGCGGCCGATGAGGCAGGCAACGTCAGATGCAGGCTGGCTTGCTCGGGAATGCAGACCTCGCGGCAGATGAGCCACTTGGCTTCCGCATCGAATTCAACTGATGCGCCGTTGTTGATTGCAGATGGTGTGTGAATGGTAAGCGGCAGCAAGACTTCGTCGCTATAGCCGTAATCGACCAGTTCCTTGCTTGGTTGCAAACGCTCAGGGCGTGGCCATTGGATTTCGTCTGCACCAAAGCCGGGAGGCAAATGCCAACTAAAGGAAGGCGGTTGGCCGGAGTCGCCGGGATTGGTCCAATAAACGTGCCAGCCTTTTTCCAGGATGAAGTGTACGCCCAGTTGCAGGTCAGAGCCTGGTTTTACTGATGTCTGCCGTGAAATCAATTCCACTGTGGCATGCTGCGTTGCAGCCTGGGAAAGAGTTGCGGCGGAGATGGTGAACACAATGAGTTGGCCGCAGAGACGTCGCATATTCGTGCTGACTGTCACGGAGATAGTTTACGCAATGAAAGCAGGCGACAAAAGCGCTTTTCACGGAGCATCAAAAAAGCGCCGGCTTTTGACCGGCGCTTTGTGAATCAAGTTTGAAGTTGAGTTTACGGCAGCACGTATTTCAAGCTGACATAACCCATCATCAAGTGAGCATTCTTGGGCGCTCCGGCTGCAACGAACCAGGGGGAACGCGTCACGTACGAGGTTTGCGTGACCAGTAAAACAGCGCCGTATTGCGGGTTCTTCCAGAAAGTTTGCGTCCAATCGAACGACGCTTCCTGAATAGAGCGGTTGGCCGAATTGGGTGAGTTGATGCCGCCGAAACCAATGGTCGGCTTGACAGCCAGAGGCGAGGTTACGTCCTGGAAAGCGTTGCGCTGATAGTAGAAACCGCCGTAATAGAAGCCGAACAGGCTCTTCTTGCCTGCTTGAAGCTCCGACCCAACGATAGTGGCGCCCGAGTGCACCATAGAGACATCGACATCAAACGTACCGGGGCCGGTCGCTATCGGAACAACAACCGCCTGCGGTCCAAAACCGATCAGGTAGCGTCCGTTGCCGCTACCCCATAGGCCGTTGGCCACCACGCGGAAGCCTTTAGCCACTTCAAAGTTGAACGCGCCATGGAAGCTCCCGCCAATCGCCGAATGGTGAACGAAGGTGGTCCCGCCGACGGGTACATTCGTAATTTTGACGTTAGTAAGAAAACCGCCAGCCTCAAAGTGCATGTGCTTTCCGTTTACATCATTGTCCCAGGCAAATTTGGTATGGATGTCAGGGAAGGCATTCGGTGTAGTTGTCTGGTTAGCGGCGTCCAACTGCGGGCCCAGTTGTGCGTTGAAGGCGAACGGGAAAATAACTTCGCCGGCGCCAACAAACTGGTCGGGATTCTGCATGGCAACGCCCCACTGGAAGGTGTCACTGAAATGGTAAACGGCGCGGAATTCAGCCGCACGGGTGTAAGGTAGACCCACGTGAGTCTGGGCGTCCTCACCGATGGGTGAAAAGACATCAGCTGGATTGGGAGATAGGCCGACGCGGTTAGGAGTTTGCAAGCCCCACGTCTGGCCACCCAAAAACTCCCACTTGCCACGCTTCAGATCAAGCCAATAGAGGCGCAGCCGGTTGGTGTGGGGGTTCGAGCTGACAAACACGTTTGCCGCATCGTTGCCATTGAAGTCGCCTTCAATGTAAGCCACTACGTTGTTCTCGCCGTACTTGCCTGCAACCTTCAGGTTATAGCGCGAATACTGGCCGGTGGAGCGAAATTCTGTGAGATGTCCCTGTACGGTATTGCTGAACGGGATCGTGCCAAAGGCAGTTGTGGTGCTGCCTCCCGTGTTGGTGGTGCGGAACACGTTTTCAAAGTCCACGAAGCCGCCTGGCGTAAATTCCGTGCCGCCGATGCGGAATGACAAGGGCGACTCTTTCGGCTTTTCAGTTTCCTGAGTGACCGTGGCGCTTACCGGCACTGCTACTGTGCGCATGGAGGCATCGGCCACGTGGGGTGTGCCAGACGTCTTATTTTCCAGTTGCTGTTCCAGAGTCTGGATCTGTTGTTGTTGCTGGGAAATTTGTTTTTGCTGCTGGCTGATAGCTTCGCGCAACGCTTTCAGCTCATCTGCAACTGACCCGGTCCCGGCAGAGCCGCTATTGGTTGCGGTTGCCTGGCCCACTGCCAGCCCAGAGGCCAGCACCACGAAACACATCTTCTCTAGCAATCTCATTGAGCTTATTCTCCTCTGCTTCTTCGTTGTTGTCGGCCCATCAAGGTGATGATTACGGTCCCCTTGGTGTCTCTCGCAACTCAGGAACCAAATTGTGGCTGAAACTCGCGTGTCAATTTCACACCATAATTGCCTACTTGTACATACTTATGTACAAGGAAATACAACACCTTTGGCATATGACCTTCCAAATTTGGAAGAAAAACGGAGGGCAAATCTTAAACTTAATAGATCAGTTGCTCCAGGCAGGAAAATGGCGGTTCGGACGAGCAGCAAAGGTTCCGAACCGCATACAAATTGCTCCAAAAGTGATTTATCTTGCAGCGCGGGTCGCTCCCCCTCCGTCGGCAACGTCGCTAAATGAGACTGCATTGGCCACGTTGGGCCAGGGCTCCCCACCCAGCTCGACATAAGGGAAAATCAAGTAATTGACTCGATCACCGTGTTGTGCAGGATTGAGTTGCAGGTCGCGTCCCACACTGAACTGCACGCGATTCACATCATGAGCGCCAAAAAAGTATTCTTTCTTCTCCTGGTGCTTCCAGGCTTCTGAAATGTCCACGGGGAACCAGCCGCGCTCGCGGGTATAAAACTCCGCCCAGCAGTGGTAACCGGCAATCTGTCCGGAGTTCTGGCCTTCCGGCAGTGACAGTCCCATTTCAAAACGCGCGGGAATTTTCTGTGAACGCGCCATGGAGATAAAGACTGAATGGAAATCAGTGCAATTGCCATGCTTGGCGTCGCAAGCCCAGAGCGTATCGCCGCGACCCCAGCCAGTGCCGGTCTTGTCATATTTCATGGTCGAGAATGTGTAATCGTAAAACGCGCGCCCTTTGTCCAAATCAGACATGCCCGGCCTGACCTGAGCTGCGGCGAGTTCGGCAGGCTTGCCTGTAATCGGCACCAGTTTGTCTGCCTGCAAAAAGCGTTGCAGGCTCTTTTCCGAAGCGGGCTGTTTGAGCGACACCGCGGCTAGATGCTCCAGACGCACCACATCATATTTAACGGTGAAGTGATACTCGGGCTGGGTGGCCTTGTCCGTGTGAGCATAAAACATCTTATTGCCGTACTCAGGCTCAGTGGTCTCCTTGAGCGAGAGATCGCCGCTCTTGGAAAGCACTTTTACCTTCTGGAATTCGTCGGACTGGGCTACCGGAAACCATACGTCGAGCGGTTTGCCGGGATCGGTGATGCGAACGGTGAAAGAGTAATTCAATTCAAAGTGGCGCGACTTGCTCTGGGCAAAGGCGCAAAGACTGAACAACAGAAACAGCGAGACAGCAGAAATTCTGCGGAGCATAAAGATTCTTCCTTTCGGCTTTATTCAGAGATGAGGGTAGAGAACGTCCGACCGGAGGTTTAGTGGACGCGCCGTCAAGTAAAGCCATGGAAGAAGCGGAGCATTTCTGGAGAATTGTACTCCGCGAGAAGAGCCATGGCAAAGGGACTCTTTTTCTGAATTCCGAGCGAAGCGAGGAAGCCTATAGTGACGAAAAAGCTGAAGCCGCGAATGGACGCGAACAACACAAATCAAAATAGAGGGATCAGCGTTTCTTCGCTGAACCCGAAAGGGGCTTTTCACGATAGGGTTCCCTCGCCGCGCTTCGGGATAAAAAATCACTCCGCCTCCGCCACAAACTCACCAGTCTCAATCTTGCCTGCTCTCTTGATCTGCACAAAGATGCGATAGTCGCCCGGCTTGGGGAAACCATAAGGGAAGGAAATCTCTGCAGAAGGTGCGGCGTTATCCATGCCTGCCATACCTGACTTGGCGCTGCCGCCTTCGGCCAGGTTTACCGCAGCCATGGACACAGAACCAGCGGGATGGATGTGAGCAAAAACATTGCCGTCTGTGCTAAGGAAAACTGCATGCGCAGCCATGCCCATGTAAGGCTCAAGATCGGAGGCGGGCTTGCCGTCTTTATCTTCCACGCGGAAGCGGAACCAGTAAGGCTGGCTGGCTTTGAGCTTCGTAATCGCGCGTCTTTCGCCGTTAGGGCCTGGAGGAATATCGCTTTCCCATACCATGTGATAACCGCCGGAAAGCTGCGCGACTTTATCGGACGGAGCCAGATCGAATGAACCGGAATCGTCGCCGCTCAACGCTTCGCCCGTAACAGCGGGCAAATTCACCGTGGCAACCTGCGTTTCAGGAAAGCCAGTATGATGGACAATGTCCGCATAAAGTTTGTACTGGCCTTCGGGCATGATGGGCAGGTTCACCGCAAAGTCACCGGGCTGGGTCTGGTCAGGATGCAGGTGCCAGAAAGCTTTCATATCCGGCATGCGCACAATAAAAAGATGCATGAGATGACCGTGGTCTGGGATGAGGTCATCCAGGCGGATGCGGTCCGGTTGCTCCGTGCGAAAGCGCGTTGGCTCAGCCTCATTGGGATTATCAAGATGCAGGCGCAGCAGGCTTCCTGACGTTAGCGACGGAGTCATGTTAGGAAGGCGATAGTTGAGGCGATCATTGGCGCTGGCTTCACTACCCCACCACTGATTGCCAAGAATGAACGCCGCCAGTACGATCGCAGCGGCAATCGCCAGGCCGATGCGTCCGCGGCGCATCTGCGCAGGAGCAGGGCGTTCACCGGCATTCAATTCTGCGTCACGCGTGGCCGCGAAGATGATGCCGATCAAGCCAGCCGCCAGCGCCAAACCCAAAAAGGCCAGCAAAATGCCCAGACCGGCGTGCATCGGCTGCGAACTGGTGGAGACGGCCGGGAGAGGCACGTCAAGCTGTGCGACGCCTTTTTGTCCGGTGACCTGGATCTGCACCTTCCATGAACCGCGCACCATGATCCACAAACTGCCGGTAAAGAGTTGGGGATCGTCTGCCGACCTCTTGGCTGGATCAGGCAGTGGCGCCATCTTTGCACCAACGCCAATCATCCGCAGCGGCAGAATCTTTATCTCACTTACATCGCTCGACATACTGCGAATCTGCACCTGCGCCACGCCCGGCACCACAGCAGGCGGACGCAACGTGACCAGCAGATGGTACGGCCCGGCATAGCCGTCAAAATAAACATCGGGGCTGTTCACGTGAGCAGTGCCCGCGAGGGGCAGCAGCAGGCATACGCATTGAAAAAATCGTTTCATCAAAATGGTGCACTCCAAAATCGGGAAATCGAGACATCGGGACATCGGTTCCGCTTCGGCGTTTTTGGCAATCCTGAGGTCCCCTAAATAAGTCCCGGATGGCCCGACGACCCGATCACCCGATTACCCGATCTTGCTCACCGCCTCACTTTTTTAAGCCAGTTCCCCCAGTAAATCCCAATCCACATACTGGCTA
Source organism: Candidatus Angelobacter sp. (assembly GCA_036496525.1). GTDB lineage: Bacteria > Acidobacteriota > Terriglobia > Terriglobales > Acidobacteriaceae > Angelobacter. Next base: position 87,058 of record DASXKZ010000011.1, read on the forward strand.
CGGAGAACAAAAATCCCATCCCCATGATTCGCCAGAACTCACCGGCAGTCCGCTCCCAGGGCACAAACACGTGGTTGACCGTGGGCGAGGTTGGCAGCGCGAAGTAAGGAAAATCGGTGGTCGAAAAGAACCGATTGCGCGCCAGGGATGACATGAGGAACGTGGCAAAGGGCCATTCCACGGCTATCAGAATCGCCAGGAATGCTACGCCGCCAAAAACAGCGTACTGCCACTTGGGGGCGTCTTTGAACAGCGGCAAAAGCAAATCCAGAAAGAATGCCGGGACAATCAGCAGAAGGGGAAACGGCAGAGGCACCATGTGAGTGATGTTCTGATACACCGGCCCAAGTTTGGGCTGCGCGGGGAAGAGCGGGAGCACCCACATGAGTATCAAGACAAAGGCCGAATAAATCGCCGTCATAATGGTGCGCGCCCAGCGATGTGCGGTGACGCGCGCCAGCCCTTCCAGCAAAAGCAGCGTGCCGATCCCCATCACCATGTAGGAAATGGCGCTATGCAAGAGAACCCGGTTCGTGTATTCCAGCTTGAGCGTCATGGTTTGGATCACGATGAAGCCGCCCATCAACAACACGACTCGCTGCAGCCGGGTACGCTGCTCGCCATCGGCGCGGTTGAGGTAAGAAGCGCCCAGAATCGCGCCTCCCCACATGATCCCGGCAATTCCCAGCGCCAGCAGCATGTGCGGCGGGCTGATAATTTTTACGTCGAGCCCGTAGGCTTCATGCCACCAGTTATCGAACGGCGCGGAAGTAAGCATGGCGCCGCCGCCCCAGGCCGCGATAAATGCTCCCAGCGGCGCGCGAAAGCCAAGCACGTTCACGGAGTTGCGACGGTCGTCTCTTACAAGGGCGTTGGTATCGCCGCCGAAAGTGGTGCGCATGATAACCCAGGCAGAGCCGAAAGCACCCATTACGGCGCCAAACTGGATCAGCAGGTGGGCGGGCGTCCAGAAGCTGTCACGGCCAATAGTTTCATGCCATGAAATGTCCCAATAAAGCCCCGTGGAAATGCACATGGACGCAATCACGTTGGCCCAGACGAGCCACGGTATGGCCTCCACACGGGACGAGATGGTTGGCGTGCTTATGCTCGACGCAGCAGAAATGGTGCTCATATACGCGCCTCTTCAGCGAAAATCATGCACTGGAAAGTGGTGGACTACAGGATACACTGAATGGCCATTCAGTCTGAAGAGGGGCGAGTTGAATGTGCAGAATTTGTGGTCAAAGCAGCCGTATCGCCCAGCGTTGCCGTTACCAGCTCCGTATCCATGTACTCTGTAATCTCTTTGAGTTTGCCGTCATGCAGGCGAATCACAAAACAATAAGCATTGTTATATGGCTTGCCCGTCTTCGTGATATTGTTGCCGCGCGCTTCCACTACAACGTAGTCGCCTTCAGCAATAAACCGGTGGCCAATAGTTTTAATTCGGCCATCAATCCGCGCCCGCAACTGAGCAAGCAAACCTTCAAGGACCTTCTGTTTGCCCTCATACTTCCCTGACCATCTATTATTGCCGGTTACGGTCCAGCAGAAATCGTCTGCCATGCTCTCCACCAGTGGACGTGAATTGCCCTGGGCCAGCTCATCAAAAATGCTCTGCACGATTTGCTTGTTCTCAACTGCGCTCATCATTCCTCTCATTCAGAAACAGAGAAAGATAAAAGAACGGATCCTCAAAAGCCTATTGTTCTAGTTTGCTTATGCCAGGGCCAGAAGACGCTGCTGGCGCAGTATCTCAAGACCTGCCAGGCATACTTTGTCCACCGGAATGCCCGGGATATCGATATTACGCAGCACGAATTCTCCTGTAATCTCCTGGACCGTGAATCCGTCTGCACAAAGATCCAGCAATTGTGCGGAGAGCGGAGTGAGCTGGCGCACTTCCGCTGGTGCTGCCGGGACCTTGCGAATTGCGAGCTTCACCGGCTTGCTCGGTACGTCATGCAATGGGCTTTTCTGCCGAAGCCGACGAACAATCTCATGATAGTCTGCGGGAAGGTTGATGACCTTTACTCCCGGAAGCAACCGCAGGCGGCTTTCGGGGAAGAGCAAGTCCTCACTATCATGGAACAACGCATCGGGAAGCAGCTTTTGATCGTCGCCGATATTGTCCGCAAGCACCCCCGCTTCGTATTCCACCAGGGCGGTGATGGCAAGAGGCGCTTTGTTGTCCGGAACGTATTGCAATCGTACAAACTCAAAGAAGTCGGCGGGAAATTGGCTTTGCGCGTAGTAAGACGTGCGATCACCGTTGGAGAAATGGATTCCATTTGAGGTGCGCCATTGCCGCCATTGCTGAAAGACGTCCACTATGTCGCCGCTGTCCTGATGTAGTCCCAGGAGAAGCTTGCGAAATGCGCGCATGCCGCTCAGCAGAAAGTCGCGCAGCTCCTTAAGGAATTCGCGGTCGAGGTGCGGCAGAGGAGTTGAATAAAAGCTGGAGAAGATTTCCGGATGCGCGGCAATGATCGCGTGATCTTCAGGCTCCTGCCGCCAGCCGCGAAATGACATATCGGCGACATCGTCATTCAGGACTAGCGAATCCTTGTGCTGTGTGGTGATGGGCGTGGCTGCCAGCGGCGCCAGGATGCTGAGTTGCGGATCGGCATGGTCATAGCGCAGAGAATCCACAAAGAACGCAGCGGTATCGCGCAGGTCAGACATGGTTTCATCGGGAAAACCGGCCATCAATGAGACCGCTGTATTGATCTTGAATTTGTCGCAGGAGCGGACACGTTCCTCGGAATCGTTCAAGTCGAGTCCCTTGTCGATGACTTTCTGCATTCGCCGTGAGCCGGTCTCAATGCCGAAGAAAATCCCGCGGCATCCTGCGCGAGACATCAGCGCGATCAGCTCTTCGTCAACGCAGTCCGTGCGCGCGCTGCAGCCCCATATGAAAGAGTCTTCCGGGGCCTTCCGCTTGGCCTCCAGCAAGGCCTCACAAAATGCCACCACGCGCTTGCGGTCCACGGTAAACATGTCATGCACCAGCTCAAAAGAGTTGATGCCGTATGTCTGCCGGACGCGGCGCATATCGGCAATCATCTGCGCCGGACTCTTCAGTCGGAAATTGCGGCGAAAAAAATCGTTGGTCGAACAGAACGTGCAGGAAAAAGGACAGCCGCGGCCCAGCTCCAGCGGAAAGTGACGGCAGTGGCGAACATCTGGAAAGAGATGAAAAGCGGGAAATGGCAGGGCATCCAGGTCCGCGACCAGCGGCGCGGCCGGGTTGCGCACGATTTCATTTTGCCGGCGAAACGTGATGCCCGGGATTGCAGCAAGAGATTGACCTCCGCTTAGCGCGTCAATCAGCTCGGGAAGCGTCTGCTCGGCTTCTCCGCGCACCACCAGGTCAATCGATGGGAATGCGCGCATGGTGGGAATATCGACAACGGAAGCCTGAGGGCCGCCCAACACAACTATCGAGTTCGGATGTGTGCGCTTGACCTCAGCAGCGATGCGCAGCGTCACGGGGTAGCTGCTGCAAACCGTACTGAGGCCGAAGAAATCAAAATCGCGGTGTGCGAAGTAATCTGCAGCAAAGCCGCAAAAATCAGTTTTATCGCGATTCGAATCCCGTAGCCATTCATAGTAAACGCGATTCAGGTCGACAACTTCCGGCTGCAGGCCTTTGGCTTCCAGCACGGCGGCAAGGCTGAGCACGCCGACAGGAGCAAGCTCGCCCATGATGCGGGCTGCATCCGCTTCGCCCACAACACGGCCATCAAACTGGTTGGCTGTGGGAGCGCTGATAAGACAAACCTTCATGATTGCCACTTATTTGGACTGCACATGGACGATAGCGCGTCATTGCCGATCAAACTGATCGACTATCGTGGATGAGTTTCTTGCGATTTCCTTGCAAAATTGCAAGCCCAGCCCAAGACTTTTTGTCTTGGGTGGGCACAGCGAATCAATGAGCGTTGACACATCGCCGGCTACATATCTGCCGGCCTTGCATTGCGATTAGGAGGGAGGAGGCTCATCGACAGGGACATCGCATCCCATGTTGGTGACCAACGTATTTTCAAATGCCTGCCTGAGCTCTACGACCTGAGGCTGGGTCAACCCCAGTTCAGGAACTGTGCGTGCAGCTTCCTGCAGCTGATTGGCCATGTGCCTTGCAAGAACTCTGGCCCATTCTCTTTCTGAAATGACAGCGTTTTGTGGCATCGCAGAGACGCCACCTAGGATAGACGCCCCGCCTACTGCAAGCGCGCCACGCATCACAGCTCGACGATCAAGACCTTTCACTTCATCCTTGGGTTCTGACATTTACGTCACTCCTGAGCAAAGTATTTTGGCCCATGGAACCTGATTCCTCAATTGCCGGCTGTCAGCCGAAATGAGGAGTTGTATCTTGCCAACTTTCAAATGGTTATAGGCGACCACTTAAGGGGTAGTGATTTCACAACCCATGTTGGTGACCAACGTATTCTCAAATGCCCTCTGCAGCACAGCAACCTGATCGGCGTTCAATTGGATGTCACGAACTTGGCCCACAGCTTGGGGTAGTTGGTTGGCTACGAATCTTGCCAGGGCCCTTGCCCACTCTTGCTCTACGGTGATGACAGCCTGAGGCATGTCGTTCCTCCAGTTCATCAAAAGTGTGAAAACACAGGAGGGGAGTATATACCCAATCGTGGCGCTCCCCTTTAATTTTTCAGCGTTTTTATTGTTAATTTATGGGGTCAGCCGTGGGAAGCCAGCCCACCGGGATCAAGCGCCAATCGAGACTCATTTTTGGGCAGTAGTAAGTTTGCAATCAATTTCATCGCCGACGCGATGAACGTCTGCCTGAAGGCACGCGATTCGCGACGAATCGCTAGACGCTGACACTCTTAGCGGGTCATTTTTTCAAACTGACCCACTACCCATCTTTTCCGCCATTTCCAGCATTTTGGTCACGCTGTTCCAGTTGCGGCCGGTGGCGGAGGTCCCAAGCGTGCGCTCAATGCTCGCCCAAGGGAATTTGGAACGGCCCTGCCCGCAAGGAAAGTAGATATAGGCTTCACGGCCAATGAGATGCATCTCTTCCGGACCAATCTTGATGGCCATCGCCTTTTCCCGGGCTTCCTTGCCGGGATCGGTTGCAAGAAAGTTCACAATCAGCTTGCCGGGTTCGATGTTTTTGCGCTTGGCGAAGGGGTTCCGCGCGACCACTTGCTGCAATTCGGCGGCAGTGCGCAGCATTACGCCGGGCCGGAAGCCGTGGGCCTTTTCAATGGCGTCCTGGATACGGTTGGCAAGTTTGGCCAAGTCTTTTTCACTGCTACTGAAGATGACGTTGCCGCTCTGGACATAGGTCTGCGGGTCTTTGAGTTTGAGCGAGACGCAGAGCGCCTTGAGCGCGTCCATCTTGATCATGTTGCGGCCGCCGACGTTCACGCCGCGAAGCATGCAAATGATTACGGGCATAAGCGGAAGAAGTATAGCGGAAGAGATCGCCAAGAAAAACCAATTTCACCGCGGAGACGCGGAGGCGCGGAGAACTAGCATGGATCGCCGGGATCGGAAAAGCAAAACGCCATTTTGCCGCTGATTTCCGCAGATAAACGCTGATTGGAAGAATTCAAAAGAGACGCACTCCTTATTTTTGATCTGCAAATATCAGCGTGAATCTGCGGCAGATTTTACTTTTCTCCGTGCCTCTGCGGAAATGCGGAGCAAGGCAAAATCGCAGTACGGCAACACCATCGTCACTCAAGACCAAACTAATACACTTCCGCGGGCCGGAGTTGTGCGGCACAATGCCTTCATTACGTGAATTCCAAGGACCGTGAATGAAGATGATGAAGAAGCTGCCGCTTTGTCTATGCCTTTTCGCCGCAACACTCGCCGCTGGTCAGGCAAAGAAAACGCCGCCCGTCAGCGGCGCGGCTTCGGCGGCGGCGAAAATCTGCGACGACCCGTATGCTGTCCGTGAGGAAGCGGATGGCTGGCCGGAAGCGCCGGTCCAAATACTTTTCCATCGCGAAAAAAGCAAAGCGCCGTGGTCGAAGAATCCGGCGATCCGCGTGCTTGGGCTGGAGGCAGCCACGCCAGCCAGCGCGCGCACGCTGGTGTGCGTGGAAGAATCACAGGTGGAGATGGGGCACTATGAGTCCGGCGAGCCGGGATACGTTCCTTCCTGGGGTACCATTTTCGTCCGCCTCTCTGACCGCAAGGTATATTTCATGGGCCACTCTTTGGATGGAGAAATGCCGCCGCAGGTGAAATACAACAAAGGCGCAGGCGTGGGCAAACCTCCAACCGAAATTCTTGTGCGCTGGCTGCGCCTGCTGTTCCAGCAGAAAGTTGCGCGCTTTAAGACGCGGCTCAAGTGGAAAGAATTCGCTGAAGTCTCCGCCCTGGCATTTTCCGGCGACGGAAGCCGCCTGGTGGTAGCACAAGCGTCGCGTCGTCCCCTGGACGGCCCAACACCTCCTTCGCCGATTACGGTCTTTGATCTGACGACAGGACAGCCTGTGGCCACCATGCACGCGGATTATTCAACTGACGCGATTGCGTTTTCAAAGTCAGGGAACATGGTTGCGACACAGCGGTATGGCGGCGTTGAGATATGGGACGTTGCCATGGCTAAGATGACCCACAAGCTGGATACACACAAAGTAGGCTCTCTGGTTTTTGGGCCGGACGACGCGCTGGGCGTAGCGGGAGATGAAAAGGCAGCCGTGTGGGACGTGAACGGAAATAAGGTTGTGCGATCAGGCACGGGCTCAGTGGTGGAACTCTCTCCAGAAGGCGCATGGGTGGTAATGGCAAAGGCGGCAAAGGGATTTACCGCGCGCGAGTTGGAATCAGGACGCGAGTTGGGAAGTTTTTCCGATGTTTGCGGCGATCCGTACAAATGCCTGCCTTCGCGGGATGGCAAGATGATGGTTCGGTGGTCGGCGCTGGGCGAGGCCATCTATTCAAGCGGCAGCCCCAGTGGAAACTATCCTTCATTGCCCAATTTGGGCGCAGAAATGGTGTATGCAGTCGCGCCAACGCGCGATGGCTTTGTCATGGCCAACACCGATGGAATTGCCGGCATTGTATCCGCCGGTACGCAGGAGGCGCGCGCCTTCGCTACCGACATGACGGGGATTAAGGCAATAGCTGTCTCCCAGGACGGAAAGCTGGTTGCGCTGGGAGACAGCAGCGGAATGGTGGAAGTTTGGGAGCTGCGGTGAAGAGGTAAATCCTTTTGACATAGCCATCCTACGTCCTTAGACTGACACACATGGAAGTGCACTTGAAACCCGAAACGGCCTCCCGTCTTGCCGAACTTGCCTCAAAGAGCGGGCGTGCGCCCAATGATCTCTTAGAGGACGCTGTGGCCGGGTATTTGCAAGAGGTAATGCAAGTACGGGAAACGCTGGATAGCCGCTACGATGACATCAAAAGCGGCCGTGTCGCGCCCATCGACGGTGAAACCTTTTTTGACAACCTGCGCAAGCGCGAAGACGAACTGCTCAAGAAGCATAATTTGAAATGATCTCTGATCAGGGCTTTAAGCTCCACCCTGAAGCAGCGCGGGACATTACCGACGTTTGGGAATACATAGCGGAGGAAAATCTTCGTGCCGCATCGCGTGTGCGCGAGGATATCCTGGATACCATACGCAAGCTGGTGCCCTTCCCACATCAAGGCCACAAACGACCGGATCTCACTTCACGTCCCTTGCGATTTCAGACCGTGGGCAACTATCTCATTGCCTACGCGCCCGATGCAAGGCCCCTTCTCATCATTGCTGTACTTCATGGGAAACGCAATCCCCACATCATCGCTGCCATTCTCAGTGGCAGGAAGTAAAGCCTGCTCCACTCTCACGGGGATACAGCAACTTTGGGACCGCTCTAATGATCAAACATCGCTGATCACCAGCAGAAGCAAAGTTTGCGAACTAGCTCATTCGGCGCGCAGGGCAATCACAGGATCCACGCGGCTGGCGTGGTAGGCCGGTATCGTCCCCGCAAGCAGGCCCACGGCCACAAGCAATGCGGAAGCAGAAAGCATACTGACCACATCGTAAGGCTGCGTCTGATACAGCAGACTGGCGATGAAACGGGTGAGCCAAAGTGCGGCGGCCAGGCCTACCACCATTCCCACAATCATTACCCATGCCGTCTCGCCCAGGACGAGACGCAACACGCGTCCGGGGCTGCAACCTACCGCGATACGTATACCGATTTCATGTGCGCGTTGCGCCACAGAGTAAGACATGACTCCGTAGATTCCGATGGCAGCCAGCAGCAAGGCCAGTCCGGCGAACGATCCCAGCAATGCCAGCGTCAATCGCCGCTGCATGGTGGAGGCTCGCAATAACTGGTCCATGGTGGCAACATCAAAGACGGGCTGGCCACCATGCAGGGCCGAGACTTCACGGCGTACCTGGCCGGCAAGTTCACCGGGGTCAATCCGGCTGCGAAGCAAAACGGCCATGCGGAACGAAAGCGGCATGGAAGGCTGATTGTATGGACGATAGATCTGCGGGGTAACATCCTGATCAAGCCCGGAGTGGTGGATGTCCGCCGCAACTCCTACGATCATTACCGGCTGCGTAGAATCGCGTCCAAGTATTCTCTTCGTCAGCGGATCCGCGCCATGCAGAAACTTTCTCGCAAATGCCTGGTTCACGATGGCCACGGGAATCGACGCGGCAGAGTCACTGTCTGTAAATCCGCGGCCGGCAAGGAAGGGAGCCTGCAGAGTCCGAAAATAGTCAGGGCTGACGCTCGTCATAGACGCAAACGGAGCGATCTCCACGGGCCGAATGGGCTCACCTTCAATCCGCACCCCAACGTTGAACGACGAGCCCGCCTGCAGCGGTACGGCGCTGGTCAAGGCCGTCGACTCAACTCCGGGCAGCGATTTCAGGCGCTGGCATAGAGTGTCAAAGAACGCGACCTGTTGTTCAGGCTTGGGAAACTCGGTCTCTGAGAGCGATACGTGCGCTGTAAGCAAATGACTGGGATTGAATCCGGCGTTCACGCGCATCAGCCGGTCAAAACTTTGGACCATGAGACCTGCGCCAGACATAAGCACCAGCGCCAGACTGACTTCACTCACCAGGAGCAGTTTGCGCAGCCGACGGTAACTGTTTCCCGTGGTAAGCCTTCCGGCTCCCGGTTGGCGCACGATCCGGGTCTTGTTCAATGATAAAGCCGGTATCAGGCCAAACAGCATGGCGCTCACCAGCGTGACGACAACTGCAAATGCCAATGCGCGACTGTCTGCACTGATGGTGATGGCAGATGGAAAGATATTGGTGGCCGCACTGCGTACAAACTGGACCGTCGCCAGAGCCATGGAGACGCCCAGTACTGCTCCCACGCCGTACAGCAGCGCATTTTCAGTGAGCAACTGGCGAGTAAGCCGCCCGCGTTTGGCGCCCAGGGCAGAGCGCATCTCCATCTCTGATGTTCGCTCGACGGCCCGCGCCAACTGCAGGCTGGTGATGTTGAGGCAGCCAATGAGCAAAAGAAAACCAACCGCGCACATAATGACCAGCAAAGGCGTCCTGACATCCCCCACCAATAATGTGTGCAGGTTTGTAACTTGCATGCTGCGGCCTTTAAAGAAGCCCAGCATCTTTGCGGGATAACGCAGCAACATGGCATTGCTGATGCGATCCAGGTCCGCATAGGCCTGCTGTTGCGAGACGCCGTCTTTCAACCGGCCAACGGCGTCAACAATCAGGATGCGGTCGAGCGCGCTGAGGGGATACTGCAAGGGAAGCAGAACCGAGGGCTGTACGCCGTTGTCGGGAAATCGGAACTGAGGAGGAAGAACGCCGATCACAACATATAACTGGCTTTCAAGATTGATCTTCTGTCCCAGAATTTTTGCATCGGCAGAAAACCGTTCCCGCCAGAACTGGTTGGTCAAAACGGCTACATGCTCACCGTTTGGCTGTTCCTCAGCGTTTGAGAATCCTCGGCCCAACTCAGGCTGAATACCAACGGTGGAGAAAAAGCCAATTGTGACCTCGGCTGCGGCGATCCGTGCAGGCTCGCCCGCACCGCTGAAGTTGAAATCGTCTGACGTGTAGGCCGCAATCGAGCTGAGAGTGGCATTCTCCTGCTGCCACGCCGCGAAGTCCGGGCCCGGAGTAACGGGCTCATGGCTGCGCGGATCAAGTGTGGCCACGGAAATCAGCCGTTTGGAATCAGGGTAAGGCAATGGCCGCAAAAGCACTGAGTTCACGATTGTGAAGACTGCAGTGGTGATGCCGATGCTCAGAGCCACCGTGGCAATAGCCACGATGCTGAAGCCCGGTGACCGGCGCAAATTTCGCCATCCATACCGCAGGTCCTGCAGCACGCTTTCAATCCAGGCAATCATATAGACGGAGCGCATGTTTTCTTTTGACGCCTGCCTGTTGCCCAAGCGCATGGCTGCCTCTCTTTGCGCACGCTCCTCCGTCATGCCCGCGTCCACTTTGTCTGCCGCGCTCATTTCCAGGTGCGAACGCAGCTCATCGTCAAGGTCCTGATCGAGCTTGCGATTTCGCAGCAGCGAACCAATCCGCTTGAATAAAGACATGGTTCCTCCCTCAGGCGAACTTGATGAGGCTGGCGACGCCTTGAACCACTCGTTCCCAAGCCTTCTGCTCTTTTGCGAGTTGCCTGCGTCCGGCAGCTGTTAACGTGTAGTACTTTGCCCGGCGATTGCTGTCAGAGGTCCGCCACTCGGAACTGATCCAGCCCACCTGCTGAATGCGGTGCAGCGCGGGATAAAGAGAGCCTTCTTCCACGCGCAGCAGTTGATCGGATACGCGCTGGATATGTACCCCGATGCCATAACCGTGCATGCTGCCCACCTGCGCCAACGTTTTTAGAATGAGGAGATCCAACGTTCCCTGAAGTTGATCATTTTTGCCCATTGCATGCACACCTAGATTTCTAGGGGAGAATACGCGTGGAGAATTGAGTTGTCAAGAGATTTGGGAGCTGCGGTGAGGCTCAGGACGACAGATCATCGGGGCCGCAAATTTCCGCAGATAGACGCTGATAAAAGCCTTTAGCCGCAATGGATGCGAAAGAACCCAATTGATTCATTATGCGCGTTCGTCTGCGAGATTCGCGGCGACCGTTCTTAGCAGAGTTGTTGAAAGTCGGTTCCTCGTGCGAACACCCTGAGGTATGGCGCGATAATATCCTCGGGATTTCTCCACTCGTCCGCGTTCCTTCGTCGCTCGTCCTCGGTCGGGACGACAGGGTTTATTTAACCGGCAGTCGCCACAGTCGCACACGTTGCTACGCTCCGAATCGGCGCACACAAGCCCTTCATCAGCCGCGCAAATTCATCCAGGTTCAACGACTGCGCTCCGTCAGACAGTGCACGTTCGGGACACGGATGCACTTCAATGATCAATCCGTCGGCACCGATGGCCAGCGCAGCGCGGCTGGCGGGAGCAATCAGTTCGCGCTTGCCGGTGCCGTGCGAGGGATCGGCGATTACGGGCAGATGTGACAGCTCGCGCACCAGCGCCACGGCGGCGAGATCGAGCGTGTTGCGCGTCATCTCACTTTCAAAGGTCTTGATGCCGCGTTCGCAGAGAACTACATTGTCATTGCCTCCGGCCAGAAGATATTCCGCCGCGAGGAGCCACTCTTTGACGCTGGCGGAAGGGCCACGCTTGAGCAGGATTGGCTTTTTGGCCTTGGCAAGCTGGCGCAGTAGATCGT
>DASXKZ010000012.1:0-8715 GCA_036496525.1 Candidatus Angelobacter sp.
CGACCAGTAACAGAATATAGCTATAAAGCGAACAGGTGGCCTGCGGGTCGCCTGTTTTGCTGTTTATGAGCTTCTGTATTGCCGCCGACCAAGCCTAAGTCGTAACGGTAGAAGAAAACTGGCCTTGCAGAATGCAGAAATGGAGCTTCTCAATGAAGTCCAGCAGTTCAGGGCGCACACTGGCAGCCACAAATGAGCGGCAGTTCTTGCAGGTCGATTCTGTCAGTCGGGAATTCTGGCGATTGAGGCTCCGTCGAAATACCCCATAATCACGAGACGTTTTGGATCCACCGGAAGCGTTCATGGAATTCCTCCAAAGCTGACGGAATCATGACACAAAAGGTCATGCAAAGACAGTATTTAGTGCTTAATACCATGGTTACTTGAGATAGAACCGGCGCAGTGGGCAGGCGGCCAACACCAAACAGGAAATGGCACGTAGGGAAACAGTGGAGAAACCCAGAAGGAGACCTGGCGGAAGGGCCATGGGGAGCTTCCGCCGCTTACTATTGAGCCTTTGCGAAAAGGGCCTATTTCCCGGCAAAAGACTCAGCTGCATTGGCAGCTAAAGCCTTTGATTTCTTAGGCATGGATTCAATCACCTTCATTTCATGCCAGTCATAAGGAAACTCTTTACCGCAGCCGAGGCACGAAACGTATGTGCCAGTGAGCTGTGCCGCAGGTGAAAGCCGTTGGCCGGGCCGTTTGGTAATAGGAAAGCTGAAATTCTTGTGACTGCAACCGAACAGGACATCGAGCAGACTCGCCATAATTCACCACCCCCAAACTTCGGGTCTCCCATGGAAGCGTTTAACTTGCCGACTCAGGCAATAGTGTACTACAGGACATGTCCCAATGTACACATTAGTTCATGTCTCGCCGTACTGTTACATTAGATTCGGAGTACCTGAAAAAGGTTCGTTGTCTAAGGAGCATAAATTTTCCTTATGAGAGATCATGTAATAAATACACGTATTCCCGTAAAACGATGAAAATGAATGGAATCTATCTAAGGGGTGGATTTCTTACCGGACTTGCTGCCGCGGCATTTCGTCATTATGGCGTCATGGAGGCGGCTTCGGAGGCCTTCTGGAAGCTCGTAAAGCTCGTTATCGCGGTAAATCTCGATGGTTTTCTTGGTCGTATTCATGACCACGTGGCATTCATGGCACCAATGAAGGTGCTCATCCAGCTCGATTTTCAGGTTCTCGCTGATCTTGCCGTCAAGATAATCGGTCAACTCTTGTAAGAACTCAGTGCATTTCACTGTTGGCCGTCTCCGCCCTTTTTATTCTTAAAATATCGGGACAGACGTTCCCGGAGCTGCAAGCGGGCCCGTAACAATCGGGATTTTACCGCAGGTACGCTTAAATTCAGCATTTCTGCTGTTTCCTCCGTGGAAAGTCCTTCAACATCTCGTAACACAAACACCGTTCTAAACCCCGGCGAAAGCCCCTGAATTGTCTTCTTCAGGATGTCGCCTAGCTCTGACGTACCGTAAAGCTGCTCCGGATTAGGGCTCCAGTCCGCTACTTCCCGCGGGATGGATCCGTCTTCTGTCTCCACGTCTTCATCGAGCGAAACGGTCCGGTCATTGCGCCGCTTGCGCAGCCGCATCAACGCTTCATTTACGGCGATCCGAACCAACCAGGTGTAAAACTTGGAGTTTCCCTGGAACTGTTCAAGATTCTGATACGCCTTGAGGAATGCGTCCTGGACCACGTCCTGGGCGTCTTCCTCGTTGTGCGTGATGTGCTGGGCTATCCGGAAGACATTGCGGTCATACCGCCGAACCAACTCACTGAATGCCTCCAGATCGCCTTTCTTGGCGGCCTGGACGAGCGCCAGTTCGCTGGTGATACCTTCCTCTGCCTTCTTTTGGATGGTTTCCATGCCGCTCCGACTCAAAATTTAATTTACTATGTTCTGCGCCCCAAAAGGGCTTTTGGACGAAATAAATTCAAGACTTATATAAGACTGGGTACGTAACTTTTTGTTACATCAGTCGCTCATATTGAATATGAATAAACGCTTACTTCCTTTATTTGCCTTAACTTTAGCCGTTCTGGTGGTTGGCTGCCGGAACCAGCCGAAATCATCCGCGGACGCGCATATTCAGGTCGTGATGAAGAAATACACGATTGAGCCAGCTATCATCCATGTGAAAGCCAACCAAACTACGGAGTTGGAAATCTCCACGGCTGACGTCCAGCATGGCTTTGACGTGCCCAGCCTGGGTATTAAAGAGCCGGTCCGTACAGGACAGCCGGCGATTGTTACGCTCAAGAACCCGCCCAAAGGCGAATACAAGGTTGAATGCGGAATTATCTGCGGCCCACACCATGACGATATGGTGGCCAAGTTGGTAGTGGAATAGGGCTGCGCGTTCGTCAGCGCAGGCGGGACCTCTTTGGCCGATCTCTTTGCGCTTACTCCGGTAACGACTAAGATGCCAGAGGTGTAGACATCAGTAATCTAACGGGTTGATACTGATTCAGAAACCCTTATAATCGCGGCCAGGAATGCCACGTCCGACAGAAATCCAAAACATCATTGAAGAGGCGGTTGCCGAGGTATTGGACGCAGCCCTGCCCAAGCTGCGCTCAGAAATCGTGCGCCGCGCGGTGGAAGTCGTGGAGTCCCTTGCGCCTGCTCCGGGAGCCTCTCCCAGTGACCTGCTGAATGCCGCGGTGGCTGCCATCCATGAGTCGGGATCGCAGGCGGATATACTGCGCCATCTGCTGGAAGGCGAAGCGCGGTTTGCCGGACGTGTGGCGCTGTTCGTGGTAAAGGGCAACGCCATCAGCGGATGGCAGGGAATTGGTTTTGAAGATAATGACGCCATTAAGACACTGAGCATTCAGGCTGGCTCGGGTCTGGCGGGGAAGGCGATCCAGGCACGCAACCCGGCATCGGGATCGGCGCAGGAGTTTGACGTCGGCTTTGTAAGATCAATGAAAGCCTCCGCCGATGGGCAATGTCTGGTGTTGCCGCTGGTCGTAAAAGATAAAGTTGCAGCTGTGATTTATGCCGATGCCGGCACGGTTCCGGGCGGCGCGATTGATTCTTCCGGTCTTCAGGCGCTTACACGATTTGCGGCGATCTGGCTGGAACTGGCGGCATTGCGTAAGGTCGGCGGATCGTCGGCTGTGGAAGAGGCTGCTCCGGCTCAGCCGGCAGCCGCCATGGCGGCAAGCGCTCCTGCTTCAGCGCCCACAAGCTCTGGCTCTGAAGAGGACGAATTACACAAAAAAGCAAGGCGCTTTGCCAAGCTGCTGGTGGAGGAAATTAAGCTGTACAATCAACCCAGGGTTGAAGAAGGCCGGCAGCACAAAGATTTGTATGACCGCCTGAAAGTGGATATCGAGAAGAGCCGGTCCACTTATGACAAGCGGTACGCGGAGTCCGCTGTCGCCTCAGCCGACTACTTTACACAGGAATTAATCAGAATTCTGGCGGATAATGATGCTTCGCTCATGGGCGCCAGTTTTCCGCGAAGTTGAAATCAGTGCAGGTCAGACGTCTTTTATCCGCTCTTCTCGTACTGCTGGTCTCAGTTCCGGCGGGCTTTTCCCTTCAGGCATCGAAAAAGAAATCCTCATCCGCTAAATCATCGTCCGCAAAATCGAAAAAAGCAGCGGCTGAGGCCCAGAAAAAAGCGCTGGCAAAGCGCAAGCTTGGGCACATTAAGCGCGCATTTGTTGCTTCCGCCGATTTGCGGCCCATGGCGCAGCAGCTGCTTGAGAACCGTACTCCGCAGGCTTACCAGGGTGTGGAAGCGTATGCCCGCAAACATGCGAAAGACGATGCTGGGCCGCTTGCCTGGGTAGTCGTTGGTTATGCGCACTATCTCGATAAAGATTACGCAAACGCACGTTCGTCATGGGCTCGCACGAAACCATTGGAGCCGCTGCTGGGCGATTATCTGGCTTATATGCAGGCGCTGGCCTATCAGGGTGAGAATAATCATGCTGCCGTGCTTCAGGCACTGGATGGATTTGATGAGAAGTATCCGGATTCACTCCAGTCGCATGATGCAGCCATGCTGTATGCCTCAGCGCTGATGGCGACCAATGCTCCCGATCGCGCGGCGGCCTTTCTGGAAAAGCATCGCCAGCCGGTGAAAGCCGATATCGAGATCACTCTGGCGCGGGCGTATCTTGCTGCCGGAGACAAACCTAAAGCCGGCGACATCTTCCACAAGCTTTATTTTGAAATGCCGACGAGCGCAGAGGCTGAAGCTGCGGCGATTGAGCTGCGCACTTTGGGTGATCCGCAGCCTGTGGGAACGTTTGATCAGCGGCACAATCGCGTATTGTTGCTGACAAAGGGCAGACGTTATCAGGATGCGCTAAATGAGCTGAGTCCCCTTATAGAACAGGCGCCGCCGGAGCGAATGCTCGATATGCAGGTGGAATTTGCCGCCGCGCTTTATCGCACCCATAAACGCGATGAGGCGCAGCGTCTGTTTGAAAGCATTTTGCAGAACCAGTCGGCATCAGTCGACGCGAAAGCCCAAACGCTTTATTTTCTGGCTGAGATAGCGCGCGATAAAGACGATGGCCAGAAGAACCGTGATTACGTTGCGCAATTGCGCACGCTGGCGCCTGAAAGTACGTGGATGAGCAGCGCGCTGCTTTCCGCCGGCAACATGTATCTGCTGCGGCGCGACTATGAAACCGCAACGCCGTTTTATGCTGAGATTTATCAGCGGCAGAAAAACGGAAAAACTTCGCCGTATTCGCACTGGAAGACCGCATGGCTCACGTATCGCATGGGTAAGAAAGATGAGGCCAAGCGGCTGTTTGAAGAGCAGCTTTCCATGTATCCCAACTCAGCCGAGGTCCCCAATGCCATTTACTGGCGCGGGCGCATGGCTGAAGACGAAGGCGACAAGAAACTGGCTCGCGCTTTTTATCAGAAACTCGCGGAAAATTACAAGTATTACTACTACGCCAATCTGGCGCGGGAGCGCCTGCCCAAAGTTGGTGAAGAGACGGTTGATCCACCTCTGTTGGAAAGTTTGCCGCTCCCGCCAGCCCCTCCGGAGAACTGGGAAACACCGGCGGACAATATCCGGGCACAGAAAGCTCAATTGCTGGCGAATGCCGCGCTTTATGACTTTGCCGTGGCAGAGATGCAGGCGGCCAGCGCGGGATCGCCTCCATGGGAAGCGAAGTCCGTGGCGGACATTTATAACGAGCAGGGCAGCTACATTCGCGCTATTGAGACGCTCAAACGCGCGGTTCCTGGCTATTTTGCTGCAGAGATCCCGCAGATCCCACGACCAGTTTGGGAAAGTTTATTTCCACGGCCATTCTGGGAAGAGTTGAAGCGTGACTCGACCGCGAACCGGCTCGATCCTCATCTGGTGGCCTCACTGATCCGGCAGGAATCGGAATTCAATCCAGCGGCTATCTCTCCGGCCAATGCAATGGGACTGATGCAGTTGTTGCCTACCATTGGCAAGGGAATGGCCAAGGAGATGAAGATCAAGCACTTCTCGTCTGACCAATTACTGGTGCCGGACACAAATCTCCGTTTGGGCACACGCTATTTCAAGCACATCGTGGATCATTACGATGGTCAGGTGGAATACGCGCTAGCTGCCTACAATGCCGGTGAAGACCGAGTAAATGATTGGCGCAAGAACGGGAATTTTGCCGACGTGGAAGAATTTGTGGAGTCAATTCCATTTACGGAAACGCGCGAATACGTGCAAGCCATCATGCGCAATGCGGTGATCTACAAGCTGCTGTATTCGAAAGGCTAAAGATCAGTGGCTTTGCACAAAACCCTAAAATCTCACCACAGATAACACTGATTTACACGGATCAAAGTTCAATAGGACCAGTTTGAATTTTGTAAATCCGTATGATCCGTGTTGTTCCGTGATTAGATTTGCTTTGTGGCAACAAATATCAGCCAATGTTGATGCCACCACGTTGATAACTCAGTTTTCGATAAACAATCAGCAGTGAGATCGAGGGATCGGGGAAATGATCGTTGTTACCGGCCAAAAACCATTGCTCCACCCAGGCTTCCCTGATAAATGAGTGCGAGCACAGCAACCACGGCGAATACGAGATAAGGCAAAGTGGGAACGGCGTTCTGTCGGTAAAGACGCCACCGCCAAATGGCAAGTACGATAAAGACCAGAGCCAGCGATGTTCCAAGCCATTCATGGACCGCGATTAACTGCGGCGGAAGCGTTCCCGCAGACCTGATTTCCCACCACCATCCGGCAGCGCCGGTAAGCGGAGTAATAATCGCCGCGTACAGGACCATCCATGCTGCCGCGCTGTGAAGTGATGATCGTTTCAGCCAGAGACCCAGTAGATCGCTGAGAAGCGCAAGCGGCAACAACGCAGCGGTAAAGTTAACAAGTATGGGATGAAGTTCCTGTGGCGATCCAGGCGGCCTAAAGCCGGGCAAACCGCCTGCCGCCTCCTTCACTTGCGTGCCGCCTGATGAAGTGACCAGAGTTGCCTTCATGTTCGGGTGCGGCGTGCAGTGGTATGCAAGCGTTCCGGTCTTCTGGACGGTCATTTTCCAGGAGCTGCCGGGCTGAATGAGCCCTGAATCAAAACTCCCGTCATCAGCGGTGACGGTGTGAGCGACGATATCTTCATTTTTAAACTCGACGGTTTCACCAGGATGGACCGTAAGCTCCGCGGGTTGAAAGCGGATGCCCTTCATGATGACCTGACCATTGGTAGAAGGGCTCGCGGCAGTGGGATTCTGTGACGACTGGAGAATGAGAGCTAAACCCGCTCCCTGCAAATGAGTGGCGCCGGAGCGTGAGTGTGCGACTGAGATGCATGATCCGCTGAGGAGTACCAGAATTGCAATTCCCAGCCGCACACGCCACGCTGTTATAAAGGGCGTCATGTGTCTTAGTGTGAGCCGCTGGAACCACCCACCGATGACTGCAACTGCTTGGCGTGATCCAGATGGCCCTGAAGCAGAGGCGCTGCGCCCTGCAACGCTGATTTCAACTCGGCGTTTTGCGCGTTAGGGATCAACACGTTTCCGGCCGCGTCAAGCACCTGCTGGTGGTATGCCACTTCATGGTTGATGTATTCGGAATCAAAGGCTTTGCCGTTTAGTCCCTGCAGCTTCTTTGTCTCAGCCGCAGCAGCCGTCTTGAGTAACTTGCTGATGTCACTGGGCGCCGGTTTTACGTTGAGTTTTTTACCTAAATCATTGACCGAGCTCTGCAGCTTGGTGTGGTCATCAATCATCTGCTGGGCAAATTGCTTGACCTGATCGTTCTTTGTCTTTTTGAGCGCCAGCTTTGCGGTATCGATGTCAATCTGGTCCGCAGCCGTAACCACGCCGACAATCTGCGGGTCAGAAGGCTTAGCGCTGCTCTTGTCTTTGTCCTGTGCCACAGCAGACGAAGCCACGGCGAACATCAATGCCATGCTGCCTACTGCCAAATGCTTCTTCCAATTCATTTACTTATCTCCCTGTTTGTGATGTAGACGGTAAAAGTAGTACCTAATGAATAGAGGAATTAGAACCGAATTGGTTACACGTTAAGGCGAGTTAGGGTGTTTTCCTGCAAAGGGTATCGAGAGAGAATTTGATAAAGAGCTGAAGGCCAAGACAATATCCGACGGGCAAAAAAAGAGCACAAGCCCCCATTGGCCTGCGCTCTTTTGTTCAGGCGGAGGAAAGTTTTATTTTGAAGCGCCGGTATTTTTAGCGCTGTTAAATGTATTGCGTGCGGGGCGATCGTTCTTGAGCGCTTCCCAGACAGCAGTGCCGCCGCCGCCCAGCAATGCACCGCCGATCAAACCGTCATGGCAATTGCACCCTAGCCAGCCGATTCCAGATCCCAGCGCAGTGTTAGAAGCAATCATGCCCCAGTCACGGAATGGGCCGAGCGTTGCTTTATGCGTATGCAGAAACCATGTGCTGGCTCCGCCGCCGCCGATCATCATGAGTTTTAGAGGTGTTTTTTCCCCGGGCAGGATGAAACCGAGGCCTGCGCCAACGGCTGCGCCTCCGGCCACGGAGAAGATGTATTTATAGTGTTGCGGGCTGATTCCACGGAGATCGCGCTTGTCAACATCACGATCACGCGATTGCGCGTGCGACATCAATGGAAAAATAAACCCGAGACAAAGGACAAGAATCCAGAATTTTTTGTGCAGCATGTGAAGTGGCTTCCCCCGATTGCGGTATGTGTAATAACCGCGTAATTACTGGGTAAGATGAAGGCAAATTTCAAGGAGATGTGCGAAACAAGAAGCAGCTCGCGAATATTCGCACTGCTCAGGAGAAAGCAGCACAATGCGCGAAAAGAAGCTTCACGCTGCAGCTTGCGGGTGCTGATCTTTGCGGAGCATGCGCATGAAGAGCAGCAACGCACCTACAACAATGGCGCTATCGGCAACGTTGAAAGGAGGCCAGTGGTGCACCCCGATATAGAAATCCAGAAAGTCTGTGACCTTGCCGTAAAACAGACGGTCCCACAGATTGCCAATGGCTCCACCCAGAATCAGGGAGAGCGCCAGAGTGCCAGAGTGAAAGACGCTGCGATCCTTCCATAACAGAACAGAAACTACCGCCAGAGCTGCCACAGAGAACGCGATCAACAGAGTAGTGCGAAATGGAGAAGCAGAATCGGCAAAAAGGCTGAAGGCAGCGCCGGTATTTTCGAGGTGGGTCAGGCGAAAAAAGCCGGGAATGATATTGACGGCGTCT
>DASXKZ010000013.1:0-30955 GCA_036496525.1 Candidatus Angelobacter sp.
GCTTGGGCTTGAGTTCTACCGGCTGTCCTTTTCGGGCCAGGCGATGCGCTGGAATTCCGGCAATTTTCTTGGCAGAAAACGGTGGAGGATACTGCGAAATTTCGCCGATAAACTCCGCGGCAGCATCCTGAACTTGCTGCAATGTCAAACTAGCCGGCTGCTCAGGGCCGACAGGTTGACCTTCCGCATCGTAAGTATCCGTCGCCCAGCCAAAACGAATTGTACCTTCATATCGCTTGTCGGCCTCGTTATAGAACTGCGCCAAACGGGTAAAGCGGCCGAGAACCAGAGGTAGGACGCCGGTCGCCATGGGATCAAGCGTGCCAAGATGCCCCACGGACTTTTCGCCGACAATGCGGCGCACACGGGCCACCACGTCATGCGAGGTCATTCCAGCCGGTTTGTCGACGATCAATACTGCGTCCACTTGAGTAACTCCGTTGAATCAAGCATCATACTGAAGAAGCTGCCACCGCATGTTCCCCATCAGAGATGACGCTCCCCGATCAACAACACCATTTATTAATTACTTTCTTATCGTACTCAACATTGGGATATTTCTCTTTGAGTGGTCATTGCAGCTCTCCGGAGGGCCGCGTGCCCGGGCAGAGTTCGAAATGCAGTTTGCATTTGTTCCAGAGCACGTGGCCGCATGGATGAAAGGTTATCTGCCGGCGTCGGTCGCTTTTGTTCCCTTTCTGAGTTCAATGTTTCTTCACGCTTCCCTGCCTCATGTGCTGCTGAACATGTGGGGCCTGGCCATTTTTGGAGACAACGTTGAAGATCGGCTCGGCCATTTCCGCTATCTTGCCTTCTACCTTGTGTGCGGCCTGGCTGCCGGCCTTACACACCTGATTTTCAATTTCAATTCTTCTGTCCCTACAGTGGGCGCCAGTGGCGCGATTGCAGGCGTGATGGGAGCTTATTTAGTTCTTTATCCGCGAGCGCGAGTTCTTACGTGGTGGGGATTTTTCGTCTTCTGGCTGCCTGCGTGGCTGGTGCTGGGATACTGGATTATTGTGAACCTTTTGAGCGGCGCTGCTTTGGCATTATCGGAGTCCAAAGGACCTGTGGGTGGCGTGGCTTTTTGGGCGCATGTCGGCGGATTTGTGGCCGGTGTATTTTTAATTCAACTCATGCCTACGCGGAAAAATGTTTATGCTTTTGAAGATTACTAATGCGATGCTAGAGCACACCCGCCGTAGGCCCGATACGAATCTCTTCAATCGCCGTGTTAGCCGGAGCTGAAACAGCATGCAACACCGCCTGCGCAACGGTTTCCGCTGAGATCATCTTTTCCTTTGGTGCGCCTGGCCAGAATTGGCCCCATATTTGGGTGTCGGTAGCGCCTGGCAGGAGCGCCAGCACCCGAATGCCCCGTTTGCGCAGGTCTTCACGCAGAGCGTGGGTGAAACCTAGAGCGCCAAACTTTGAAGCATTGTAAGCGGACATGCCGGCAAACGGCTGCACTGCTGCAACGGAGAGATTGTTCACAATTGTTCCACCGGCGCGCATCAGCGGCAAAGCCGCGCGCGTGACCAGAAATGTGCCGGTCAAGTTGGTATTGATTACCTCTTTCCACGTTTCGACCGGCAGTTGATCGACCGGCGCAAGGGAATGAGCTACGCCGGCATTGTTGATCAGCACGTCGATTGTGGAGTGCTGTTTGCTAACTTCGCGGAAAAGCTTCTCTACGGACACAGAATCTCTAATGTCACAAGGAATTCCAGTAACCTGCTTTTTGTCGCCTGAGATCGTGGTGATGGCCTTCTGAAGGCGCTTTGCTTCCCTGCCGGTGATGACTACTGAATAGCCGCTGGCCCCGAAGGCGCGGGCCATTGCCAAGCCAATGCCGCTGCCGCCGCCGGTGATCAACGCGACTTTTTCTTGTCTGTCCTTCTTAGCCGGCATCAGAACGAATTTCCGTTTTTGCCGTTGCGAATCAGGGAAAGAAATTCTTCGCGGGTATTCTGCAGGGTGCGAAAACTACCCAGCATGTGCGAGGTCACGGCGGAAGAATGCTGCTTTTCCACGCCGCGCATCATCACGCAAAGGTGCCTTGCTTCAATCACTACGCCAACGCCTTGAGGATTGATAGCGTTCTGGATGGTTTCAGCAATTTGCACGGTCAAACGCTCTTGCACTTGCAGGCGGCGGGCAAAGATATCAACGAGCCGGGGGATTTTGCTCAATCCCAGGACCTTACCGTTCGGGATATAGGCGACATGGACTTTGCCAAAAAATGGCAGCATGTGGTGCTCGCACAAGCTGAACATCTCTATATCCTTAACGATGACCATCTCGTCATAAGGCACATCAAACAGCGCGCCTTGCAGCACTTTGTCGGCGTCCTGCTGATAGCCCTTGGTCAGATACTCCAGTGATTTCTGCATGCGTTCCGGCGTGCGAAGAAGGCCATCACGGTTGGGGTCCTCGCCCAGGCGCGCCAGAAGTTCACGCAGCAATTCCTGCGTGCTAGCTTCCGAGACTGGCGAGATTTCATCAATTTTCTTCACAAGAGCTCCTGGCGTCACCTAAAAAATCTCCTAGTAGCGGATTTCCCTGCCACCGGAATATTCAAAGGAATTGAGCATAGTTTCTTCGATCCGCACCTTGTCCACCTGCGCGTGATGGAAACCTTCTTCGAGAATGTCGAAGACTTCAACACACAGATTCTCCGTGGTCGGCACTGTTCCTTGAAATTCCGGTAACGTATTGAGGTTCTGGTGGCCAAAACGTTCCAGGATTTTTTCACGCACAAAGGAATCCAGATCAACCAGATTGCAGACCATGCCAGTCCGGGGATCCACCCGCCCCGCCACTGTGACTTCAACGGAATAATTGTGGCCGTGGCCGTGTGGATTGTTGCACTTACCATACACTGCCTGGTTTTCCTGGGCGGACATTTCGTCACAGTTGAGCCGGTGCGACGCCGAGAACAAATACCGTCTGGTCAGGTAGGCCTTCATGCTTCTCCGTAAAAATCCACAAACAGGTCAGGGGTCTCATAAACGCGGACCCGGTGCAGTTCGGCCAGATTGAGCTTAGGCTGCAAGCGCCGCCAAATGCTGATAGCCAAGTTTTCCGTGGTAGGAATCCGATCCTTGAAATCGGCAACTTCCTTGTTGAGGAAACGATGGTCCATCGCCTCGATCACCTCACGGTTCATAATTTCCTTTAACTCTTTCAAATCCACCACAAATCCTGAGCGCTGGTCTATATTTCCTTTCACCGTAACTTCCAAGGTGTAGTTGTGGCCGTGGCCATGTGGATTATTGCACTTGCCAAAAATGCGCTGGTTTTCTTCCGGGGTAAATTCCGGATTGTGGTAATAATGCGAGGCTGAAAACTCTGCTTTCCTGGTTAGATAGACCATGTTAGATAAACCATCAGAATCAGATCGTTAGCTCAGATCGTCCTTTCGAATAGATGAGTCAACAGCCGCTTTGGGTGCGGATTGTGCGTATGTCCGCCCCTTCCATGTTAACTTGCCACGCCTATTGAAATGGAGGTGAGAACGCAACAAAAGTGACACGTAAATCGGTAAGCCTATGAATGCCATGAAGTTAGCCTTCCAGGGGAAGTACGCCTGCCTGATCCGCAAAAGGAAAGTTAGATAGAAAAGAGTTCCTATTACCAACAGTAATATCCCCCAGCCAACGTGGTGTTGCGCCATCGCGACCAGCCCACCCGTGAACAGGAGCGCAATGGCAATGAACTCTAGCGCGCGCCGTGCTGCCAGCAGTACCGGCCGACGAAAAAGAATCGCCAAGCCTTTCGACCAGCCTTCCCACATGGCGCTAAAAGTGCGATACATTCTGGTGCGCACCCGGCCAGCGCCATGGCCAAACCAGATCCTATGACCTGATACTTTAAAAAGCTTTGCTAATTCAACATCTTCCAGGATGTTGAGTGGTAGAACTCTATGTCCTCCAAGGGCCTCATAAACGTGGCGCCGGACGAGAATATATTGCCCATTAGCGGCCACAGTAGCATCAGCGGGATCGTTGACACTTTCCAAAGAATAGGTGCGCACCAGGTCGGCAAAGACCAGCGGCATCACCGCCAACTCCCACCAAGAGTCGGTCTCCTGCTCCGGAGAGTAGGAGAACAGATCGAGCTTGCGATCTTCAGCCTCACGCACCGATGCCGCCAGAGAACCTGGATAGTGGAAGGTATCGGCGTCAGTGAACAGCAACCACTCGGCACCGCTGCCCGCAGCGCCAGTAACCAGAGCGTTGACCTTACCCGTCATCCCCGGCCTGAGTTCGCCTGCGCTTAGCACGCGCACCCCAGGAAAGGATTCTGCGATAGCCCGGGTGCGGTCGGTCGATCCGTCGTCTACTACCGTGATTTGAAAGGAAATACCCTGCTGGATCACAAGTGACTGGAGACAGCGGCCTAAGACATCCTCTTCGTTCCGGGCCGGAATGATCACGTCAACGGTTACTTCCGCTTGGTCTGTCTGCATGCGAATCGGGTTATTATAAGGGGGTGAAATCCCTTCGAATCGTAATTCCGGTCTTTCTGGCGGCAGTTTTGGCGGGCTGCGTCGGCTGCAATGATCAGCCCAAGCTGCACCTGATCGGCTCACCGGCACCAGATTTTACAGTACAGGACTCAGAACGGACGGTTGCTCTACACGACTATCGTGGCAAGATCGTCATTTTGAATCTCTGGGCGACCTGGTGTCCGCCTTGCATCCAGGAAATTCCCGACCTGGAACTCCTGCAAAAACGCATGGGAGACAAGGTGACCATTGTAGCCGTGAGTTATGACGACACGGACAACGCCTATAAGCAGTTTGTACGTGAACACAAACTGGGTTTTCTCACCGTTCACGATCGCGAGCGCAAACTTAAAGACCTCTACCAGCCGACAGGACCGCCAGAGACTTATGTGATTGACCGCTCAGGGAAAATATTGCGCAAGTTCATCGGCGCACAGCAATGGGCTGGCCCGGAGATCGTGGACTACCTGCAGAAGTTGTAAGCCGCTATTTAATTCGATGTCAGTGTCAAAAATACGGCTACGATCAAAAGGATCCATACCGAAATAGAGATGCGGTAGTGTATCAGCCAAGTCTGACATTCCGAACAAGCGGTTGCCCATGACGGAGTGTTGAACAGCCAAAAAAAATGCAGGCGATTTCTTGCCCAGTCGCTCCGAAAAAACGTGCACTCCGGAGCATTCCAAAAGAAGCCCCGAGGGCGACCGTCAGCCTCCCACGCGTTTCTGTTGATTTCATATTCAGCTTTCACAAGATGGTCGAACGTGCGAAAGATGAAGATAAGTAGAGGCAATCCGACCGCGATGATGACCATCAATGGAAAGGACATTTGTACCCGCTTAGCTATTTTCGGTCTCCAGCTTTCGCAGGCTTTGGCAAAAAGCTCTTCTTCACCTTGGCCACTATCACATAATTGGGATCGACCATTTCATTCAGATGGATCTCGCCGACCTTCGATAACAGCTCATAGGCGTCCATCTCTGATAGGCCGTAGTCGGTGTGGATCCAGCCGACGAGCTCGGTAAAGGCGATGCGCAGAGCATCGTCCAGCGGCCGGTAAGCGCCGACGGTCATGATGTAATCGTCATTTTCAAAGCGCGGCCAGCTGATTTTCTGGCCTTTGATTACGTGGACCTGCACGCGTCCGCGCAGCGGGACCTCAAGCGCGGTGCCGGCGATTTCGCCGTCTCCCATGGCGGCGTGTCCATCGCCCAGGAAGAGCATGGCTCCGGGCACATTCACGGGAAAATAAACCGTGTTACCGACGCTGGCTTCGGGTGAGTCCATGTTGCCGCCAAAGGCTTCAGGCACCACTGAGGTGCGCGCCTCGCCGCCGGCAGGGGCCACGCCGATACATCCAAAGAACGGATGCAGCGGAAATTTCACTGAAAACTTCGAATCGAGCGCCTGGAAGGTAGCCGTATTCGTGGCATGGTCAATGGGATAAAACCAGATCTTCTCTTTGATCGGCTCGTTGAGCATGGGCGTGTAGTTGGTGGAGTTGATCGCGCCAAAGCCGGGAGCCAATGCGCCGATGCCCTGGTTGCTGTCCACTTTGATTTCCAGAAATTTCACGGCCAGTGTGTCGCCGGGCTCCGCACCGTCGATGAAAAAAGGCCCGGTCAGAGGATTGTCTCCGGGGGCCATGCTGAGCGTGTCGCCCGGCTTCCTGATGGCGTTGCCAAAACAGTCCACGGTATTTGTCTCAAGTATGTTGCCGGATTTCAGGTGTGCGACTGGACTATAAGAAGCAGCGTAAGTGTATTTCAGTTCGCTCGGCTTCAGTTCGTAGCGCACAACTTTGCCTTCTTCAGAATTTTGCGCGAGCGTGGCGGCAGACAACAGCAGCACAGCCAGAACAGTTTTCATCGGCGGGACCCTCGCCGGGATTTTACCGCAAAGGACGCGAAGGGCGCGAAGACAGAAGGTAAAGGATTTATGCTTTTTGATTTACTCCTGCGTTCTGTGATAAAAAATCATCTACGTCTATGCGACCCTCCAACTAAAAGCGCTTCCGTTGCTCGCGCGAATGTTCCACCGCGCGGATGATCCCAGCAACTTTGCTTTCTGCAGCCTTGCAGACTAATTGGAGATTCGCTTGAGTTCCACAGTTACAGCTCCTCTCCCTTCCCGGGCCACCAACTGGTTCGCGCTGATCAAAGAAGCCTTTCTCGGCTCCAAGCAGGATTTCACTGCCATTTCCATTGATCGCGCGATCGTGCTGTTGGCTGTGCCCATGGTGCTGGAGATGGCGATGGAGTCGCTCTTCGGCATCGTCGATATTTTCTTTGTCGCGCATCTGGGCGCGGACTCAACTACGGCCGTTGGCATCACCGAAGGCATGCTGGTACTTGTGATGGCGGTGGCCTTCGGGCTGAGTATGGGGACTACCGCAGTGGTGGCGCGTCGCGTCGGCGAACATGACCAGAATGGCGCTGCCGAAGCCGCAGTTCAATCCATCCTGATCGGTTTCGGGTTCGCGATCCTGATCTTTGCCATTGCGTTTCCATTCGCGCCCACATTGCTGCGCTGGATGGGAGCCGGACCCGGGATTCTGCGCGTCGGAGCTCTTTACTCGCGAATCATGTTGAGCAGTTCCGGCATCATCCTGCTGCTTTTTCTCATTAATGCGGTGTTTCGTGGCGCCGGAGATGCGGCGATTGCCATGCGTGTTCTCTGGCTGGCGAACTTCATCAATTTGTGCCTTGATCCCTGCCTGATCAGGGGCCTTGGGCCATTTCCCAAGCTCGGCGTTACCGGCGCAGCTGTTTCCACCAGCATAGGACGAAGCATTGGCATCGTGTTTCAGCTTTACATGCTCAGCAAGGGCAGCGCGCATCTCAACATCCTGCGAAAACACATCCGCCTGAAATTGAAACTGATGTGGAACATCTTTGAGGTCGCTGGAATCGGCATATTGCAGCTTCTAATAGCAATGGCGAGTTGGCTGGTCATAATACGCATGGTCCAGTCTTTTGGCAGCCAAGCCACCGCGGGCTATACCGTGGCTATCCGCATCGTGATCTTCTCAACTCTTCCGTCCTGGGGGCTTGGGTCGGCGGCGGCAACGCTGGTTGGGCAGAACCTGGGAGCAAAGCAGCCAGACCGGGCCGAGCAGTCAGTCTGGCGCGCCAGCTTCTTCAACGCGGTCTTTCTAGCCATAGTGTCAGTGGGGTTCCTCGTGTTTGCGCCGCAATTGGTCGGAGTGTTCAGCAGCGACCCGCAGGTAGTCCGCTACGGCGCAAGCTGTTTGCGGATCATCAGCTGTTGTTATGTGCTGTGGGCTTATGGCGAGGTGATTGTGCAGGCCTTCAACGGAGCGGGCGATACATGGACGCCAACGTGGATCAACTTTTTTGTGTACTGGATCATACAACTGCCGCTGGCATTTGTCTTGAGCATGAAATTTCATGTCGGGCCGAATGGCGCTTATTACGCGATCCTGGTGGCCGAGGTCCTTCTCTCGCTCATCGGCATTTACATTTTCAAAAAGGGAAAGTGGAAGCTGAAGGTGGTCTGAGCGGTTACAGCTTGGCCCTACGCAGCCGCAGAGCATTGGCGATCACCGAGACGGAACTGAAGCTCATTGCGGCCGCGGCAAAGACCGGTTGCAACAGCAAACCTGTGAATGGATACAGCACGCCCGCGGCGATCGGCACGCCAAGCAGGTTATAAATAAAGGCAAAGAAAAGATTCTGGCGGATATTGCTCATTGTGGCGCGGCTCAGGTTGCGCGCACGCATCAGTGCGTTGAGGTCGCCTTTAATCAAGGTGATGTCGCCGCTCTCCATGGCCACATCCGTACCTGTCCCCATGGCAATGCCAACATTAGCCTGGGCCAGCGCTGGCGCGTCATTTACCCCGTCACCGGCCATGGCAACAGTGCGGCCTTCGGATTGTAATTTTTTGATAATCGCCAATTTCTGTTCCGGCAAGACTTCAGCTTCGAATTCGATGATGCCCAATTGTTTCGCGATAGATTCAGTAGTGGCACGATTGTCACCGGTCAGCATGACCAGCCTGAGGCCGCTCTGCTTGAGCGCGTCCACTGCATCGCGGGCCGAACTCTTGATGGGATCGGCAACAGCGATCACCCCGGCTGCTTTACCGTCCATTGCAGCCAATACCACGGTTTGCCCTTGCTTTCTAAGCGTCTCGGCTTGTAACGATATGGGAGCTGTATCAACTCCCATGCCCGCGAGGAAATCAGGTGTTCCTACAAGAATCTTCCGGCCCAGAACTTCTCCCGCCACCCCTTGCCCGGTAAACGATTGGAAATTGTCAGCCTGTGGAAGCTTCAATTTGCGTTGTTCCGCTTCTTTTACGATGGCAGAGGCCACAGGGTGCTCGCTTAGTTTCTCAAGGGCCGCGACCAATAGCAGAAGATCGACTTGCGTGATGCCACTGGTAGAAAGAATAGACGTCATCCGCGGCTTCCCTTCTGTCAGTGTGCCGGTTTTATCCAGGACGAGTGTATCCACTTTCTCCATGAGTTCCAGCGCTTCTGCATTTCTGACAAGCACGCCAGCATGAGCGCCGCGTCCTGTGCCTACCATCACGGCCATCGGAGTAGCCAGTCCCAGCGCGCACGGGCAAGCGATGATGAGCACCGCCACAGCGTTGACCAACGCGTAAGCAAAGCGCGGTTCGGGCCCCCAGATGGCCCAGGCGACAAATGCAAGAACCGCCACCAGTAGGACTGCCGGTACAAAGTAGCCGGAAACTTTATCGGCTAATGATTGGATCGGTGCGCGGCTGCGCTGTGCCTCCGCGACCATGCGCACAATCTGCGCCAGTAAAGTTTCTGAACCTAATTTTTCCGCGCGCATGATAAAGGAACCAGTTTGATTTACCGTTCCGCCCACAACCTTCACGCCGGATAATTTTTCTACCGGCATGGATTCGCCGGTAATCATCGATTCATCAACTGCGCTGTTCCCTTCTTCCACAACGCCATCTACTGGAACACGGTCACCCGGGCGGACGCGCAGACGGTCGCCGCGCTTAATGTGCTCTAGGGGGATTTCTTCATCTGATCCATCCGGGCGCAGTCGCCGAGCTGTCTTGGGATTGAGGTTCAGCAACGCTTTGATGGCCGAACTGGTCTGCCGGCGGGCGCGCAGTTCGAAGACTTGTCCCAGAAGAACCAGGGTGACGATGATGGCTGCGGATTCAAAATAAACTTCTGGCCTGCCGCCGTGGCCGAGAAAGGACGGCGGGAAAATGCCGGGCGCGAGCGTTGCAATTAAGCTGAAAAGATAAGCCGTCCCTGTCCCCATGGCGATCAGCGTGAACATATTCAGGTGGCGATTAACGAGCGATGTCCATCCGCGCTGGAAAAACGGCCAGCCTCCCCAGAGCACGACCGGAGTGGCAAGAGCGAGTTGCAGCCACTCCATCCAACCCACAGGCAGATTGTGAGGACTGCCGGCGGCCATACCTCCCATAGAAATTGCAAGCAGAGGAATGCTTAGCGCCACGCCGACCCAGAACCGCAGCTGCATACTTTGCAATTCAGAATTGTCTTCTGGCTGGATGCCAGCGGCTACACGCGGTTCAAGGGCCATGTCGCAAATCGGGCAACTACCCGGACCGTTGCGCACTATTTCCGGATGCATGGGACAGGTGTATTCCACGGTTTCCTGTTCGAGAGCCATGCCACATTTCGGGCAGGCTCCGGGTTTGCTCTCGCGGACTTCAGGGTCCATGGGGCAGAGGTAGGTAACAGTTCCCTTCCCGGCTGACTCGTCTT
Organism: Candidatus Angelobacter sp.; assembly: GCA_036496525.1. Classification (GTDB taxonomy): domain Bacteria; phylum Acidobacteriota; class Terriglobia; order Terriglobales; family Acidobacteriaceae; genus Angelobacter. The sequence goes on from DASXKZ010000013.1 coordinate 10,263, forward strand.
GTGCAGGTTTTGGTATTGGCGGAGTGGCGGCGGGCGCTGGGATGATCGAGCCGATCTGCACCATCTGGGTCTTTGGCAGTCCTGCGGCCGGCGGCTTTGGCGCCAGATATTTTTCCGGATCGGCGTTAAACCGCTTCACGCAACCCTGGCTGCAGAAATAGTACGTCTGGCCTTTATACTCTGACGATCCTGCAGCTGTGGCGGGATCAACGTCCATGTTGCAGACAGGATCCTTAACAAGAGTCTTCCCTGTTTTCTCCGAGTTTGTTTTGCTTGAATCCATGTCCCTGGGGCCTCTAGCGGGCATGCCTATAAAAAAGTTCTGTCAGCTCGTTATATGTGCGCTGGGCCTGTTTGTCGTCGCCCGAGCGTAAGGCCTCAGTGGCGCAGTGCTGTAGATGGTCCTTCATCAAAATCCGCTCCACTGCGCGAAGAGATTCATGAATGGCGGACATCTGCACCAGCACGTCCGGACAGTAGCGATCTTCTTCCACCATTTTCTGGACGCCACGGACCTGGCCTTCAACGCGGCGGAGCCGCAATAACAAATCCTCGCGAGCACCATCTTCGCGCGGCATGGCGCGGTGCATTTCTTTCTGCGCTTTTTGCTTCTTCATAGCGGAACCTACTCTTCTTCGAGTATACCCCCTAGGGGTATATGCGTCAAATTGATGTGTGCTTGCGATATAGTGGAAGGTCAACAACATATTTGTTTGGAGTAATGGATGACCCTGCTGGATGTTGTCTTTAAATATGGAACTCCGCCCGGAGAAAAAGAAATGGGCGCACTCAACAACGCCTGGGAAGTCTATGGCGTCCGCAAGATCAAGTTCGACGAGAAAGAGCACACCATCCGCGTTGAGTATGACGCTTCACGGCTAAACGATGGCGAAATTGCCAGTATTCTTCGACGGGCCGGAATCGATCTCAGGGAAAAGGTACAACTGGTTTAATTCCGTTGTAGTATTTGTCGGCTTCCATTCGCGAGGGATACTACATGAGCACAATTGTTTTGGCACACGGCGTTCTTGGGTTTGGCGACGAACTTCCCGGCCTTTTTCAGCTATTGCCCGCAATTCATTACTTCAACTGTGTCGCCGACCATCTGCGGGAACAAGGACACGTCGTCCTTGAACCCCAGGTGGACCCAACCGGATCCGTTCAGGAACGTGGCGACCAGTTGGCTGAAAAAATCCTGAAACAAACCGAACCACGCGACAAGGTCCATATTCTTGCCCACAGCATGGGAGGGTTGGATGCCCGCCATGCAATTACGAAGAGAATGGATCTTGTGGAACGTGTGGCAACGCTGGTTACCATCGGAACTCCCCACCGAGGTTCGCCGGTCGCAGACGCGGTGGCAAAAAAGACCGGACCATTGCTGGACAAAATCCCACATCTGCTGCGACAGAAACTTGAGAACAACATAGCAGCGTTGCACGATCTCACCACGGAAGTTTGTGCCGATTTTGACGCCTCCACACCCGACGCTCCCAGCGTGAGGTATATCAACATTGCAGGAGATGCATCCAAGGGCAGCGAGCTGCTTCTTTTTCATCTGGCGGCGGCAATTGGAAACGTTACAGGAGAGATCAACGATGGCGTAGTGACAAAAAGTTCGGCACTACGTCCAGGCAATCAACATATGGATGATTGGCCGGTAGATCATGCGGGAGAAATTGGCTGGAGCAGCGCACTGTTAATTCCATTTCTGCGGCAGAAGGCGATCGCGAACCATTTAGCAAGATATGACGCCATCATTGCGCTCCTTAAACCACTGGCAGCTAAGGCATAATTTCCAGCAAATTTGTCCCAAAGCTGGTTCTGGGCTGTCGCTCAGGATTTCGGCTGTTGGCTCCCGCTCCGCATTGCGTCGCTTAGCCGCCAATCGGCTCAAAGCAGAGATCCTTCGACTCCCCTTCGGGCAAGCCTCAGGGTCGCTCAGGATTTCGCATGCGGGCTCCCGTTCGGCTCGCCTTCGACTGCCTCACTCACGCCCGCAGTGCCGCTCAAAATGCAACGAGGCACTTTCGAGGGATCTCTGGCCGTTAGATCCATTCGAAAGCGCCCCGATGCGCGCCACTTCGTCTGGCATGGGTTAATGCATCCTCTGTGCCATTCAATTGCGACGGAAAATAAAGGAGTTAGCAGAGTAGCTCAGTGGAAAAGCGGGTAGTTATTCCCTGCCCCTGAAAAAATTGCTCTGTGGATTTTTCTAAAGGGCCGATTTTCCTCCCAATATTACTTAGCCGCAATCCTTCGCGGGCCTTATTCTTAAGACTCGCAATCAGCCATTCCCAAAAAGAAACTGTAGATCATGCCCCTGGGCAGGAAAATCGCCGTTCTCTACCAAAGGCCATCAACTAACTGCAAGAAAAAGAAGGAGTTTTTCGAATGTCGCACTTCGATCCCAGAATCATCAACGCGAATCCTAAGTCAATTTCCGGCACGCCGATCCTCATTGGGATGGGCTTCGTGGCCTTCATCATCCTTTTGTGGGCATCCGTGGCGTACGTTCCGCCCGGAAATGTGGGAGTCCTGGTAAATTTTGGCCGGGTCACGGGTGAAACGCTGCCGGCAGGGACCCATTTTGTCTCTCCATTTAAGATCAACCACGTTTTCTCCGTGCGCACGCAGGCGCAGGAAGAGCACACCTCTACGCCGTCCATGGAAGGCCTGAACCTGGAGATTGACACGTCTCTTATTTACCACCTGGATCAGAGCCATGCCGCCGACGTTTACAGCAAACTAGGGCCGGATTATGCCCGCACCATCATCGACCCTAACCTGCGCTCCATCATTCGCGACACCACCGCAGGCCATTCCGCAAACACACTATATTCAAGCTCCCGCAAAGAAGTGGAAGACGAGATTAAGTCAGGATTAAAGGCCACGCTGGAGCCGAGAGGAATCGTGGTTGAAAGCGTCCTGTTGCGAGACATTCAGCTTCCGCACACGCTCCGCGCTTCAATTGAAACCAAGCAACAGGCGGAACAGGAATCACTGGCGATGAATTTCCGGCTGCAAAAAGAACGGCAGGAAGCCGACCGCAAGAGGATTGAAGCCCAGGGCATACACGACTTCCAGCAGATTGTCGCCCAGGGCATCAGCGCACAGCTATTGCAATGGAAAGGCATTGAGGCAACGGAAACGCTAGCTAAGAGCCCCAATGCCAAGATCATTGTGATTGGCAATCCTAAGAACGGTTTGCCTTTGATCATGGGCCAGGACTAGCCTGCGGTCGCGGCCAGAACAATCACTTCAATGCGAACAAGGCGTTCACATGCGCGTTGATGGTGACAGTTTGCGGAGTGAAGTCAGCCATGGGCGGCGGCGTTGCCGCAGATGCGCCTGAGCGCGCCATGGCGGATTGCGCAAATACCATGGGCACGACGTTTTGCTGGTTTACGTCCACTGAAGCGTAGAGAAGATCGCCCAGCGTCCGTCCGCCGGCGGTGGCGACTGCTGCTGCCTGGTTGTGGGCTTTTTTCAGCGCATCTTCTGAAGCTTTGGCCTTGGCTTGTTCAATATCTTCCAACGTGTAATTCACTGACTGGTTCTGTGTGTCCTCAATGTCGGCAAGCTGCTCTGTGATAGTACCGATCTTCTTAAAGTCACGAAGCTTGAGCGTAACATCAGAGGTAACGCGATAACCGATGACTTTGTGCTTGGGATTCTTCCAGTCATACATCGGCTGCATTTGGTAGGTCCCGAACTGTGCGGCTTTCAGGTCAATGCCATTGCTTGTCAAAACCTGGCGCACGTGGTCCACAGCCAGAGCAGCATGGTCATAGGCAGCGCGGGAAGTATCCTGTTGAGAAGCAATATCCATGCGGATCACGGCAGTATCAGGAGCAGCTTCAAACTTGCCATCGGCGCCGGCATAAATGGTATTGAGCTGGATTGCGGCGGGAGCGGAAGAAACCTGAGCAGACGCGATCGAAGCAAGCGCCAGCATGATCGGGAAACTCAATATTCTCATTGGAATGTATCTCCGCCAAATACTAACACTCAGTTCGTCCGAAGTTGCTGGCCTATCGGGCATAGGGTCTCCTATTGACGTACTCATGATGGGAATTTAGGCTTACCATGCAGCATTCATGCGGAGGAAAGAACTTATGCGTAGAAGAACCGCTGTCAAAATGTTGGGGACGCTAGCGTTGCTGGGGCCAACGGCCGGCACCAGTCTGTTGGCGCAAAGCGACAAGAAAGAAGAAAAGAAAGAAGCGCCTCCGGCGCCCGCATTGAAAGTTGGAGACGTGGCACCCGACTTCACCTTGCGCGACCAAAGCTTTCAAAAACAGGTTTCGCTTCATGACTTCAAGGGGAAGAAAAACGTCGCACTGGCGTTTTATATCTTTGCCTTCACCGGTGGTTGAACCAAGCAGATGCAGAACTTCCAGGCGAACCTGCAAAAACTGGAAGCTGCAGATACCCAGGTACTGGGTGTTAGCATGGACAGCCCCTTCAGCAATGCCGCATGGGCGGAAAAAATCAACGTTACTTTCCCGCTCCTGAGCGATTGGGGTGGCGAGGTCACCCGCAAATACGGCCTGTATGATGAAAAGCGAAAAATTGGCCGCCGCGTGAATTTCCTGATCGATAAAGACGGCAAAATTGCCGAGATGCAGTTGGACAGCGAGGCTATCGATCCCACAAAAATGGTTGAATCCTGCGAACGCCGGAAACTCAAAGGCTAATGCCGGTAACGGTTCAGACAGAAGCCCGCCAGGAACTTTCATCCCGGCGGGCGCTTTTTTTGCTTTCAGTTTCTATTTTACTGGCGATGTCGCTGTGGTTCACCGGGACGGCCGTCATTCCGCAGATCACTACGTTATGGCATTCCGGGCTGGCTCTGGGATCATGGCTTACGATTGCGGTGCAGATTGGCTTCTCTGTTGGCGCCATCACGTTTGCGCTTTTCAATATTCCTGACGTTTTCAGTCCGATCAAAGTTCTGGTTGTTTCTGCCGTTGCGGCTGCTGCTGCCAATGCCGCATTTGCATTTCTTGCTGCCCATCCGATGCGCGCTATTCTGCTGCGCGGCGCTACAGGTTTTTTCCTGGCCGGTGTCTATCCCGTGGGCATGAAGATTATTGCCGGCTGGTTTCAGCGCGGACGCGGACTGGCCCTGGGCATCATGATCGGTGCGCTTACCGTTGGATCAGCGCTGCCTCACGCCGTAAACGCAGTTGGCCGCGTGCCGTGGCAAGGCGTAATTCTTCTTGGCAGTGCGCAAGCGTTGCTGGGTGCTCTGATTGTTGCCGTAGCAGTTCGGCAAGGACCATTCGCCATGCCGCAGTCGCGCTTTGATCCGGCACAGATTCTTGAGATTGTCCGCAACCGGCCATTGCGATTAGCGAATTTAGGTTATCTCGGACACATGTGGGAGCTTTATTCCATGTGGGGATGGATCGCCGTGATCTTCTCAATCTCCGCAGGATGGTCACGCTCAATGTTTGAAGCCATGGCAGCATTGGCCATCGCCATTGGCGCGGTGGGCTGCATCTGGGCCGGCGCAGCCAGTGATCGACTGCAAGACCAAGCGGCTTCCGATAGAGTGGCACAGCGAGCGCGCGTGACCATCATTGCCATGGCGATCAGCTCTGTTTGCTGCGTTCTGGCTGCGCTGGTCCTTCATCGCCCCATGATTCTCATTCCGCTTTCGCTGATATGGGGGATTGCCGTAATCGCCGATTCAGCCCAGTTCTCCACCATCATCAGTGAAGTCTCCGACAAAAATTATGTCGGCACGGCGTTAACCTGCCAAGTGGCGCTCGGATTCTTGCTGACCGCCTTCGTCATCCGATTGATGGCAGCCATTGCGGCCCGTTACGGATGGAATTGGGCCCTGGCCAGCATGGCGTTGGGGCCATTGCTGGGAATCTGGGCGATGAAAGGACTTATTCCCCGCGCAAAGAATACGATGGCCTGATATAGCGGATTGATTTTACGCTTAGCGTTTTTTCAAAAAAAGACTCTGAATTTGACGATCTCAGGGTTACAATCCCGCAGCTAGTTTCCACTTAGGAGACGGTCCATCATGCGCAAAGTGTTTTTGCCCGCTTTTGCAGCATCGCTCGCCGTAAGTGCATTTTGTCTCGCTCAAACAGGCTCAATGGCAGATCTTCGTGCAGATGAGCAGAGACTGCACCGGCAAGAACTCCAACTTGACCAGGACCGCGACCGTCTGGCTCTAGATCGCAGCAGCCACGCATCGCGCGCACAGATCAGGCTTGACCAGATGCAGATCAAGCGCGATCGACTGGAAATCAAGGAGTTGAAAGCTGATATCAGAAGAGACAGGCGAGCCAGAAATAGATATCGTTCGATTTATTAGGCGCTGCGCTTGCCGACTACCATGGTCACAGGATCGGCCAGCCATGGCATCGCGTGGTATTCTTTCCGTTCACTTTCATTCCCAGTTACACAAAAAAACGGAGCATTGCCACGCTTATGAAACAACGGATTCTTCTTTCGCTCGCGCTTCAGTTCGCAATGCTGGCTTCAACGGCCATAGCACAGCAGCCCAAGGTCACCCCCGTTCCTCCAACGCCCCAGGCGCCGACTGCTGGTGAATCAAAGGTGACGGAGCCTCCGCATGTGCTCACTGCGGATGATGTGCATGCGTTCCTCGACGGATTTGTTCCTATGCAGCTTGAGCGTGAAGACATTGCTGGCGCAGTGGTGCTGGTAGTGAAGGATGGAACAATCCTATTCGCCAAAGGCTACGGCTACAGCGACGTGGAAAAGAAAACTCCAGTTACAGTGGATGCGACGCTGTTCCGCCCGGGATCGATTTCCAAGCTGTTTACCTGGATCGCGATCATGCAGCTAGTAGAGCAAGGCAAGATCGATTTGGACCGCGACATCAATGAGTATCTGGATTTCAAGATTCCGGCAAAATTCGGCAAGCCAATTACGCTGCGCAACATCATGACGCATACGCCGGGCTTTGAAGAGCAGATCAAAGACCTGATCACTGAAGATGCCGCTCCTTCCGCCACATTGAAGCAGCATCTGGTGAATCATATTCCGGAGCGCATCTTCCCTCCTGGGACCACGCCTGCATATTCCAATTACGGAGCCTCGCTCGCCGGTTACATTGTGGAGCGCATCTCCGGGCGTCCGTTCAATGATTATGTGACAGAAAATATTTTCAAGCCGCTAGGCATGTCGCATTCCACATTCGCGCAACCGCTGCCCGCCGAATTGAAGCCGCTGATGTCCAACGGCTACAGGCTGGGTTCGGGCAAATCAAAACCGTTTGAAATCATTGAAGAAGCTCCGGCAGGAGCGCTGGCGGCCACAGCAGCCGATCTTTCACACTTTATGATCGCGCATCTCCAGAACGGCAAATTTGAAAGCGCGCAAATCCTTCGGCCAGAGACAGCAACTCAAATGCATTCACGCCAGTTCGGGCTTAGTCCTGCGCTCAACGGCATGTGCCTGGGCTTCTATGAAGAAACGCGCAATGGGAAGCGCATTATCGGCCACGGCGGCGATACGATTTACTTTCACAGCGATCTGCACCTGATGCTGGAAAACGGTATCGGTTTTTTTGTTTCTTATAACAGCGCCGGTAAAGGAGACATCAGCCCCAGGAGCGCGCTGTGGTATCACTTTCTAGATCGATACTTCCCTTACACGCCGCCGAAGGTTGAGAAGCTGGCCAGCGCCGATGCGGACGCGAAGACCGTTGCCGGCAGATATCTCACCACGCGCCGCTCGGAAAGCACTTTTTTGAAAGTTGGCGCGGTTGAAGAGAATGTCCGCGTCACGCCGGATGAAAATGGCACGATCAAAGCAGAGCCATTCAAAGACTTCAATGGCCAAATTAAGAAGTGGCAGGAAATTGCGCCTCTGGTTTACCGCTCTGTGAACGGCCAGGATTTGCTTGCTTTCGTGCATGATGAGCACGGAAACATGGTTTTGGCGCCGAACTTCCCTGCTGCCGCGGAGCAGCGTATATCTTTGGTGCAGAGCGCTGACTTCAATCAGTCATTGATCGTAGGAGTTCTAGTGGTTTTGGGATTGACGCTGGTGTGCTGGCCGATCGCTGCTATGATCCGCGGACACTATCATCAGCGGCTTGATCTGGATGCCGGCTATTTGCGCCTGCGTCCATGGGTGCGCGTGGTCTGTGCGGTGGACATCGCGTTCCTCTGCATTTTTCTCATGGTGCTTAGCAGCGATGGAATCAACGCACTAAGCTCAAAAACTGATATGAAATTTCATGCCATCCAGTGTCTCGGCGTACTGGGAGCGCTGGGAACCATTGTTGTCTTGCTGGCGTCTCTTCGCTCATGGAGAGACCCGCATGCATGGTTCTGGGGCAAAGTCTGGAATCTTTTGCTTCTGTTGGCGTGCCTTGGTTTTGTGTGGTTTTCCTGGCATTGGAACCTGCTGAACTTCAACCTGAATTACTAGAACGTAGAAGTTCCAAGGCATAAAACGTTTCGAGCGCCTTTTGGGGCGCTCGATTACGCACTTTTTTCATCTTGAGTAAGAACGTTAAACCTTCTGCACCGCCTGTACAAGATTTGTCAGCGACGTTTTGGCATCGCCATAAAGCATGCCGGTCACGGGCTTAAAGAAGAGCGGGTTTTCCAATCCGGAAAATCCTTTGCCTTTGCCGCGCTTCAAGACCACCACGGACTTTGCCTTATCCACTTCAATGATGGGCATTCCGGCAATTAAGCTCTTAGGATTATCGCGCGCATCCGGGTTTACAACGTCATTTGCGCCAATCACCATTGCCACATCGGTCGACTGCATTTCAGGATTGATCTGCTCCATCTCATACAGTGAAGAATACGGCACATTGGCCTCGGCCAGAAGCACGTTCATGTGTCCTGGCATGCGTCCGGCCACGGGGTGGATGGCGTACTTCACCGAGATACCGCGCTCTTCCAGGATATTTCCCAGTTCGCGACAGGCGTGCTGCGCTTGTGCAGTGGCCATTCCGTATCCGGGAACAAAGACAACCTGGTTGGCGTAGGCGAGTTGAACAGCAACGTCATCCAGCCCGACTTCTCGCATTGATCCGGTGACTGTGGTTTCCTGTGTAACAGCAGCGCCAAATCCGCCAAATAACACGTTGGTAATGGAGCGATTCATGGCGCGACACATCAGGATAGACAGAATGAAGCCGGAGAAACCGTCAAGCGTGCCGGCGATGATGAGAACGTTGTTACCCAACACAAAGCCGGTCGCAGCCGAAGAAAGTCCGGCGTAAGAGTTCAAAAGCGACATCACTACAGGCATATCCGCAGCGCCAATGGGAATGACCAGCATGATGCCAAAAACAAATGCACAGCCGACCATGACGTAGAAGAACATGGCGCCAGCGGGATTCACAATCCACGTGATGAACGAGCCGATCATCACGATAAAAAGTGCAAGATTAAAAATCTGCTGCCCTTTAAACATGATGGGAGTGCCGCGCATGAGTTCCTGGAGCTTGGCAGCGGCAATCAGCGAACCGGTTACGGTAAGCGAGCCGAGCATTACTTCCAGTCCCAGAGCGCCGACTTTGACCGGTCCCAGGCTGCCGCCGTGAATCACGTACTCGGCAATGCCCACCATTGAAGCAGCCAGCGCGCCAAAGGCGTGCGACAGCGCGGTTCGTTGTGGCATAGCGGTCATCGGCACCATGGCCATGGGAATACCAATGGCGGAGCCCAGGATCATGCCGATGGCGATGTAAATGTAGTTGTGAATGTCCGGATGGAAAAGTGTGCCAATGACGGCGGCAGCCATTCCGGCCGCAGCCATAATCATGCCGCGGCGCGCCGTGTCAGGATGGCTCAGCCCCTTCAAGCCAAGAACGAACAGGCAGGAGGCGATGAGGTATGTGGCTTCGAGAAAATATTGAGCGTGGCTCACTTTTTCTCCTCCGGCTTGCCGGTCTTGGGCGATTCCTTCTTGCGGAACATTTTGAGCATGCGGTCAGTAATGAGAAAACCGCCGGTCACGTTGATCATGGCTGAGGTCACAGCGGCGCAGCCCAGGAGTTCCGCCAGTCTCTGGTGCTGGTCATAGTGCGAACCGGCAATCACAATCGAACCGATCAGCGATATGCCTGAAATAGCGTTGGTGGCCGACATAAGTGGCGTATGCAACAGCGGAGGCACGCGTGATATCACCTGATAGCCGAGAAAAGCAGCCAGGGCAAAAACATAAAGAGAAGCGATTAGGACCGCGGGGTTGAAAGACAGTTCCTTTGTGCCTTCCATCATCGCCAGCGCGACGATGAATCCTACAGGATGAAACAATAAGTGCTCCATTCAGGTCTCCTTTTCCTAACGCTGCACTACGCTACTGGATGTCCCAGTGCCGCCGCCACTTTAGGATGAACGCTACCGCCCTCGTAAGCGACGCAGGCTGGTTTCAAGATGTCGTCATTCATGTCGATTTTCAAAGTGCCTTTGTCATTGATCAGGGCAATGAAGGTGGTCAGGTTGCGCGAGTAAAGCTGGCTGGCGTGCCCCGGAACCGTGGCGGGCAGATTGAGCGGGCCAAGAATCGTAACGCCGTTATGGTCCACATCTTCACCCGGCTTGGTGTAAGCAACGTTGCCGCCGGTGGAAGCTGCCAGATCAACGATCACCGCCCCACGCCGCATATTGTTGACCGCATCTTCTGTGAGCATCAGCGGCGCTTTGCGCCCGGGCACCTGCGCCGTGGTGATCACGACATCAGAGGTAGCGGCGTGCTTGGCAACCATGTCGCGACCGCGCTGCAAGGCTTCAGGAGAAAGTTCCTTCGCGTATCCGCCGGCGTCCTGCGTTTCAATGCCGCCCAAATCGACTTCAAGAAACTTTGCGCCCAGGGATTTCACATCCTGGCCAGCGGCGGCGCGCACGTCATAAGCTTCCACCACTGCGCCAAGTCGACGCGCGGTGGCAATGGCCTGCAGTCCAGCAACGCCTGCTCCCAGCACCAGCACCTTGGCCGGAGGCACCGTTCCGGCAGCCGTCATCAGCATGGGAAACATGCGCGGCAGGCGCGCTGCGGCGATCAATACGGCTTTATAGCCCGCAACGGTAGCCATGGAAGAGAGCGCGTCCATGGATTGAGCGCGCGTAGAGCGCGGAACCAGCTCCATGGCAAATGCCGTGAGCTTGCGCGCGATGATCGGCTCCAAAGCGGCAGGTTCGTCCAGCGGCTTGAGAAAGCCGATGATCACAGCGCCCTGCTTCAGCTTGTCAAAGTCACCGGGCTCAGGCCGATTCACGCAGGCCAGTATGTCGGCTTCCGGCAGCAGATCTGCGCGGGACATTAGGCTCGCCCCGGCCGTCTGGTAGTCCGCGTCAGGAAATCCAGCGTGAAGGCCCGCGCCGTTTTCAACGCCAACTTCCGCGCCGGCAGCCACCAGCTTTTTCACTGACTCCGGCGTCAACGCCACCCGGGCTTCACCCTGCTGCTGCTCCCTTGGGACCGCAATTCTCATATTTGGGTTCCTCTCTCGTAAAATCTTGTACGGTAAAACCTCGTATGGTACACCCTCTGCTGCTGCCACAACATTATTCATATCCACGCACATTTGCGAAAGTGCACTTTAACGGCAACAGGCAACGCCGGACTGTGATGAGGATCACAGGAGCAATTCTCCGTTGCGATATTCGTTGCTATAAATGTCAGTTGCTGTGCAGGGCTGTTGAGCAAGGAAGTTGCGTATCGCGGAACGAGCAAAAGAATTAAAAGAGGCAATGACAATTAAAGCCGAATTTCCACAACATGGTGTGGTGTATAAAACGACTGGATTCGCTCGCGAAATGATTTGTATTTTATTCGTCTTTCGATTAAACTTCTATTCAGGAAAATGAGTACCCTTGCCAAACCCGACCTAAGGAAAACGAAGAAGAGCGCGCCCCACGCCACCTTTCGGCTGATTGATCTCTTCGCGGGTGCCGGTGGTTTGACTCTAGGCTTTTCAAAAAGATTGGGCCACAACTTCGAAAGCGTCTGGGCGAATGATTTCGATGAGGACGCTGTAAAGAGCTACAACGCGAACTTCGGCGACCATTGCATCCATGGAGATATCATCGAGATACTTGAAAGAGGCGTTCGTATCCCGAAAGCGGATGTCGTGATAGGCGGTCCGCCGTGCCAGGGCTTCAGTCTTTTAAATAAAAATCGGGACGACGATGTAAGAAAGCATCTCTGGAAACCATACTTTGAAATCGTCGAGCGCTCTGGGGCAGAGATTTTCGTAATGGAGAATGTAGCTCAACTTCTCGCCTCTGAGGAATTTCTTGAGATTCGCCGTACCGCCGAAAAAATGGGTTTTAAAGTCGCAAGCGCAAAGCTTGTCGCCGCAGATTACGGTGTTCCGCAGGTCAGATCGCGGGCCTTTCTCATCGGCTGCAAGTTCGCTGATCCGTCGGTTTCATTCCCGCCGCCGCGCACCCATTACAATCCGAAGAACGGTTATTATCCAGGACTCGTCGGCTACGTTAAACAACCGGAAGAATGGGCAACGGTCGGCGATGCGATTCGCGACCTTCCACAGCCTAAGGGAACCGAGATTCGCGAGACGGTAGAACCGCCGCTTAATCTCCATTTCGGTCGGACTCCCACGCCGATGAGTATGAAGCGTTATATGGCGATTCCAAAGGAAGGGATGAACCGCTTTGACCTTCAGCGAGTTGTACCGGAACTCACGCCGGGATGCTGGATCAGGAAGAAATCAGGCGGAACCGACCTGTTCGGCAGGCTATGGTGGGATCGTCCAGCGTTCACGATCAGAACGGAATTCTTCAAGCCCGAAAAGGGTCGCTATCTCCATCCGGAACAGCACCGCCCGATCACCCACCGTGAAGCCGCCCGATTCCAAACATTCCCGGATGATTTCATTTTCTGCGGGTCTAAGATCGAGATCGCGAAGCAGATCGGCAACGCAGTCCCGCCACTCCTCGCCTCGGCGGTTGCAGGCTGCGTTGAAAAGCTTCTAAACTCCCGGAAGTGACCGACGTTTTCACCCGCGAGAAGCGGAGCACCATCATGGCGAGAATCCACGGGAAGGATACCGCTCCGGAATTGACCGTCCGCAGCCTTTTGCACCGGATGGGGTACCGGTTCCGGCTCCATCGGAAAGACCTTCCCGGCCGCCCCGACATTGTTCTCCCGAAACACCGCGCGGTTATTTTCGTCCACGGCTGCTTTTGGCACGGCCATACCTGCAAGCGGGGAGCCAGGCCGACCAGTAATGCCGCCTTCTGGGAAAAGAAGATTACCGATAATTGCGAACGGGATAAAAACGCATTTAAAAAACTTAAATCGATGGATTGGCGCGTTCTGGTACTATGGCAATGCCAAATCCAAAAACATCTGGAGGCGAGGTTATTTCGTTTTTTACAGGCGCGATAAAGTGGCTAAAACGAACCAGAAAAAGCCCCGAAAAGACAGTGCGAAGAAGAAGATCCGCGAGTTCCTGATCGCGAATATTGGAAAGAAAGTAAACATCACCCAGATTTCCGCAGCTGGCGGCATCATTGCAAACGCCCGACGCGTCCGCGAACTACGAGACAAGGAGGGAATGTCAATCCGGACTCATGTAGATCGCCATGATCTCAAGCCAGGCGAGTATCTTCTCGAGTCTCTTGATTTCAAACCACCGGTCGGCGGTATTTCCGGCAAGCTCCGAGTCGCCGTATTCGAAAGGGACGGATACACCTGCCAGCTTTGCGGGGCTACCAGAGGCGACCCCAGTGCCTACAACCCGAATCGCAAGCTCAGACTCCATATTGATCACATCGTCCCCGACAGCCAAGAGGGAAAACCGAAAATCGAGAACCTCCGTACCTTGTGCTCTGACTGCAATCAGGGCCGACAGAATATCCAGGCACCCAGCGAAACGGCAAGAAACATCCTAGCGCGTATAAGAAGACTTCCGCGTGCAGAGCAGCGGGAGGTTCACAAAGTATTGAAGAGATCGTTCCCGGATGAAGAGCTGAGATCGATTCCGGATGAAGAAGAACCTGAAAAGAAATGAAGGCCTGAGACCGAATGTGCTACGCGTCGCTCAATGGAATAGCTCACCTCGAGTAGCGCCACGTTGTCAAGCAGAGATTGCAGGCCCTTTGGAGTTATCATTCACAAACGGCAGCGCAAATCAGTTCGTGGTGGTCAATTGGATTGGCTGGAATCTCTTCAAACGGCTATCTTGAGGCGCTCTCTCGCGGAGGATTTCCAGAAATTCTGCATATTGGCGTTCGGCCTGCATTAAAAGTGTTTCCCAGTCCAAATAGAACAAGCCTTGATCCTTTTTTCCGTCGATCATGCGTAGAATCGCGCCGTCATTATTGATCTTGTTGGCGATTAGATACCCGGTGCAGTTTCGAAATTGCACTCCAGTATTTCCGCGCAGAAATTCCCGAACCGTCTCGACGTAGTATTCAAATCGGCTGACATGATCCCGGTCGATTCGCTTGCCCGGCTGCATAAATTCCAAAATAAGAATTTGATCACCCGAGGCCAGAAGTAAGTCGATCCTGCGATCCCATTCCTCCTCTGGCTTGATGCCCTTATTCTTTGCTAACTGCGCAATGAGTGTCTTGAGAGAGGTTTCCTTCTTGAATGTGTCCCACTGTGGAGAAACCAGCCATGGGTTTTGCGCAACATAGTCGCGAACAGCGTTCTCAAGCTCGTTTTTCTCAATGCGCGCACGCAGCCCTTCGATAATCTCAAGCTTAGTAACCAAAGCTTCATACGTGTTAAGGGCCGTCAGAACGTTGGCTTCAACCAGGACCTCAATAAGAGTGTCGGCTGTCATGTCGGGAGAATTTGCCAGGGTGCTCACCAGCTCTTTAAGCCTTCCGGCATCCCACGATGTGAGGATTGCCGTGGCAAGATCTTCGAATTGCTTCGTCGTTAGCGATCCAACTTGAGCGAGTTTCAAGAGTGCCGAACGAACTGTCTTTCGTTCGCTCGGCTGTAGGCTGTTCAACCTTGATGCAAACGGCGCGAGCTTGTTTTCCATCGCCTCTAACTTGTCGGCTGCCCGGCGCTGCTTCCAAAGTTTGCAGAGGTCCTCTACCCGCGTGCGTCCCCATTCGAGAAGGGGAATCGCTTCTTCATGTTCCCAATTTATCCGCTGACGTTCTGTTGCAATCAAATCAGTGCCCTGCGCGTCGATATAGTCTGCCTCGACCTTGCCCGACAAATATTCAAGTCCCTGCTGACCGCTGATCCCTCCCGTGATGTTGAATGCAAATGGCCGTTGAGCGAGTTTACCGTTCGCAAAGATCGAAACCCCCCGCAGATCGTCCTCTTTGATCGTGTCGCTATAAAAGAGGAACCGCCACTTGACCAGACGGCCTCCGCCGATGTCCTCCTCTCCCCAGCCGTTTGGAGCGATTTTTAGGCCTAGGGGTATCTCACCCTGTTTGTAATTCTTTGGAAACTCAAACTCCACATCCTCGAGGTCGCTGTCGGCAGGAATCGGTTTTCCATTCACCATCACCACGAAGTCGGCCGCCCGCTGCGCCAGCAAGAAGCGACGGCTCATGCTTCGGGAAAACTGATCCGGATTCTGAGCCTTCTTTAGTGCCAGCGATTTCAATGTTATCGTCGTACCGCAAAGTGCGCGCATTTCTTCCGAAGGACCTGAGCTCTCGATTACAGCGATGTCCGTCGAGCCTTCGATGTAACTGTCCCCGCGAAGCGTCGACAAATTTAGTTCAAAAACTGTTCTTTCTCCGTTTTTTTTTGAAATTGTCTCCACCCTGATCACTTCGGCGATGCCGAAGCCGGCAAACTTTCCAATGCCTTTACGCCCGAGGACTGGACGATTCTTTTCTTCCGAAACGCCGACCGGCTCTCCCTCTCTCCGGTCGTAACCGATGTTTAAAAATCGATTCTGGCATTCCTCAAATGTCATGCCTTTCCCATTGTCATGTATTACGATCACAGCCGCGGGCGAAATACTATCCGGGAGGGTAATTTCGATCTTCTCGGCATCGGCGTCCCAAGCATTGGACACCATCTCAGCAAGCGCCGCAGTCGGGCTTTGATACATCTGAATTCCCAGATGATCAATGACACGCCCGTGAAAAGCGAGCTTTAACTTCTTTTCAGTTTTTTCGGAAGGTGTGGGCGTTGTGTTCATCTCTCCAATTTTAACTTATCGCTGTTTGACTTTCGCTATAAATTCGCTATCATGGGTGGATGCCTGCCTCAGCTTGGGTCGTCATGGTGGGCCCGTACAATCCAATGTTTAAGATTAAGAAAAAGCCGAAAATCACCTCGATCCAATTTGAACTCCAGGTCAAGAAGTTCCTGGAGTCAACCGCCGGTAAACTCAAGGATTTTCAAACGGTACACCGGGAGTCCATGGACGGCCAGGATGGTACTTATGAGATCGACATAACGGCCAGGTTTAGAATTTTTGGAGCGGACTTTCTCGTCCTTGTGGAATGCAAGAACCACAAGAACCATATTAAGCGTGAGCACGTACAAATGCTGCACGCCAAACAGCTGTCGCTTAGCGCGCAAAAAGCAATGCTGTTTGCCACAAATCCGTTTCAGGACGGCGCCGTGGAGTATGCGAACCAACATGGCATTGCTTTGGTCCAGCTTGCGTCCGGCGAAACTCTGTATTTTACAAAGGGTGGGAATCGTACTCCCCTGCCTGATTCCCCACCCTCTTACGTTGGCTGGCTCATTGCCCAACACGACGGCGCGACCGACGGCGTTAGTCATAGCCTCGTAGCTCTAGGACATCCTGATGCCCTGAACAAGTTCCTTTTTGATTCCACGGCAAGCTAGTTTTGCTTCTCAGAGATAGCTTCAAAATACTATGAACTTACATTCAAGCAAAATTTTTATCTCTGTCGTCCTGAGCGAAGCGCAGCCACGCCTTTTCCAAACCGACACCCTCGAGCGCGAAGTCGAAGGATCCCGAGGATTTTTCTTCTATTCATGCTGCATCAGGGAGTTCTCACAATAGCCCCGCCCGCTCATGCTTTCTCTTGAACTCAGCTTTGGCGCTACTTTAAAGCTATTTCTGAGACACCAAGCTGGCAGACTGCAGAAAACTTGAAAAAGGTTTTAATTGAACTTTTTTGATCCGTGTAAATCAGTGTTATCAGCGGTAAGGGTTTGTGTTTTTGTGCGCGGCTAATTTTGCCTACATGCGCATGAATGATCCCGCACGCGCAGTATGGCGGGTGCGAAACTGTGGGACGACCAGCGCATGTTCCAGAGTCGGCTCATTCCAATTTTCCAGTAGTGTTGAGAGTTCGTCCACCTGGGCCTTCTCGCCCATGTTCTGATAGGCGTGAACCATCAGCAGTACTGACTGAGGATTGCGATTGTCCTCGGAAAGATGGGCCAGGGCTTCTTCGTACTTCCCTTGACCGGCAAGAACGGCGCCGGCAGCGCCTTCGTAGGCAATCTGGACGACTTGATCATGGGTGGATCCGGCCAGTTCCTGCAGGCGTTTCAGCGTCGCGGCGGCAACGTCATTTTTGCCTTCGCGTACGGCGCGGGCTGCACGTTCGCGCAGCACCAGCGCTAATTCCTGCTGCTGGGTCAATTTTGGCAGCGCGTGTTTTTCCTGAAGTACAGCTTCAGCTCTTTGTAGTAAATCCATGGCAGCGTTGCCATTGGTCTGGTATGCAGCCATGGTGCGGTAGGCTTCGGCTTCAGGCACGGCCAGATCATTCTCATGCGCCTGGCGGGCCACGGCCAGAAAGGCCTTGTCGGCGCCGGCATAGTCTTCTTCGCGAATGTAAGTAATGGCGGATTGCAGGCCCCAGTTGGCAGCCTCAGTCCGGGAAGAAGCATGCGGAATGGCCAGAGCGTATTCCGTCCGGGCACGGGTCTCGTCGCCTTTTAGAGCGTAAGTGTCAGCGATGCCGAGCTGCGAATAGACGAATGCAGGGTCGATCTTGAGCGAGGCCCTATAGTGGTTCAGCGCTTCATCAAACTTGCCGGCCATGCGCAGGATCTCGGCGTAAGTATCCTGTGGGTTGGATTCGTTGGGCAGCAGAGCGATATAGCGCTGCATGGTGGCAAATGCTTTTTCAAAGTTGCGCGTGCGCGCGTAACAATAGGCCAGCTCATTCAGCGGCGGCGCAAAATCAGGGTTGAGGCGCACCACGCGCTCAAACATGGGAATGGCGCGGGTGATCTGCTGCTGGTTCTCCACCCAGACGGCGCCGAGCCAGGCCAGAAATTTGTCATTCGGATATTGCCCCAGGACCTCATTCATCGCCTGGATGGCGGGAACGATCTTGCCTTCACTGGAATTTGAGAGCCAGTCAATCACGAGCTGTTCGCCACGGCTTACTTTAGCTTTGGCGGCATTGGCCCTTTCGCGGGCAGCTACCTTTTCCGCCGGATCCACCGAGGGATCGACCGACTCAAAACTGATCATAATGTTGGCCAGAGCGAAATCAGGATCAAGCTGAACGGCCTTATGCAGGTCCTGCATAGCCTCCAGACCGTGGAGATTTTGCAGCTTGACCAGGCCATCCACAAACAGTTGGCGCGCAGGGGCGGATTTTGTTGTGATGGGAAGATTTCCCTGCTGGTCGCGTGCAGCGATTTCCGCCACGGCGGCAGCGCTGAGGCACACTACAAACAAAACGATCCGGAAGAAATGCTTGCGAGACATGGTTCCTTCTCCTCATACGTCTAAAGAACACTTGCTCGGACACTGGGCGTTGGAGAGAAAATAATCCAAATCTCAAGAGCTACAAAGTTACAGAGGTAATTCAGGCCAGGGTATGACCAATAAGCGTGCCAATACTGCTATTAGTTGACATGTGGTAAACATGAAAGTATGCTTAACACATGTCAAAGATGATTCAGCTTCGTAACGTGCCTGATGCTTTGCATCGCACCCTAAAGGCGCGCGCGGCCATGGCAGGCATGTCGCTATCAGATTATTTGCTGGCTGAGATCAGAGAAATTGCGGAGCGGCCAACGCTGGCGGAGTTGCGAGAGCGTTTACATCAGCGCAAGCCGGTTGCGGCGCAGCTCGATACTGCTCGCCTAATTAGAGAAGAGCGTGAGGGTCGATGATTGTTCTGGATGCGTCGGCCGCAGTGGACTGGCTTCTTCAGACATCTGCAGGTCGGCACATCGAGCATCGGATCTATTCTGCCAGAGAATCGCTGCATGCTCCGCATCTCCTGGATCTTGAGGTCGCCCAGGTACTGCGGCGCCTAGTACGGGAAGGAACGGTCCCAGCAAATCGCGCCGACGAAGCCGTGCAGGACTTGCTGGATCTCAGGCTTACACGGTATCCACATTTCATGCTGTTGCCCAGGGTTTGGCAACTCCGCCACAACTTTTCTGCCTATGACGCGGCCTACGTTGGACTTGCCGAAAAGCTCGGGGCTCCATTGATTACGCGCGACGGACGGCTCGCCGCTGCTCCCGGCCATACGGCGATCATCGAGTTGTTCTAACAAAACTGCCTGAGAAACTACCTTCCATCGAGACAAGTGTCAGCAAAAAAACGCGGCATGAATTTTGCGGATCGACACAAATCAAAACTTAAAATTATGATTCGCGTCTTTCGCGTTGTTTAAAAATCATCATCCGCGTCTAATCTCCCTCTCTGCGCACAATCAGCGAAATCTGCGGCGCTTCCCATCCTTACACAATCACTAGCCGAGTGCATGGGGGCAACCCGCACTCAAGACAATCATTCAGAACCTATATAGGGGATAAAAAGTGTCACTTCGAGAGCTGCTCGCGCGCTGGCCAGTTGTTCAACAATTCAAAACAGGCGGAGACGGAACAGGCCCGGAAGCCATGTCTGAGAGGACGCGCAACCTGGGGCCGCGAACGGCAGACGCCAAGGTTACGCGTTCTATATGCCCGTACTGTGGCGTAGGCTGCGGACAACTGGTTTTCCACAAAGACAATAAGTTGATTTCTATAGAAGGCGATCCTGAATCGCCCATCTCACGGGGGCGACTCTGTCCTAAAGGAGCAGACAGTCATGAGCTGCTCACTCATGCCAATCGTGAGTTGAAGGTGAAGTATCGCAGGCCATTTAGCGATAAGTGGGAGAGCCTGGACCTGGAGACCGCGATGGATATGATCGCGGAGCGGCTCTGGACCTCCCGCGAGCACACGTTTGTAGAGAAACAGGATGGCCAGACGCTGATGCAGACGAAGTCGATCGCCCATTTGGGCGGCGCAACGCTCGATAACGAAGAAAATTACCTGATCAAGAAATTGTTTACCGGCGGGCTGGGCATGGTGTGCATCAGCAACCAGGCCCGAATATGACACAGCTCAACCGTGCCCGGTCTGGGCACATCTTACGGTCGAGGCGGAGCAACTACAGCGCAGCAAGACCTGCAATACTCTGACGCAATTTTGATCATGGGATCGTCCATGGCGGAGAACCATCCCGTGGGCTTCCAGTGGGTGATGGAGGCGCGCTCGAAGGGTGGAAAGGTAATCCACGTCGATCCGCGATTCAGCCGGACATCGGCAATGGCGGATTATTGGCTGCCATTGCGACCAGGCTCTGACATTATTTTCCTTGGCGCGCTGATCAACCACACCATCGAGCATAAGAAGTACTTCAAGGAATATGTGTGCCATTACACCAACGCTCCTACCATCCTGCGTGAGGACTTCCGCGATACGGAAGAGCTGGGCGGGTTGTTCTCCGGCTGGAATGAGCAAGAGAAAGAGTACGATCCGAAAACCTGGTTGTA